>NZ_CP006644.1:5777500-6047500 GCF_000512205.2 Sphingomonas sanxanigenens DSM 19645 = NX02
CCGGTCGCCGCCACGGCCGGTCAACCGCGGCGGTGTGCGACCTTTTCTAGGGATAGGGGATAGCCCTGCTCATGGAGGCCGGTGGTGACCAAGGTCACGCCTCTGCGATTGCCGGTGCCGAAAGCCTGCGGCGCGCGAGAACAGGCTGCACTGCCATCCACACCAGCCAGCCGATCCCGAGCAGCGCAGCCCAAGGCGCAGTTGCCGAGAGGATGATGATCAGCGATCCGACGCCGCCAATGAAGCTTTCGCCCGCTGTCGTCAGCGCCGCGCTCAGTGCACCCTTGGCTTCGGGCTTCGCCACCGCTGCGCTCGCGGCATAGGTGAAGCGCATCGGCGTTGCGGTCAGCGCGTTTGCAGAGCGTTCGCCATCGGCGCGCAGCTCGTTGAGCAGCGATCTTTGCCGGGAAAGCTCCGCCGCGAACTGCTGCGCAAGCTCTGGCACGTTGCGCGATCGAGCCAGTTCTCCTTCGAGCCGGCGGATCTCGGCCTGCACCCGCCGGGCGTCCCGATCGACGTTCTCCGCCGCGGCAGCGGTATCGACGCCGACGATCGCGCTTGAGACCAGCTTGCCATCCGCGCGGGTGACGGCGGTGATGCCATCCTTACCGAAGCTGCGCGCGATCGCCGGATCGAGCTTGACCGCAAGCATCGCCGAGACCGCGCCGCCTTCACCGACCGCATATTGCATGCCCGCGACGCGACAGCGCGCGGCGCCCAGCGCCTCGCAAGCGGCGGCATGGCCTTCCTGCACGGCGGCGATGCGCTCGCCGGGCAGGCGGAACGCATAATCATAGTTGAACGCGACGCCGCGGGCACGCTGACCAGCATCGGAACTGTCCGCGATCTCCAGCGCCGGTATCGATCCGGAGAAAGGGGCAGTGACGGCGGCAGCCGGCGATGATTCGCTCATTACCTGCAAGTCCATCTGTCGCTGCACCCGCTGCTCACGCTGCCTGAGATTGTGAAAGCTGAACACCGCTGCCACGATCAGAAATGCGATGCCGGCCAATCCCCCGAAAACGAGCTTGCGCATAGTCCCCTCCAGCACAGTCATAGAAATGTTATAACGTCACGTCACCCGCGATCGGTCAAGCGGCGTATGCATCCGATCCGGTGCGAACCGGATAAGCCATCAAGCCAAGTATTGCATCGATCGTGCGCCTATGTCCGCATGGGCGCATGGGCGCATGGGCGCATGGGCGCATGGGCGCATGGGCGCATGGGCGCACGGACGGGGACGGATTCGCGCAACCTCGCCGCGCAGACGGCGGATTCTTTCATTGCGCTGGCGACGCGGGGCGATCCCAATAGCGGCGCGCTGCCGGCCTGGCCGCACCTCGATCTGGCGCGGCGGCCGACGATGATCTTCGATCGCGCCGTGCGCATGAAGAATGATCCGCGGCGCGAGGAACGACTGCTGTCGTCGCGGCCCCGATCAAGCCGGGCGGCTGACACGGCCTTGCCCCCGCGGCACGGTATTCTAAACCGGCGGCATGAAGATCCTGTCCATCGCCTCTGCCGCCGCGCTGCTTGCCGGCACCGCCCAGCCCGTCCTCGCGCAGGATGCGGGGGCTGCCGCCCGCATCGAACAGACCGTCCGCACCCTCGCCTCCGACACGTTCGAGGGCCGCGCGCCGGGAACGGTGGGGGAGGAGCGGACGGTCGGCTATCTGATCGCGCGCTTCCAGCAATTGGGGCTGGAGCCGGCGGGGCCGAACGGGCAGTGGCTGCAGGCGGTGCCGCTGCTCCACACCCGGCTGGGCACGCCGAAGACGCTCGCGGTTACCGGCCCGGCCGGCGCCGTGCCGCTGGAGACGGGCAAGGACATCTATGTTTCCACCATCCGCCCCGACGATGCGGCGGTGATCGACGCGCCGTTGGTGTTCGTCGGCTATGGCGTGAAGGCACCCGAGCGCAAGTGGGACGATCTGAAGGGCGTCGACCTCAAGGGCAAGGTCGCCATCTTCCTCGTCAACGATCCCGATTTCGAGGCGAAGCCGGGCGAGCCCGCAGCCGGTAAGTTCGGCGACCGGACGATGACCTATTATGGTCGCTGGACCTACAAGTTCGAGGAAGCGGCGCGGCAGGGCGCGGTCGGCGCGCTGATCGTCCACGACACCGCCGGCGCCGGCTATGGCTGGAACGTCGTCGTCAGCCCCGGCGGCGAGAATTACGATATCGCCCGCAAGCCCGAGGATCTCACCAGCGTGCGGCTGCAGGGCTGGCTGTCGGACGCGGCGGCGCGGGCGCTGCTCGCATCGGCGAAACTCGATCTCGACACGCTCAAGGCGGCGGCGCGCACGCCCGGCTTCCGGCCCGTTGCGCTGGCGGGGCTGCGCTTCAAGGCGGAGGTACCGGTCGCGCATGAGGTGGTGACCAGCCACAATGTGCTCGGCCGGATCCCCGGCACCACCCGCGCCGACGAGGTGGTGATGTATGGCGCGCACTGGGATGCCTATGGCAAGGGCAAGCCCGATGCGCAGGGCCGCATCTATCGCGCCGGCGCCAATGACGATGCGCTCGGCCTCGCCGGCATGCTTGAGATCGCGCGCGACATGAAGACCGGCCCCGCGCCGGCGCGCAGCGTGGTGTTCGCGGCATGGACGGCGGAGGAACGCGGCCTGCTCGGCTCCGAATATTACGCGTCCAACCCGGTCTATCCGCTTAACCGCACCGTCGCCAACCTGACGCTCGATATCCTCCAGACCGCCGGCTCGGCCAACGACGTCGTGCTGGTCGGCAAGGGGCAGAACAGTCTCGAGGACGACATGACCCGCGTCGCCGCGACGCAGGGGCGGCGGGTGACGCCCGAGGGCCTGCCCGAACGCGGCCTCTTCTACCGCGCCGACCATTTCTCCTTCGCCAAGCGCGGCGTGCCGGTGATGCTGCTGATGGGCATCGCCGGCGCCTCCGACCTCAAGCAGGGCGGGGTGAAGGCCGGGCAGGCGTGGATCGATGCCTATACCGGGCAATGCTACCATCAGGCCTGCGACCAGTGGGGGCCGGACTGGAACCTCGACGGGGCTGTGCAAGATATTGCACTGGCCGGCACGATCGGCGCGGAACTGGCGCGATCGGACGCATGGCCGGTGTGGAAGGCAGGCTCGGAATTCCGCGCGGTGCGGGAGGAGAGCCTGAAGGCGCAGTAGGTTTTGAGGAGAGGGGCGCCGGCCCCCTCTCCACCCTCAAACGCTCCTCTTTCCCCCGACATTCACTCCATAGCGCGGCCATTCCGGACGGATCAGGTGGTGGCGTACATAGGGGGTGCCTTCGCAGGTCACCTCGATCACCGTCGTCGGATCGTCCGGGGCCTGTTCGGGCAGGCCGGTGAAGCGGAGTGCGATATCGTCCTGTTCGAATTTCACCGGCTGGCCGGTCTTGAGCAGCCGCGCCGACAGCGCCTTGCAGCGGACGCCGCCGACCGCGACGACGGTCTCCTGTGCCAGCGCGTCGAGCCATTGCGCCGCCGGGCTTTTCGACGGCCAGAAATAGACGTGGATGTAGAGCGTGTTCCCGGCCTTGGTGAAGTTGGTGTAGTTGCCGAACGCGCCCGCGGCGCGGCCATCTGAATCATAGATCGCTGCGCCGTTGGTCTCCAGCCAGTTGCCGACGCGCTCGAGCGTCTCGACCGATGCCTGCGGCACGGTGCCGTCCGCCTGCGGACCGATGTTGAGCAGGAAATTGCCGCCCTGCTGGACGCACAAGGTGAGGTCGTTGACGATCCGCCTGGTGCTCTTCCACTCGTCGTCGGATCGCTGATAGCCCCAGCCGAGGTTCATCGTCTCGCAGGTTTCCCAGGCGCGCTCGGCGGCGGCGACGCGGTGCTCGGGCGTCGAGAAATCGCCATCGAGCCCGTTGCGGTTGTTGACGATGATGTCGGGCTGCAGTTCGAACACCATCCGGTTCATGTCGCCGGCGCGCCATTGGTCCGGGGTGAGCGGCCAGTCGACATCGTACCAGAGGATGTCGATCTTGCCATAGTGGGTCAGCAGTTCGCGGATCTGCGCGTGCGCGAAGGCGACGAAGCGGTCGCGCGCCGCGGGATCGTCCTTGCAGCGCGCGCCATCGGGATGGTGCCAGTCCATCAGCGAATAATAGAAGCCGACGCGCAAGCCCTCGGCACGCGCGGCATCGACGAACTCACGCACGATGTCGCGCTTCGCCGCCTGCTGCGCGCTGTTATAGTCGGTCTGCTTCGTGTCCCACAGGCAGAAGCCTTCATGATGCTTGGTGGTCAACACCATGTAGCGCTGGCCCGCGCGCTTCGCGAGCCGGGCCCATTCGCGCGCGGCGCCCGGTTTCGGCATGAAATGCCGTGCGAGCTTCTCATAGTCGGGGATCGGGATGCCTTCGGATTCCATCACCCATTCCTGATGGCCGATCAGGCTGTAGAGGCCGTAATGGATGAACATCCCGAACTTGGCGTCATGCCACCAGCGCATGCGGCGTTCGCGAGTCCGTTCCTGGATGGCGAGGCGGGCGGAGGCGGTCGCGCCGCTGCCGCCGTCCTTCTCCTGCGCGTCGGCGCGCGGGGTCGCCAGCGCGAGCAGGCCGATGCCGGTCGCGCCCATCATGCCGCGGCGGTCGATCCGGTGATCCATGATGTCCCCTCCTTCGATCATTTTCGATCTGTCTGGCTATCGGAGGGAAGCGTGGCATCGCGCGCAAGGCGGCGCAAGTTGCATATGTAAAAGTCGTTTGAGAATCTGTGATGTCGAAACGCGGCCGCCCCAGCCAACGGAAACGCCAACGGCCCGTCTCGGATCAGCGCAGGCTCAGCACGAACCCGCCCGGCCGCTTCGCCGTGCCCCTCACGAACGCCGCCTGCCGCACCGCACCCCTGAACGGATTGACCCGGTTCATGCGGATGCCGACCGAGGCCTTGCCAGGTCCCTGCGGCTTGAACGGTACCGCCGCCTCCGCCTGCACCGCGCCGTTGACGTATGATCGGTAGGTCGTGCCGTCATAGGTCTGAGCGACATGATACCATTCGCCGACGGGGAAGCGTTTCCCGGGCACGATCAGTGCCTGATTGTAGCCGTCGCCGCGCATGAACGCGTCGAGATACCAATGATCCTCGACCACGCGGATCTCGAACAGCATCCGGGTGGTGCCGGTGCCGGGCGGAACCGGCGGGGTCTGGTCGCTTTCGAGATGGAACCAGCGCTGCTCGAAGGCGCCGCCATCCGGCCGGAACAGCGCCTCGAAGGTGAAGCGCTCGGCGCCGGCGAGGGGGTGATGGTCGATGAACAGCGCGTCCTTCTCGCCATCGAAGGTCAGCGCCGCGCCGAGCGGGGAATCGACGAGGATCGGCGCGCCCTCGACGCGGATGGTGTGGCCGCCGATGCGGGCGAGATTGTCGAACGTCCAGATCTCCGCGCGCGCGCGGGCGCGCGCCGGGGATGCGACGAGAGTGGTGGCGAGCGTGCCGATCAGCATGTCACGGCGGGTGAGGATGGGCACCGGCTCTCCTTCTTCCTTAAGTCCTTCCCCCAAAGGGGAGAGGGTCAAACATAGCAAATCGGGGTTGCCCGTGACACCGGTTTCCAACTACCCAGCAGACGAAAACAAGCCGATGGTCGCCCGCCCCTGGAGAGTATCCTTGACCCGTTTCCGCACTGCCTCGCTGCTCTCGCTCGCCACCGCGCTCATTGCCGGCACCGCGCATGCCCAGAGGGTCGATGGCCAGCGTGCCGACGGCCCGCGTGAGGATGCCGGCCTTCTCTTCCGCGCCTCGGTGGACGAAAGCCTGAACGCAGACGTCGCGGGCGGCGATCCGGTGCCCAATTTCCGCAGCAATGTGAAGGTCGTGCCCAACGGGGCGATCGGCGGCGCGGCGGAATGGGCGGACGATGGCTATGTGGCGTGGAAGGCGCCGGGCAACATGCAGGCGGCGCGCGGCACGCTCGCCTTCTTCTGGCGCGCGCGGCAGCCGGTGGGGGAGGCGCCGTTCGTGATCTTCCGCGCGGGCTATGCCGATCATTCGAGCTGGGACATGGCCTTCCTGCGCATCGACTGGAACGGCAAGGGCTTCGACGCCTTCGTCACCGACGCCAATCTCTCGCGCCTGCGCGTTTCCTTCGCGCTGCCGGCGCTGCCCGATCCCGCCGCGTGGCACCACATCGCCTTCGGCTGGGACGAGACGAGCGGCGTGCGGCTGTTCGTCGACGGACAGGAGGTGGCGAAACTCGACCAGAAGGCCGATCTCGACGCCGGGCTCGACAGTTTCGGCCTCGCCGGCCGGGTGCTGTCCCCGCACCAGGTGCAGAGCCGCTACAATTTCATGCGCGGCTCCGACCTCGACGAGATCCGCATCTATGGCCGGATGCTCGATGCGCCTGCCGTCGCCGCGCTCGCGGCAAAGCAGGAGCCGGCGGTGCCCGCGGCGGCGCCGGCGCAGGACGCCGCGCGCCGCGCCGCCTGGGCGCACCGCCATGGCTGGGATGCCGGCGCGCCGCCGCTGCTGGAGGATCCCGTCACCCGCATCCGCAAGGTCGAGTTCGCCGACGCGAAGGACATGAAGGAATGGATGTGGAAGGGCGTGGACGGCATCGCCGAGACCACCTGGCCCGGCGTCTACAACCGCTCCAAACTGCCGGGGCGCGACGATTATTTCCAGCTTCCCGACTGGAACGTCTATGTCGAGGGCGGCAAGACCTATCGGCTGACCGTGCCCGCGGGCGAGCGCTTCAACCGCGTCGAACTGCGCGGTGCCGCCTATGGCACGCTCGACTGGTCGGACGGGACGGAATCGCAGACGCTGGCGACGCGCAAGGCGGGCACCGTGCGCAGCGTCGATACGTTCGCGGCACGCACCGGCGGCACCTTGAGCTTCACCAACACGATGCAGGAACAGCCGATCCAGGAAATCTGGGCCTATGATGTCGGCAAGGGCGTGGTACCGGAGGGCAGTTTCCAGCTCGACTACACGATCCGCAGCGCGGTTGCGCCGCGGCTGGAAATCCTGAACGGACTCAACGCCTTCATCGCCGGGCGTTATGCGCCCGAAGAGCGCAGCACCGTGCTCGCCATGCCGACGTCGGGCGTGCGCGCTGCGGTGGGCGCGGGCGCGGCGGGGGCGAGCGGCGCTGCCGAGCGGATGAAGGGCGCGGCGCCGATCGTCCATGTGCTGATCCCCGCCAGCTTCGGCCCGGCCCCCGCCGACCAGCCGGTGGCGCGCGCCTGGGATTATGGCTGGCAGAACATCCATGACGGGCTGGACGGCATCGCGATCGACCTGCCGGCGCTGAAGGTGAAGGGCGACGGCAAGGGGCTCGTGCCGCTCAACATCAGGATCAAGGATCCGATCTGGCCGGGACGCGACATGATCGACGTCTCTGTCTCGGTGCGCGCCGGAGAAGCGCGGACGTTGTGGCTCGACCTGCGCGACCGCATCCTCTCGCATGACAGCCTCTCTCTGACGGTCGCATCCGCCGCCGCCGATTTCGACGCCGCCAGCCTCGACGGCACCCGCATCCGGCTGGTGTTCAAGCCGCGCAAGGATGCGGTGAAGGAGTATGTCGCCGACCGCTTCAACCAGGTGAAGGACAATTGGGCCTTCCTGGTCGAGGAACATACCGCGTCGCGCCGCGCGCCGCTCTACGACCGCATCTTCGGCGACGTTTCCGATCTGCTCCGCGTCGATCCCGACAATGAACTGGCGCGCGGCTATTGGGCGGACATCAATTACCGGCCGGAGAATTTCCCGCCGGTCGTGCTGCCCCAGGCCCCCGCGGGGGTGCCGCTGTGGGCGTTCCGGCAGGTCGAGGATCTCAAGCTGGTCGGCCGCTTCGTCAACTGGTGGATCGACAATCGCCAGGTTCCCTATGGCGATTTCGGCGGCGGCCTGTCCGACGACACCGATCTTACCCAGCAATGGCCGGGGCTGGCGCTGATGGGCGTCGACCCGGACAGGATCAACGCCTCGCTGCGCGCGCTGTCGGACGCGGTCTACAAGAACGGGATGATCACCAACGGCCTCGGCACGATCGAGACCGATGAGCTCCACGTCTATGAGGAAGGGCTCAACAGCAATGCCGAGCGGCTCTACCTCAACTGGGGCGAGCCCTTGGCGGTGGAGCGGCTGATGGAGAATGTCGACGGCCTCTCGCGGGTGCTGCTGCGCAACCCGGCGGGCCATGTCCATTTCGCGTCGAGCTGGTTCGGCGGGCGCAAGATCTACCGCGACGATCCCTGGTCCTGGCAGAAGCCCTATGGCTTCACCGTCATGCACGTGCCGACGATGCTCGCCGCGTTCAACGGCAATCCGGTCGCGACGAACCAGATCACCGGGATCATGGACGGCTGGATGGCGCATGGACGCAAGGACGAGAAGGGTCTCTGGTCGTATCCGAACGAGATCAACTGGAACACCGACAAGGAGCGCGCCGGCGACGGCGGTGGGGCGACAATCGTGCTGCAGACCGCCTGGGCGGCGTGGCGGCTGACCGCCGACACCAAATATCTCCAGCCGATCGAGGCTCGGGTGGCGCGCGCGGGGCCGGGTTCGATCGCCGAACTGGGGGATAATCTGTTCGATCGCCTCGCCCAGGGCGATGCGTGGCGCAGCACGCTCGCCAATTCGAAGAGCAACGACGCTTTCGCGCTCTACGCGCGCTGGGCCGCGACCGGTGATACCGCCGCGCTGGCCAAGCTGCACGGCGACGCGATCGTCGAGCGCCAGCAGCGCATGTATATGAACACCGAGGGGCATTGGTGGTCCGACCGGGTCGATTCCCCCAGCGACATCCTCCAGCGCGAACGGCTGGGCGCGGTGGCGCTGAGACGCAACATGCACTGGCCGACCCATTTCGTCAGCTGGCGGTTCGATCGGCCCGGCGGCGCGGAACGGGTCGCGATCCTCGTTCCCGGGGCGCGGCCGGACAAGCTGCGGGTGATCGGCTACAACCTCTCCGCGGTCGAGCAGCGCGCGACGATGTCCACGTGGAACGTGATCGCCGGCACGTGGCGCGTCCGCCGCTACACCACGCCCGACGACGGCAAGACCCTGGTGCCCGCCGGCGAATCGCATGACGTGACCTTGGAACGCAGCGCCAATACCGAGGTGCGCTTCACCCCCGGCGAGACCGTGGTCTATGAATTCGAGCTGCTGCGCCCCTCGACCCCGGTCGAGCAGCGCCCGGACCTCGGCATCGGCACGCAGGACATCGCGGTGAAGCGCCGGCGCGTGTCGCTGACCGTCCACAGCCTCGGCAGCCAGCCGGTCGCGGGCGGCCGCGCGGTGCTGCGCGGGGCCGATGGCGTGGAGGTGGCAAGTGCACCGATCCCGGCGCTGGAGGCACCGCTCGATCTCAAGCCGCGCACGGTGGCGGTGACGTTCAAGCTGCCGTCGAAGGTGGATGCCGAGACGCTGACCGCGGAGGTTTTACTGGCGGAGGATGCGCCGGAACTGACGCGGCAGAACAATCGCGTGCCGCTGGCGCTGCGGCAGAAATAGGGGGCGAAAGGAGCGCGACTATCGAGGTGCGCTCAAAGCGCTCTCCCGCACTTGGCGGGAGAGGGTTATTTCGTGATGCTTCTGCACTACTACCGCAGCCAGCCCTCGGCACGATACCAGTCCGCCGTCGCCTTCAGCCCGTCGCGCGTGTCGGTTTCCGCGCGCCACAGGTTGGCCGGCGGCTGGCGGATCGCGGTGCTTACCCAGTCCGGGTGGCACAGATAGCCGACGCGGTCGCCGGTCAGCTTGGCGCGCGTCCGCCGCGTGGCGCGGTCGATCGCGGAGGCGACGCGGAGCAGCGGGCGCGGGGTATGGATCGCGCGGACGCGGCGGCCGACCGCAGCGCCGATCGCCTGCGCGAACCCCTCATGCGTCCAGCCACCGGCAACGCCGTCGTCCACCTCGTAGATCTGGCCGGTGCCGGCGCGCGCCGTTGCCAACGTCAGCAGCAGACGCGCGAGATCCTCGACCGCGACCACCGAGAAGCGGCCGCGCGGCGGCAGCATGATCACGCCGCGCCGCGCCATGCGGAACAGGTCGAGCATTTCGGTGTCGCCGGGGCCGTAGATCGCGGGCGGGCGCACCATCGACCAGTCGAGCCCGCTGTCGGCCACCGCATCCTCGGCGCCGGCCTTGGACCAGCCATAGATCGACAGTGCCGGCTCGCGCGCGGAGAGCGAGGAGACGTGGATGAAGCGGGTGACGCCTTCGTCCTTCGCCGCGCGGACCATTGCGCGCGTGCCTTCGATATTGCCCGCGGCGAAGCCGGCGCGGTCGGGCGCGTTGACCACGCCGGCGACGTGGATCACCGCGTCGGCGCCCCGCGCCAGCTCGGCGAGGCTCGCCGGCCTGTCGAGCGCGCCCGCGATCCAGGTAACGCCGGCGGTGTCCGGCTGCGGCCGGCGGGTCAGCGCACGGACATGGTGGCCCCCGGCCACCGCCATCCGCAGCACGGTCCTGCCGACGAAGCCGGTCGCGCCGGTCAGCGCGAGCACGCTCACAGCAATGCCATATGGTCGCGGTGGACGAGGGCTGTGCGCGGCGCGTAGCCGAGGATCGCCTCGATCGCGTCGCGCCGCTTGCCGACGATGCGCGCGGCATCCTCGCTGTCATATTCGGCAAGGCCGCGTGCGATCGCCTGCCCCTGATGGTCGACGATCTCGATCAGGTCGCCGCGCGCGAAGCGGCCGGCGACGGTGGTGGCGCCGGCCGCGAGCAGGCTCTTGCCGCCCGCCAGCGCGTTCGCCGCGCCGGCATCGACCGCAATCTGCCCGCGCACCGTCAGCCGCCCGGCGATCCAGCTCTTGCGCGCGCGCGGTTTCATCGCAGCGGTGAAGACGGTGCCGCAGCCGCCGGTAGCGAAGCGCGCCAGCGGGCGCTCATGCTTGCCCGAGACGATCGCCAGCGCGGCGCCCGCGCCGGTCGCGATCCGCGCCGCCTCCAGCTTGGAAGCCATGCCGCCGGAGCCCATGCCCGACGAGGTGCCGCTGCCGCCCATCGCGACGATCTGGCGGTCGATCCGGTCGACCCGTTCGATCCGCGTCGCATCGGCGTGGACGGTCGGGTCGCGGTCATAGAGCCCGTCGACGTCCGAAAGCAGGATCACGCCTTGCGCATGCGCCGCCTGGCCGACGCGCGCGGCCAGCCGGTCATTGTCGCCGAAGCGGATCTCGGTGGTGGCGACGCTGTCATTCTCGTTGATCACCGGCACCACGCCCAAGGTCAGCAGCCGGTCGAGCGTGGCGGTGGCGTTGAGATAGCGCCGCCGATCCTCGAGATCGTCGAGCGTGACCAGCATCTGCGCGGCGGTGAGGCCGTGGCCGTGGAGCAGTTCCGCCCAGCAGCCCGACAGCGCGATCTGCCCGGTCGCGGCGGCGGCCTGCGCATCCTCGAGGCTCGCGCGCCCGCCCTTCGGCAGGCCGAGCCGCCGCGCGCCCAGCGCGATCGCACCGGAAGAAACGACGATGATCCGCTGGCCCGCGGCATGGCGCTCGGCGATGTCAGCGACGAGCGAGGCCAGCCAGTCGCGCCGCAGCGTGCCGGAGGGATCGACGAGCAGCGAGGAGCCGACCTTGATGACGAGGCGCGGGCAGAGCGCAGGGGTGAAGGGATTCAATTCCCTTCTCCCCTTGGGGGAGAAGGATACGGAGACTTGGCGCCGTAGGCGCCTAGTCGGCGTTGGAGGAGGGGTGCGCGCCGCAGGCGCGCGCGGCGCTTCGCGCCGCTTTCCCCTCTCCCAGCTACGACTAGGGCGCTGCTACGCACCGCCCAAGTCTTCGCAACCCTCCCCCCCAAGGGGGAGGGAGGCAAAATCAGATCGGAGACCATTCGCCGGGTCCCTCGCCGCCCTCGTCCTCGTCCATTTCGCCCGGCGCGTTCGCCTCCGCCGGGCCGATCTCGGCGACCAGCCGGTCGAGCACCGCGTCCACGCCGACGCCGGACACGCCGGACATCGGGAACACCTCGGCACCGCTCGCCTCGCGCAGCGCCTGGGCGATCTCCTCGACCAGTTCGGCGTCCAGCGTGTCGCTCTTGTTCAGCGCCAGCACCTCGGGCTTGTCGATCAGTCCGGCGCCATAAGCGTCCAGCTCGCCGCGCACGACGCGATAGGCCTCGACCGGGTCGTCCAAGGTGACGTCGACGAGGTGGAGCAGCACGCGGCAGCGCTCGATATGGCCGAGGAAGCGGTCACCGATGCCGACGCCATCGGCCGCACCCTCGATCAGCCCGGGAATGTCGGCGACCACGAACTCGCGATTGTGGTGGCTGACCACGCCGAGCTGCGGCCGGGTGGTGGTGAAGGCATAGGCGCCGACCTTGGCGTTGGCGTTGGTCACCGCGTTTATGAAGGTCGACTTGCCGGCGTTGGGCAGCCCCACCAGCCCCGCATCGGCGAGCAGCTTCAGCCGCAGCCACACCCAGGCCTCTTCACCGGGCCAGCCGCTGCCATGCTGGCGCGGGGCGCGGTTGGTCGATGTCTTGTAGCTCAGATTGCCACGGCCGCCGTCACCCCCGCGCAGGAACACTTCGCGCTGGCCGACCCTGGTGAAGTCGAGCAGCACATGCTCCTTGTCTTCCGAGATCACCTGCGTGCCCACCGGCACCTTGATCACGAGATCGTTGCCGCCCGCGCCGGTGCGGTTGGAACCGGCACCGCCCTTGCCGCGCGGTGCGCGGAAATGCTGGGTGTAGCGGAAGTCGATCAGCGTATTGAGGCCGGCCACCGCTTCGAAGATGATATCGCCGCCCTTGCCGCCATTGCCGCCGTCGGGGCCGCCATATTCGATGAACTTCTCGCGCCGAAAGCTGACGGCGCCGGGGCCGCCCGAGCCGGAACGGGCGAAGATCTTGGCTTGGTCTAGAAAATGCATGCGGGGCCCTTAATGCTTTTGGGCCATAAGTTGAAGGGCAGTGCTAAACCGCCGCGCGAGAGGCGCCCAGCTTCGACCCCGCGAGCAGCGACTGGAGCGCCAGCTCCCGCGCCGTTTCGCGCGGCAGCCCCAGCGATCCCGCCATCGCCTCGCCCAGTAGCGCGTCGCCCAGCGCGCTCGTCACCAGCGAGAGCGTCAGTTCGGCGACCGGCGCATCCTCATGCCCCTCGCCCAGTTCGTCGACGAGCTGGTGGATCGCCTCGAGGATCGGGTTGAGCGCATCGCGATTGCCCGACAGGATCATCCAGCCAGCGAGCGCGCCCGCGCCCTGGCGGCCGAACGCATCGAAGGTGAGGTCGACGATATGGCGCGGATCGCCTTCGCCGGCCCGCGCACGGAGCACGGCGTCGGCGATCGTGGTCGTCACCGTCCCGGCGATCTCGGTGGCGAGCGCGGTCTGCAGCCCCGCCGCCGATCCGAAATGGTGCAGCAGATTGGCGTGCGTGCGGCCGATCCGATCGCCGACCGCCTTCAACGTCACCGCCTGCGGCCCCTGTTCGATCAGCAGCGCGCGCGCCGCCTCGAGCGCGGCGGAGCGGCTGGCTTCGGGGCTGAGGCGTTTTCTCACTATTGACATCCATGTAAGTAGCTATAGGGTGCGAGCATAGCTATGGAGCCATTGCATGAGTTCCGCCAAGACCTTCGGAAATCCGACAATCACGCCGCGTGACCGGCGCTTCGGCCGGAAGGGCGGCCAGCGGCGCTGGTGGCTGAACGGCGATCCGGTCGGTACCGCCTTCTACAACGCGCTGTCGGTGACCTTTCCCAAGGGCGAGGCCTATTTCGTCGAAAGCGTGCGCGCGCATCGCGACGGCACGCCGCCGGCGCTGGAGGCGGAGATCAACGCCTTCATCCGGCAGGAGGTCAATCACAGCCGCGAGCATGTCGCGTTCAACCGGCACGTCACCGATCAGGGCTATGACGTCGCCCGGCTCGACGCCGATGTGGATGCCGCGCTGGCGCTGACCAAAGGGCGCCCGCCGATCGCGAACCTCGCCGCGACGATGGCGCTCGAACATTTCACCGCGATGCTCGCGCATGAACTGCTCGCCGATCCGCGCCACCTCGACGGCGCCGACCCGGAGGCCGCGCGGATGTGGCGCTGGCACGCGGTGGAAGAGATCGAGCATAAGGGCGTCGCCTATGACACCTGGTTGCACGCGACGCGGCACTGGCCGCGGCGGCGGCGCTGGATCGTGCGCGCGCTGGTGATGCTGCGAACCACCAAGCGCTTCGTTCACGGGCGGATTCGCGGGGTCCTCGAACTGCTCAGGCAGGATGGGCTGAGCGGCCCGCGAGTCTGGTGGCGGGTGTTTCGGCACGCCTTCATCTCGCCCGGTATCGTCCGCCGCATCGCCCCGGCCTGGCTCGGTTATTTCCGCCCCGGCTTCCATCCCTGGCGGCATGACGACCGCCAGCTGATCGCGGGCGTGGACGACGATCTGCCGGCGCAATCGCTGCCCGAACCGGCCTGAGGCCGCCGCCGGCCGGGGCGGCGCGGAACATGTCGCACTGTTGCGGCTTATTCACGGGCTGTTCAACGCGTTGGGCCTATGCCAATCCCGTGATGACGATGACCAAGACCCTCCTGCTCCCCGTGCTGCTGGGCGGTGCCGTGTCCGGCGTGGCCTTCGCCCAGTCGGTCGGCGACCAGTATAGCGCCTATGCGGCCCGCCAGCGCGGCGACGTGCAGTTGCTCAGCGAGATCGAGCAGCGCGTGAAGCGCGAGATGCGCGATGCCGACTATCTGGGCCCGGAATATGATTCGCGCTCGGGCGTCTACCGGTTGAAGTTCATGCGCCACGGCTCGGTCATCTGGGTCGATGTCGACGGACGCACCGGAGCCGTGATAGGCCGTAGCGGACGCTGACGGCCGTACCTCGGCCGCGCGAAACGAAGTGCAGGGGAAAAACATGCGCGTATTGATCGTCGAGGACGAGCCCAGCCTGGGCACGCAACTGCGGAACACGCTGGAGCGCGAAGGCTATGCGATCGACCTCGCGACGGACGGCGAGGAAGGCCATTTTCTCGGCTCCACCGAAAATTACGATGCGGTGATCCTCGATCTCGGCCTGCCCGAGATCGACGGACTGACGGTGCTCGATCGCTGGCGCAAGGAGGGCAAGGTGATGCCCGTGCTGGTGCTGACCGCGCGGGACAGCTGGTCGGACAAGGTGGCCGGGCTCGATGCCGGCGCCGACGATTATCTTGCCAAGCCCTTCCAGTCCGAGGAACTGATCGCCCGCCTGCGCGCGCTGATCCGGCGTGCGTCGGGCAATGCCTCGTCCGAGCTGATCGCGGGCGACGTGCGGCTCGATACCCGTTCGGGCAAGGTCACGCTGGCCGGCGAGCCGGTGAAGCTGACCGCGCAGGAATATAAGCTGCTCAGCTACCTGCTCCACCACAAGGGCAAGGTCGTCAGCCGCACCGAACTGATCGAGCATATCTACGATCAGGATTTCGATCGCGATTCGAACACGATCGAGGTGTTCGTCACCCGGATCCGCAAGAAGCTGGGTCAGGACGTGATCACGACGATTCGCGGCCTGGGCTACAGCCTCGAGGATCCCGCCGCCTGACATGACCGGCGACCACGCGCCCTCCGACGCTCCCGCGCCGGCCGCGGAAGCGGAGGGCGCGGCCCCGGGACCGGCCACCGGCGACGACGCCGGCCCGCGGCGGCGTCGCAACCGCACCACGGGGTCGCTCAGCCGCCGGATGATCGGCATCGCGGCGGGCTGGATCCTGATCCTGCTCGTCGGCGGCGGCATCGCGCTGGACAGCGTGCTGGCGAGCGCGATCACCCGCAATTTCGACGACGGCCTCGAATATGTGCTGACCGCGATGGCGGCCTCGGCGGAAATCGGGCCGGAAGGCGAGGTGTTCTTCAACCGCCCGCTCGCCGACCAGCGCTTCCTCGAGCCCAACAGCGGCCTCTATTGGCAGATCAGCGGCATCGGCCATGATCATTGGCGCTCGCGCTCGCTGTGGGACCGGGCGCTGGTCGTGAAACCGCCGCACAACGACACCGAAGCGCATGTCTATGACAGCAAGGAGTTTCCCGACCAGGATCTGCGGGTGATGGAACGCGACGTCCGCCTGCCCGGATCGGACATTCTCTGGCGCTTCCAGGTCGCCGCCAGCCGCGAGACGCTCGACGCGCAGATCGGCACCTTGCGCCGGACGATGATCCGCAGCTTCGCACTGCTCGGCCTGGGCCTGATCATCCTCGCCGCGCTGCAGACGCTCTACGGCCTGTGGCCACTGCGCAAGGTGCGCCTCGCGATCGCGGCGATGCGGGCGGGGCAGGCGCAGCGCATCGACGAGGCCCTGCCCAACGAGGTGACGCCGCTCGTCGAGGAACTGAACGCGCTGCTCGAACATAATGAGAAGCAGGCGGAGGAGGCGCGGCGCCATGCCGGCAACCTCGCCCACGCGCTCAAGACGCCGCTGACGGTGATCATGAACGCCGCGACCGCGCAGTCCCCCGATCTGTCCGACACGGTGATCCGCGAGGCGACGACGATGCGCCGCCAGGTCGACCACCACCTCGCCCGCGCCCGCGCGGTCGGCCGCCGCGGCAGCGCGCACAGCCGCGCCGAGGTCTGGCCGAGCCTGCAGGCCGTCGAGCGCGCGGTCGGCCGCCTCTATCGCCATGTCCGCCTCGACATGACCGGGCCCAAGACGCTCGCCGTCCATGTCGAACGCCAGGATCTGGACGAGATGCTCGGCAACCTGATCGAGAATGCCGCAAAATACGGCGGCGGCAGCGTGTTCGTCACCGTCGGCGCGGAAGCCGGCTATGTCGAATTCCTCATCGAGGACGATGGCCGCGGCATCCCCGAGGAGGAACGCGCGCGCATCTTCGATCGCGGCGTGCGGCTGGATACGTCGAAGCCGGGCACCGGCCTCGGCATGGCGATCGTGCGCGACGTCGCCGAGATCTACGAAGGCACGATCAGCCTCGAGGAGAGCGAGGATCTCGGCGGCCTGCTGGTGCGGCTGAGGCTGCCGGCGGCGGTGTGACGGGATAGGCTGCGCCGGGAGGGGGAGGGCGCCGGCGGTGGTGCATCCGCACCACCGGGCGAGCGGCAGGAGCGGGCGGATTACGCCTTGGGCGTGACCCAGACCGAGATCGGCGCGACGACCTTGCCGGGTGCCGGCTTGCCCACATCGATGCGATCGACGGTGACACGTTCTCCGGTTTCGAGGTTGAACGAGGCCCAGGGCTTGGGGAGGCGGCCGAAGCTCATCTTCTGGAGCGGCTGGCCGGTGGCGGAGTTCATGATGGTGGTTACGACTGGCATCGGGGGCGGATAGGCGGCGGGAGTATAGCCTGTCCAGAGGCTCGGGCGCCGGACTTAAATTCGGTGGTTTCAGGGACATAATACTAAACTGGAGCGGCCGCTCGTGTGCCAGAGTTTCGTATTGTGTCCCCGAAATTTGGCAGGCTGCCGCCGCGCTGCCTTTCTCTCGCTGGCGCGTGCCCGTCATAAATTCTTCATGTCCGAACGCCACGGACGCCCCACACGCATGCGACACCAGCACGACATCGTTGCCCGTTGGGTGGCGCGCGAGATCCTGCCGCATGAGGGGCGGGTGCGGACGTGGCTTGCGCGGCACTGGCGCGGCGCGATCGACGTCGACGATGTGATGCAGGAGGCCTATTGCCGCCTCGCCGGCCTGGCCTCCGTCGACCATATCGAAAACCCGCTCGCCTATTTCCGCCGCACCGCGCACGCGGCGGCGATCGACGCGGTTCGCCATGGCAGCGCGAAAAATGTCGTCTCGATGACGGAAAACGAATGGTTCGACGTCATGGATGATAGCCCCGGTGCGGACAGGGCGTTGGAAGGCGTGCAGGAACTGGGGCGGGTGAACGCAGTGCTGGCCAATCTTTCCGAAACCTGCCGGCGCGTCATCGAGTTGCGCCGCATCGAAGGCCTGTCGCAGCGCGAGACCGCGGAGCGGCTGGGCGTGAGCGAGAATGTGGTCGAGAACAATGTCGTGCGCGGCATCCGGCGGGTGATCGGCCTGATCGCCGAACAGGATGGCGGCGGCGGCGGTGAGGGCGCGGAGAAGCGGGAGGGCGTGCGGCTTGGCAAGTTCCGTTCCCGCTGACGCGATCGACGCGCAGGCGGCGCGCTGGGCGGCACGGGCGCTCTATGGCGAGATGCCGGCCGAATTCGAGGCGTGGCTCGCCGCCGACCGGCGCCACCGCGGTGCCTATCTTCGCGCCCGCGCCAGCCTCT
Source organism: Sphingomonas sanxanigenens DSM 19645 = NX02 (assembly GCF_000512205.2). NCBI lineage: Bacteria > Pseudomonadati > Pseudomonadota > Alphaproteobacteria > Sphingomonadales > Sphingomonadaceae > Sphingomonas > Sphingomonas sanxanigenens. The sequence goes on from NZ_CP006644.1 coordinate 5,795,644, forward strand.
ATGCGATCGAGGATGCGGTGCTGGCCTCGACGGGCGTGGCGGCGCCCGCGCCGGTGCCCGCCGGAAACCCGATGGCCGCCGGCAACGACGACGACGCGCCGACGCGCGCGCGCTGGCGAACCGGCCGGCATGTGCTGCTCGGCGGCGCGCTGGCGGCGTCGCTGGTGGCGCTGGTCGGGCTTGGCCTGCCGATGCTCGGTTCGCTGCAGCCGGCGCGCGAGGCCTCGGATCGCCGGCTGACATTGGCGGACGGATCGGTCGTCACCTTGGGCGAGGAGGCCCGGATCGCCTATGCGATGCGCGACGGGGTGCGCACCGTCTCGCTGACCCGCGGCGAGGCGCTGTTCCACGTCGCCAAGGATCGCGCGCACCCGTTCGTGGTTCGATCGGGCGACGTCTATGCGCAGGCGACGGGCACGGTCTATTCGGTGCGCCGCATCGGCCGCACCGGCGGCGCGGTGCGGGTGAGCGAGGGGAGCGTGCTGGTATGGGCGCGCGACGAGCGCGACCAGGCGGTGCTGCTCCACGCCGGTGACGCGCTGTCGCTCGAACCCGGCACGCCCCAGTCCCATCCGCCCGCGCTGGCGACCCCCGCACCGCCGCCCTCGCCGCCGCCGGCGCTGGCACAGATCGCGCTCGACAACGTCACGATCGAAGCCGCCGCGCGGCGCTTCAACCGGATCAACCGCACCCGCATCGAGATCGCCGATCCGGCGGTGGGGCAGATGCGCATCGTCGGCCTGTTCCGGGCCAACGATCCCGAACAGTTCGCCCGTGCGGCGGCCGCGATTGCCGGGGCGGAGGTCGAGGTCGCTGTCGACGGATCCGTCATCAAATTGAAGTGAAAGTGTCTCCGGGAATTAATGTAAATTCCCGTGACGGAAATCTGCGTTCTTTCCTGTCCTTGATCTTGAAACCAACAAGCGGGGACTGTTCATGAATTCGCGATATTATCGTGCGACCGCGGCTGTTGTCGCGGTTGCAGCCGCTATCGGCTTGCCTGCCGCCGCCCAGGCGCAGGTGCGCGCGTTCGACGTGGCGGCGCAGGATGCGGCTTCGGGGGTGAAGGAACTGGCGCGGCAGGCGGGCATCCAGATCATCGCCGCCGGCCGCGACGTCGAGGGGCGCCAGACCAATGCGGTCAAGGGCCGGCTCGAAACCCGCGCCGCATTGGAAGCCCTGATCGCCGATACCGGCCTCAGCATCCGGTCGTTCGACGGCCGCACCGCGATCCTCGCCAGCGAGGCGCGCAACGACGATAGCGCGCTGGTCGTCACCGGATCGCGCGTCGTGCGCGACGGCTATGAGGCGCCGACGCCGACCACCGTGCTCGGCGAAATGGAGATCCAGCGTTCGGCGCAGGTCAACATCGCCGAGCAGATCAACCGCCTCCCCGCGCTCGCCGGCAGCAACAATCCCCGCAACACCGCCAGCAACATCAGCGGCGGCTTCATGGGCATTTCCACGCTCAACCTGCGCAACCTCGGGGCGACCCGCACCCTGGTGCTGTTCGACAGCCAGCGGCTGCCCGCCGCATCGCTCAACGGCCTCGTCGATGCCAATTCGATCCCCAGCGCGCTGGTCAAACGGGTCGACATCGTCACGGGCGGCGCCTCCGCCGCCTGGGGTTCGGATGCGGTGGCCGGCGTCGTCAACTTCGTGCTCGACAAGGATTTCACGGGGGTGAAGGGCAATGTCCAGGGCGGCGTCACCACCTATGGCGACGATGCCAACTACAAGGTTTCGCTGAGCGCCGGCAGCGACTTCGCCGATGGCCGCGGCCATATCCTCGTCAGCGGCGAACATTGGTTCAGCGAGGGCATCGATGGCATGCCGCGGGACTGGTATCGCGGCCGCAAGACGCTGTTCAACCCGAACTACACCGCCACCAACGGGCAGCCCGAATATCTGGTGCGCGACGGCGTCGGCTACAGCACCGTCGCGCCCGGCGCGATCGTCACCACCGGCCCGCTGCGCGGCCTCTATTTCGGCCCCGGCGGTACCCCCGCCCAGCTCAATTTCGGCTCGGTGGTCAACAACCCGTTCATGGTCGGCGGCGACTGGCGCTACACCGATTTCGGCAACGGCCCGCAGGATCTCGACCCGGAAGTGTCGCACAAGAGCGCCTATACCCGGCTGAGCTACGAGGTTGCCGACACGGTCGAGCTGTTCGGCGAATTCTCCTATGTCGAGGCGCGGACCAAGACCACCGGCACGCCGATGTTCAATTTCGGCGGGCTGATCATCCAGCGCGACAATGCCTTCCTGCCCGAAGACGTGCGCCAGCGAATGGCCGCGCTCGGCGAGACCTCGCTCAACGTCGGCAGCTGGAACGCGGCGATCGGCGGCATCGTCACCGAAACGCGGCACGATCTCTATCGCTATGCGGTGGGCGCGGAGGGCAGCACCGACCTGTTCGGCACCGGCTGGACGTGGATCGTCCGCGCCAACCGCAACATCAGCAAATTCTTCAACGGCACCAACGTGCCGATCACCGCCAATTATCGCGCGGCGATCGACGCGGTGCGCGCGCCCAGCGGCGCGATCGTCTGCCGCTCGACCTTGACCAACCCGAATAATGGCTGCGTGCCGCTCAACATCCTCGGCACCGGCGTCGCCTCGGATGCGGCGCTCGATTATGTCATCGGCCATTCCTACCTCAACGCCAAGATCACGCAGGACGTGATCTCCGCGACGGTGCGCGGCGAACCGCTCTCCACCTGGGCGGGGCCGGTCTCGCTGGCGTTCGGCGCCGAGCATCGCCGCGAGAAGGAAGAGGGCGAAAGCGACGCGATGTCGCTCGTGAACAGCTATTGGGCGGGCAATTACAAGCCGATCCATGGCAGCTTCACCGTCAACGAGGCGTTCCTCGAACTGGTCGTTCCGCTGGCGGCCGAGACGCGTTTCGCCGACGCGCTCGACCTCAACGCCGCGGTGCGCGCGACCGATTACAGCACCTCGGGCTATGTCACGACGTGGAAGCTCGGCCTCACCTACGCGCCGATCCCCGACATCCGGTTCCGCGTCACCCGCTCGCGCGACATCCGCGCCGGCAACCTTTCCGAACTGTTTCTCGCCGGGCAGACCAACACGACGACATTGGTCGATCCGTTCAACAACAACCAGGCCTACACCGTCTTCCAGACCACCGTCGGCAACCCGATCGTCGATCCCGAAAAGGCGGATACGCTGAACCTCGGCGCAGTCTTCCAGCCGCGTTTCCTGCCGGGCTTCTCCGCCTCGGTCGATTATTTCGACATCGGCGTGAAGGGCGCGATCGCCACCTTGTCGTCCAGCACGATCATCAACCAGTGCTTCCAGGGCAATGCCGCGCTGTGCGACCTGATCGAGCGTGACGCCAACGGCTTCATGACCGAGATCTTCCTGCGCCCGATCAACCTCAGCCGCCAGACCGTGCGCGGGCTCGACTTCGAGGCGGGCTATCGACTGCCGCTGTCGTCGATCGCCGGCGGGCTGGGCGGGGGCAGCCTCTCGATCCGCGGTCTCGCGACGCGCTACCTCGAAGCCAGTGTCGACAACGGCATCAACCCGCCCACCTCCAGCCTCGGCGACAATAACGGCGTGCCGAAGTGGCGCTATCTGGGCGAGATCGTGCTCGAGAAAGGGCCGCTGTCCTTCTCCCTCACCGGTCGCGGCTTCAGCGACGGCGTGCTTTCGACCAGCTTCATCGAGTGCAGCAGCAACTGCCCGGCCTCGACCAGCCTCAACCGCACGATCGACGACAACCATGTCGATGGTGCCTTCTACATCGACCTGTCCGCCAGCGTCGCGCTGACCGATCAGGTCAAGCTCTACGCCGCGGTCGACAATGTCGCGAACAAGGCGCCGGCGCCCTATGCGCCAGCGGGCACCGGCATCGGCAGCGCGCAGATCGGCATCTCGCAAACCTATTACGACGTGATCGGCCGCTCCTTCCGCGCCGGCGTGCGCTTCCAGTTCTGATCGGCGGGAGGACAAGCGCATGACCATCGGGACCATCGCTGCCGGCCTGCTGGCGTTGCTCGCCGGCGCTGCCGCCACCGCCACTGGAGAGGGCACGCGGTGGTCCCGATGGAATACGCAAAATGCTGCGCAGCATGCGGTGATGCTGCCGGTCTGCACCGGCCCCTATCAGATCGCGTCCGGCGACGTGAACGGGGACGGGTTGCCTGACCTGGTCATCCCGTGCCGCGGCGAATTGCTGTCTCCGAAGCTGGCACGGCCGGCGAACGACCAGCTTACCGTCTATCTCAATCCGGGGCGCGAAGGGGCGTGGCTGCGGCGCGACTTCCCCGTCGGCTTCGGCCCCTATCATTCGGCGATCGGTGATCTCGATGGCGATGGCCGGCCGGATGTCGTCGTCCCCAACTACCAGTCCAACGACGGGCGCGACCTCGCTATCCTCTATGGCGCGAAAGACCGCGCGGCGCTGTTCGAGCCGACGAGGTTCATTCGCTTTTCCGACGACGGGCTGGTCAATGAATATGGCCTCGATGACAAGGGCGAGCCCCGCTACCCGACGCCTGGCCTGACCTCGGCGATCGTCGCCGATGTGAATGCTGACGGGCGACCGGATATCGTGACCGTCTCTTACCAGTCCAACCTGTTCTTCGTGCTGATCAACGAGGGCAATCGTCGCTTCCGGCACGTCCGCTATCCGCAGCAATCCGCACCCTATGACCAACTCCTCGGCGGCCCGCGTGACATCGCGCCCGCCGATTTCGATGGCGACGGCGTGCTCGATCTCGCCTTCTCGCTTTACGAATCCAACCTCGTCGAGGTGTGGAAGGGCGATGGCAAGGGCGGCTTCGCACCCTGGCGGCGCACACCGTCATTCGGGCGCATTCCCTATCATCTGAAGGCCGGCGACCTCGATGGCGACGGTCGCGCCGACATCGTCGTCGGCAACCGCAGCACCAGCGACAATGCGGTGGTGCTGCGCAACGATGCCGACCGCTTCACCTATGACGGCTCCTTCACCCCCCGGACCGCGAAGCGCGGCGAGGTGACCGCCGACGAGATCCGCGACGTCTATCTCCACGACCTCGATGGCGACGGCCGGCCGGATCTGGTCGCCGCGGCGCGGGAGTCCGGCAAGCTGGTCTTCTGGCGCGGCACCGGCCGGCGCGGCTTCAACCAGGCGTTCACGGACCGGCGCGTCGCCGAATTCCCCGGCAAGGGCCCGCGCGGCATCGCGGTGCTGCCGGGGGCGGTGGCGGTGATCTTCTACAACAGCAGCGAAGTGGCGATCGTCGAGACGCCCTAGATATTCGTCCTCCCCGACGCTGCGCGCCGGGGAGGACATGCATTCTAGGCCGCTTTCCGCACGTCCCCGTTCGCAACCGCCACCAGCCGCCGCGCCCATGCGCTCTCCGGCTTATGCGTGATCCGTTCGTGCGCCAGCGCCTGCGCGGTGCCGGTCATCCCCGCCGCCATCGCCGCGTGGAACGCCGTCAGCGTCAGCACGTCGCGCTGCGCATGCGAGCCGCCGAAGCGCTGAGCCGAGCCGCGCACCGCGAGGATCGCCTCGACCGCCGCGGCATGGCGCCCCTCGACATGGTCGACGAAGGCACCCGCCAGCGGTAGCCCGATGCGCGCCGCCATCACTGCATTGTCGCCGCCGCCGCCCGCGGCGCGCGCGATGTTGGCGATCAGATCCGCGGCCTCCGCCCGCCGGCCGGCGCCGAGCAGCGCCATCAGCGCGTGGAGATCGTTGAACGCATAGATGCGCTGGTCCAGCGCGCGCAGCCAGCACTCGGCCAGCGGCGCGAACCGGTCGCCCACGTCGACGCCCTCCAGCCAGAGCCGCCACAGCAGCGCGGAGGCGTCGATCCATTCCAGCATCACGTCCGCCGACGGATCGGGCCGGACCTTTTGGTCATAGAGCGTCAGCGCCGCATCATGGTCGCCGCGATCGAGGTGGAGCAGCGCGAGGTGCCACCAATTGTGATAGGCGAAGCCGTTGACCGGCGCGAGCGCCTCGGGCTGGTCGGTGAGCCAGGCAATGCCCTCCGCCGTACGCCCCAGCATCTCGTAGACATGCGCCACCGCGTGCACCGCCCAGCCGTCGCGCGGATCGCGTTCCACCGCGCGGCGACCCATCGCTTCGGCGCGGGCATAGTCGCCGCATTCTTCCAGCCCGAACGCCGCCATGCCGAGCAGCGCATGACAGGCGGGATCGCGTTCGTCCCACGCGCGCAGCGCCTGCAGCGGCGCATCACGCAGGTCGGTGGCGCGGCCGAGGTAGAAATGGCCGACATGCGCGGTTTGCAGCGCGAGCAGGTCACGCGGCGCCTCGCACGCGATCGCGGTGAAGCCGGAGACGGCGGCGCCGACGCGCCCCGCCGCCCATTCGGCGCAGGCGCCGAGCATCGCGCGGTCCCGCTCGGTGGTGGCGGCGGCCAGACCTTCGGCGATCGACCGGCGCGCCTCGGGCAGATAGGCCGCATCCTGCTGCTGCACGAGCACCGCCGCCCGCGCCGCCCACGCCGCACCGAAGCGCGGATCCTCGGTCAGCGCGGCGTCGAGCGCCGCGATCGGATCGCCATGATAGAGGCGGATCAGGTCCAGCGCCTCGTCATAACGGGCGATGGCGGTGGGCGAGGGGGTGGATATGGGGTTGCCGTAACGGTCCGTTTTCATGCTGCGCTCCGTGGAAAGCAAAGCCCCGCCGCATCGGCGGAGGGGACAGGAAAGGAGAGATCAGACAATCTCCAGCCGGCCGTTCATGCAGATCGGCTGGTTCAGATTGAAGAAATTGGGTGAGGTCTTCATCACCGCCTGGTGGATCGCCTCGAACTGCTCCGGCGTGCCATCACCGCCGATGCGAACCGTATAATCGAGCTGGCGGTAGCCGGGCGGCACGCTCTCATCGAGGCCGAGGACGCCGCGCAGGTCGAGCTGGCCCTGCGTCTCGATCTCCATCAAGTCGAGGGCGATGCCGTGGATCGCCGCCTGCGAGACATAGCCCACCGTCATGCAGGCGTTGAGCGCGGTCATCAGCAATTCCTGCGGATTGGGCGCGCTGTTGCCGCCGAGCAGTTCGGTGGGTTCGTCCGCCGCGACCTTGAAGCGGCGCGCCACCGCCTCGCCGCCCAGTTCATAGCCCTCGATCACGGTTTCGCTGCGCGTCTGCCCGGTCCAGCGCGTCTTCACGCGAAAGCGGGCGATCGCCTTGTCGGGATCGGCCTGGATCTGCGCCACCATCGCGTCGATGGCGGGAACATCGATGCCGTTGATCGGGCGGGTGGCAATCATCTGGTCGGTCATGTGCATCGTCCTCGGTGTCGATCAGAAGACTGCCCCGGCCGGGATTGGCCGATGACGGCGCTCTGCACCCGGCTCATGGGAAGCAGCGTTGGAATCGGCGTTGAAATTGTCGGGACAGCCTCGTTCTGGTAGTTTCACACGATCCGTGGAGACGAGGTGGGGCATGAAACTCCAACTGCTGGGGCCGATGGCGCTCGCCCGCGAGGGGAAGGCGGTGGCGCTGCCCGCCTCGAAGAAAACGCGTGCGCTGCTCGGCTATCTCGCCGCCGCGGGGCGCTCGGCGCGCCGTGACCGGCTGTGCACGCTGTTCTGGGACGTTCCGGACGATCCGCGTGGCGCGCTGCGCTGGAGCCTCTCCAAGCTGCGCCCGCTGGTCGACGATCCCGCCGGCCGCCGGTTGATCGCCGATCGCGACACAGTAGCGCTTGATTGCGCGCGGATCGACGTGGACTGGGCGCGGCTGCGGGACGTCGGCAGCGCGGATGTCCGCAAGCTCGACACGCCGGTGCTGGCGGCCGCCGCGGCGCTGCAGGGCGTGTTCATGGAGGGGCTGGACCTGCCGCGCTGCGATAGCTTCCAGGCATGGCTGGCGGCAATGCGCGAGGATGTGCGGCGCTGGCAGCTCACCATCCTGCGCGAACTGGTCTCACGCCCGCTCGATGCGGACGAGGCTTTGGCGCCGGCGCGGCGCTGGGCGGCGCTCGACCCCTATGACGCGCTGGCGCGCACCGCGTTGATCGGGCTGCTCGAGAAGACCGGCCGCCGCGCCGAGGCGGAGCAGCAGCGCGCCTCCGGCATCGCCCGGCTGCGCGAGGCGGACCTGCCGGTGCCAGCGGCACTGCGTGGGGGCGCCGGCGCGGGCGCGGCGGAGGACCAGGCCGCCGCGCTGCCGCCGCAGCAGATCCGCTTCTGCACCGCCAGCGACGGCACCGGCCTCGCCTATTCGGCGGTGGGAGAAGGGCCGCCGCTGGTGAAGACCGCCAACTGGCTCAACCATCTCGATCATGACTGGAACAGCCCGGTGTGGCGCCACTGGATCCGCCACTTCATCGGCTATCGTCGGCTGGTCCGCTATGACGAGCGCGGCAACGGCCTGTCGGACTGGAACGCGGCGGACATCTCGTTCGAGGCGTTCGTCGACGATCTCGAAAGCGTGGTGGACGCGGCGGGGCTGGAGCGGTTCGACCTGCTCGGCGTCTCGCAGGGCTGCAGCGTCTCGATCGCCTATGCCGTGCGCCACCCCGAACGCGTTCGCAAGCTGGTGCTCTATGGCGGCTATGCCGCCGGCTGGCGCAAGCGCGCCTCGCCCGGGGAGATCGAAAAGCGCGAGGCGATGCTGACGCTGACCCGGCAGGGCTGGGGCCAGAACAACCCTGCCTTCCGCCAGATGTTCACGACGTTGTTCTTCCCCGATGCCAGCGCGGCGGAAGCGGAATGGTTCAACGAACTGCAGCGTCTTTCGACCTCGGCCGACACCGCCGTGCGCCTGCAGATCGCCTTCGCCGATATCGACGTGCGCGATCTGCTGCGGCAGGTGACGGTGCCGACATTGGTGCTGCACGCCCGCCACGACGCGGTGATCCCCTTCATGTCCGGCCGCTCGCTGGCGGCCGGGATCGCCGGCGCCGAGTTCGTCCAGCTCGAGAGCAACAATCATCTGATCCTGGAACAGGAACCCGCCTGGCCGCGCGCGATGGAAGTGATCCGGGGGTTTCTGGGGGAATGAAGCGCAGGGGCGTGATTATCATCCTGATTTTCATGCTGCTCTTGCTGGCGCTGATGTTTCGCAGTGGTATGTTCATGTACGGGGATTGAGGATCGAGATTTGAGAGGAGCCGCCGCCGCGCTCCCTCGCCCCTACGGGGAGAGGGGGAGTCGCGCGACGCGTAGAGGTTCGGAGGGTGCGGCACCGCTGCTTTACCGGCTTTTTCGGAGCGAACCGTTCGGAACCCGTACGCTGGGCGCGACTGCCCCCTCTCCCTGGTCCGCTACGCGGACCTGTCCCTCTCCCCGTAGGGGCGAGGGGCCAAGACCGCGTGCGTGAATGCGTAGGGAGGACGCTGTTACCCTCAATGCCCCAGCGCCATCCACGCCGCCATCGCGATCATCATCAGATTCTCGGTCAGTGACAGCGCCCCCAGCGGCACGTTGCTCGATCCGCCGACGCAGGCGCATTTCAGTTCGCGCCGGTCGATATAGACCGCCTTCACCACCGAGACCGCGCCGACCGTGCCGATGAACAAAGCCACCGGGATCGAGACCCCGTTCAGCGCGCCGGCCACCATCAGCACGCCCGCCAGCCCCTCGGCGAAGGGGTAGATATAGGAATAGGGCACCCAGCGCTTCGCCAGCAGGTCGTAGTTCAGGAACATCGTCGCGAAACTCTCGACATTCTGCAGCTTGAGCAGCGCCAGCACGACCATCGAGAAGCCGATGAACCATTCCCCCGCGCGCAGCGTCAGCATCTCGCCAGAGACCGCGTAGCTCGCCGCCAGCGCCATCAGCGCCGTCATCGCGAACAAGGCGGCGACCGGGCGATAGCTGGCCGCCCCGGGATCGGCCACGCGCTTGCCGAGGAAGCGGCGCAGATCGTCATGCCCGCCGATACGCCGGCCATCGATGAAGATCTGCGGCGTCGTCGCCACCTGGTGCGCGGCCTTGAACGCGTCGGTCTCGGCGCGGCTGGTCAGCGGATGATCTTCGACCGCATAGCCGGCGCCGCGCAGCAAATGCCTGGCCTTCAGCCCATAGGGGCAAGTGTGCGTCGGCATCTCCATGCGATACAGTTCGGCGCGCTTCGCGACGCTGGCCATGATCGGTCTCCATCAAGCATAGGCCACCCAGATGGGGCCCGTACCACAGTACGGTTCAAGGGGCGGTTGCGATTGTGTCGGCACATCCCTAGCTTCCGTACCATGATACGGAGTCAAGGGCCGGCCGCGCTGACCATCGGCGCCTTCGCCGCGGCGGGCGGCGTGGGGGTGGAGACGGTGCGTTTCTACCAGCGCAAGGGGCTTCTGCGGGTACCGGACGCAGGCGCGGGCGTGCGCCGCTACGGCCTGGAGGATGTGCGGCGTCTTCGCTTCATCCGGCAGGCGCAGGCGGCCGGCTTCACGCTGGCCGAGATCGGCGAACTGCTCGAACTGGATGCGGGCGAGGATCGCGCGCGGGCGCACGCGCTGGCCGAAGCGCGGGTGGCGGCGCTCGACCTGCGCATCGCCGAACTGCAGCAGGCACGCGACGCGCTCGCCCGGCTCGCCGATCGCTGCGGGCGGGGCGGCGCCGGTCCCTGCCCGATCCTCGCCTCGTTCGACGGCCACGCGCCGCCCGAAGGCTGATTGGCGCTCCGCTGCTGCCGTGCCACAAAGCGGGGGCAACAGGCGGAGAGCGGATGTGATGAAGGCGATGGGTGCGGCGGTGTTCGCGATGCTGGCGGCGGTTCCGGTCATGGCGCAGCCCGGGCCGGGCGAGCGCGTCGGGCTGTTCGCCGATCCCTGCGCCGAACTGCCGCCGCAGCCCGCGATCGTCGCCGCCTATTCGGCGCGGGCCACGCAGGCGCGCGCGGCCAAGGCCGCGGTCCCGCCCCGCACGGCCGAGGAAGAGACGGCGTTTCGGGATTGGCAGAAGCAGGTCCGCCTCGCCGATTTCGCGGCGCTGTGCCGCTACCGCGCGGAGAATGCGGCGCTGCCCGCGGCCTCGCCCGCGCGCATCGTCTTCATGGGCGATTCGATCACCGAGGGCTGGCTGCGCGAGCGGCCTTCATGGTTCGCCGGCAAGGACCGGATCGATCGCGGCATCAGCGGCCAGACGACGGCGCAGATGCTGCTGCGCTTCCCGGCGGACGTGGTTGCGCTGAAACCGAAGCTCGTCCACATCCTCGCCGGCACCAACGATGTCGCCGGCAATACCGGGCCGACCAGCCAGGTCGACATCCGCAACAACATCACCGCGATGGTCGATCTCGCCGAGGCCAACGACATCCGCGTGGTGATCGGCACGGTGCTGCCGGCGCGGCATTATTTCTGGCGGCCGGAGGTCGATCCGGTCCCCGGCATCGCCGACCTGAATGCCTGGATCCGTGGCTTCGCGCGCGCCCGCAAGCTCGTGCTGGTCGACTATTTCGCCGCGATGGACGATGGCCGCAGCGGGCTCTCCGCGGCGGACGCGACGGACGGCGTCCATCCCACCCCTGCGGGCTATGCGAAGATGGAGGCGCTGGCCGCGCCGGCGATCGCGCAAGGACTCGCCGCGCCGCGATGATCAACGTACTCCGCATCGCATTGTCGGCACTGGCGCTGGTCGCGTGCACCGAGGCGCCGAAGGACGCCGCGGTCTACACCCGGCCGCTCGCCGAATGGCGCGCCACCGGCATTGCTGCGCAGACGCGTCCGCTGCCCGATGGCCGCACCTTGCAATGGCCCGATGCCGATCCGGTGATGTGCCATGCCGCGTCGAGCCGGGGCCCGATCTGGAGCAGTTGTTCGCTGCGCTTCCTGCGCACCGACGGGCGGCTGATCGGCTTCGACATCGGCTACCACCCGCAGGCCGCATCGGCAGTCTTCGAGCTCGAGCCCGGCAGCTATGAAGGCGCCTTCCGCATTGCGCGGGGCTATCCCGATCAATGGCCGGAGCAACCCGACATGGTCGATCCGGACAGCGACAAGCCTTACGCCGGGCGGGTGCGCGGGCGGCTGGGCGGCACCGTCGATGGCCATCGCTATTGGGCGGGCTGCTGGCACCACACCGATGGCTATCCTTTCCCCTATGGCTGCATATTGGCGATCGACCATGGCCGGAACGGTTCGTCCTACACCGATCTGGAAGCGGGCGAGCCGCCTGGGAACGGCAGCTACAGGCTGGATCGAACGAAGATCGAACGACTGGTGCGGATGCATGTCGCGATCCGCAACGCGTTCGAGCGACGCTGAATATCGTAATTCACGCGCAAACCCGCTCCGTCCGTGCGCGCAGCCGCCAGTTCAGCAGATGCCCCGCGACCAGCAGCAGGCTTCCCGCCACCGTCACCCAGCGTTGGGCATCCTCCGGCAGCACCGGTAGCAACCCCATGACCAGCCCCGCAACGCCCACCACCCCGAACAGGGCCGGCAGCGGCGCGCGGTGGCGGCGGTGGCCGAGCCAGAAGGCGGCAAGCGCCGAAGGGACGACGAGCAGCAGCGCCACCGCGTGGAACGCCTCCGACTGCGCGAACAGGCCGATCGCCGCGGGCAGCACCATCAGCATCAGCGGCAGCGCCAGGCAGTGGACGAGGCACAGCAGCGAGGCCGAGACGGCGGCACCTTCGACGAGATCGGTGCGCCGGTCGGCAGCGACCGGGCGGCTTTGGGCATGCGGCATGAGCGGGGAGGGTTCCTGCGATTATGATACAAGATATCATTTAGGTAGCGGAGGCATCAGCGGAAGGGGCGCCATGAAAAATTACGGTGGGTGCGGCCATGATTGCGCTGCCATGGCGATATCTCCATCGCATGGCTGATCGCGCATTTCGGCATTGGTTGGCGCGATATGTCGCGCTATGCGTAATCGAAACCAGGAGAGGGTGATGATGCTCAGCTACGCCACGATCGGCTCCGACGATCTCGAAAAGTCGGTTCCCTTCTTCTCGGCGCTGCTGGAGACGCAGGGCGCCACGAAGGTTTTCGACCATCCGCGCGGCGGCGCGATGTTCGGCAAAGATGGCAAATTGCTGCTCGGCGTGCTCACCCCGTTCGACCGCGCGACGGCGAGCGCCGGCAATGGCGCGATGCTCGCATTCGACATGCCCAGCCGCGAGGCGGTCGATGCGTTTCACGCCAAGGCGATCGAGCTCGGCGGCACCTGCGAAGGCGCGCCGGCCGAGCGCGGCCCCGGCTTCTACATGGCCTATTTCCGCGATCTCGACGGCAACAAATTCTGCGCCTGCCGCTTCGGCTGAACACGGGTCACCCCGCTACGGCCTGCCCCTCGGCGGGATAGCGCCGCCAGAGCCCGCCGGCGAGCATCGCATCGAACGCGGTGTCGCCGAAGCGGGCACGCAGCAGCGATTCGACCGGCGTGATGAGGCCGGCAGCGGCGCCCGCGATCAGTACGGGGGTGCCATCGTCGATCCGCGCCGCGAGATGATGCGCGATGTCGACGCAGGCGGCCTGTGCGTCGGTGGTGCGGATGCGCGCGACGCGGCGGGGCGGCAGATCCTCGCCCAGCGCGCGATCGAGCAGCACGGGATCGACCGTCGTCGCGATCGCCGGCGTGGGCAGGCCGCGCACGGCGCGATCGCGCAGGATCGCGCGGAGTGTGGCGAGGCCGTCGATGTCGCAGGCAATGGTAAGCGCGGGGTCGGTGGTGCGTGGCGTGGCGGTGTCGGCGATGCGCAGGTCGGCGTCGCCGCTGCCGAGCAGGTGGCGCATGACCGTCGCGACGGCAGGGCTCTGCTGCGCGGGGCGATGGACGAGGATCAGGTCAAGCGCGCCGTCCGTTGCGATCGACGCGATCGGCAGGCGGATGGTGGGGCGAGGCGGGGCACGCCAGGCAAAGCCGGACGGGAGCAGGGCTGCGGCGACATGCGGGGCGACGACGATGCCGCCGGCGATGGGGAGGGTGATGGGAACCAAGTCCCCCGCCCATTTGCCTTTCCCCTGACAGCTCCTCTCCCGGCTCCTCCCGCGCGCGGGCGGGGAGAGGTATGTGATTTCCGCCATGGCGCCCGCCTTCCACTGCGGCAGGTCCGCCTCCGGCGGCGTGAAGCGCAGCGCGCAGACCATCGCCTCGGCCGTCCGGTCGAGGATGATCCGCTGTTCCAGCCGCCAGCGGTGGAAGCGGCCATCGTCGAAGCGGAGGGGCATGCGGGCACCGGCGAGGGGCGGGCGGATCGGGCTGTAATGGGTCATGCCGCGATGCTTGCCCGCCGGTCTTTCGCTGGGATTGCCGGATGTGTCTCCGGCTTTGCCGGTCAGAACTGCGTGCCGATGTTGAAGGTGAACAGCCGCGTATCGTCGCCCTTCTGCTTGAGCAGCGCCTTGGCGATGTCGATCCGGAACGGGCCGAAGGGGGAGTTCCAGTTGACCCCGAACCCCACCGACAGCCGCGGCTTCCAGGTGTCGCCCAGAAACTCCTCGTAGAAGGGGGAGATGGTGTTGCGCGCCGCGGCATTGGCGACATCGCCGACGCAGCTGCTGGAGACGATCTGGCCGGTCGCGCAGGTGGTGTAGCTGCCCGCATTCACCTGCCCCACCGGGATCGTGTAGAGCAACTGCCCGGCGGTGTCGGTGAGCTGGCCGATGTCGCGTGCGTCGGGGGTCCCGTCGCCGTCGAGGTCCGGGAAAGTCTCCAGCGTCGGTGTCTTCACGCCGAACACCGATCCGACCACCGCGAAGATCGACGGACGCAGCCCAAGCTCGCGCGCGCCGGAACCCAGCGGAATCTCGATCTCGGCGCGGGCGAGATAATAATAGCGGCCGCCGAGCGAATCGTCGCTGCTGTTGGACGAGACGAGGTCGGTGGGATCGGTGGTCGAGGTGTCATAGGCGCGGCGGATCACGCGCGGGCCGATGCCGCGAATGTCGAAGCCGGGGAATTGCGGCTGGCCGAGGAAGAAGCGGTCGGTCAATCGCACCGCATCGCTGCCCGCGCTGCTGCTGGTCTGCAGCGGGATGATCGCGCCGCCCTCCGCCTTCAGCGATCCGATGAAGCCGGCGCCGATATTGGTATAGGTCGCCGCCTCGGCGCGGGTTTTCAGGTAGCGCACGGATCCGCCGAGCCCCGCGAAATCCTGGCTCAGCACCGCACGCTGGCCGCCGGTCGGGCGGACGCGGTTGTTCAGCGTGTCGTAGACCAGGCTGTAGCCGATCGACGAGGTCGTGCGGTTGCCCACCGCATCGCAGAGATAGCGGCCGGCGAGCAGCGGGCTGCATGCGCCGTTGATGTAATAGCTGTTCCTGTTGAGGCTGACATCGTCGATGCTGAAGGTGTAGCGCGCCGCCAGCGAGACGAATTCGGTGATCGGCACGCCCGCGCGCAGCTGGAAGCCGGTCGAGACCTGCTGGTAGGTCGTGTTGCGATCATTATCGTTGATATAGTTGAACGAGCTATAGTCGCGACGGAAGATGTCGCCGCCCACCGCGATCGTCCTGTCGAACAGATAGGGCTCGGTGAAGCCCAGTTCGACCGACTTGGAATAGCTCGAAAGGCTGGCGCTCGCGCGCAATTCCTGCCCCTTGCCGCGGAAGTTGCGCTGGCGGATCGAGGCGGAGGCGATGAAGGATTCGAGCGAGGAGAAGCCCGCCGAGAGCTGGAGTTCGCCGGTCGACTTCTCCTCGACATTGGTCTCGAGGATGATGCGGTCGGGCGCCGAGCCCTGCTTCTGCTCGACCTCGAGATTCTCCTGGAAGAAGCCCAGCGACTTGATGCGGTCGGTCGAGCGCTTGACGAGGAAGCTGTTGAACGCGTCGCCTTCCGCCAGGCGGAATTCGCGGCGGATCACCTTGTCCTGCGTCAGCGTGTTGCCGTTGATATCGATCCGCTCGACATAGACGCGCGGCGCCTCGCCGATGCGGAAGGTGATGTCCATCGTCAACGCGTCCTTGTCGCGGTTGAACTCGGGACTCACCTCGGCAAAGGCATAGCCGAACAGGCCGGCGCTCTCGGTCAACGACTCGACCGTGTCCTCGACCAGCTTGGCGTTGTACCAGTCGCCCTTCTTCATCGAGACCTTGCCGATAGTGTTCGGCTTGAAGTCACGGATGTCGCTCTCGACCTTCACCCCGCCGAACTTGTAGCGCTCCCCTTCCTCGACCACGTAGGTGATGATGAAGTCGCGCTTGTCCGGCGTCAGTTCGGCGACCGCGGAGACGACGCGGAAATCGGCATAGCCCTCGGTCAGATAGAATTGCCGCAGCTTCGCCTGGTCATAGGCGAGGCGATCGGGATCATAGCTGTCCGACGAGGAGAAGAAGCGGAAGAAGCGCGACTGCTTGGTCGCCATCTCCGAGCGCAGCGCGCCGTCGTCGAACGCCTCGTTGCCGATGATGTTGATCTGGCGGACCTTGGATTTGGCCCCCTCGGTGATCTCGAAGATGATGTCGACGCGGTTCTGGTCGAGCGACACCATCTTGGGCTCGACGGTCGCGGCGAAGCGGCCCTGGCGGCGGTAGAGCTCGATGATGCGCGCGACGTCGGCGCGAACCTTGGAGCGGGTGAAAATCTGGCGCGGCGCAAGACGGATCTCGGGCCGGATCTTGTCTTCCTTCAGCCGCTTGTTGCCCTCGAGCACGATGCGGTTGATGACCGGGCTTTCGCGCACGGCGATGACGATATCGCCGGTGTCGCCGCCGGTGATCCGCACGTCGGCGAACAATTCGGTGGCGTAGAGATCCTTCAGCGCCTGGTCGAGCGTCTCGGTGGTGTAGGGCGCGCCGGGGCGAAGCTGGATGTAGGAGCGGACGGTTTCCGGCTCCAGCCGCTGGTTGCCGGTGACGTTGATCGACTTGATGTCGCCGAGCGATTTGGCCGGTGTCGGCGCGGCCGGCGTATCCGGCGGGGCAGGGGCCTGGGCGGCGGCGGTTCGGGGGGTGCCGGCGAAGGCGGCGCCGACGCAGAGCGCCAGGGCCATGTCGCTGCGCCAGCGGCGGCGGGGAAGACGGATCGCGTATGACGGGGGCATGCGCACAGAATGTCGCTGCGGCGTGTCCCGGATGTTTCCATCTCAAAGCGGAGCGATCTGTCATCAAGGCTGCCGTGCGATGCTGCTATTTCTCAATGCGTTATCGCGGGAGAGGCGGGATGAGTCGGAACGTTGGGCATCTCATGGCGGCGCTGCTCGGCCTGTTTTTGGCCGCATGCGTGCATGGGCCGAAGGATGTGTCTGCGACGATGGGACGTGCGGATTCCTATTGGCGTCTTGAGTCGATCGACGGCGAAAAGGCGCCGGCGCAACGCGTGCCCCCTGTCATCCTTCGCTTCGGTAAGGATGGCACGTTCCATGGCACCGCCGCCTGCAACAGCGTCGGCGGCGCGGCGCGGTGGCATCCCGATGGCCGTTTCAGCGGGCTCGATCAGCCGTTGATCACGACCACGGCCGGGTGCCTGGACTTGGACGCGGCCTTGGCGTTTGCCGAGCGCTTCTGGAGCAACATGCCATCGGCCAGCGGGTGGCGCCAGGAGCGTGGCATGATCATCATCTCGCTCGGCAATGGCAGCACCGCCGTTTTCAGGCCGCATCCCAACCGCTTTCGCGGCACCGTGCTTGGCCGCAGGCGGTTCAGATAGGCACCGCATCCACCCGCTTCTCGGGCCGGATGTAGACCGAGGTGAGCTGCGGCACGGCGTGCTTCAGCTCGCTCTCGATCTCCTCGATCAGCGCTTCGCCGGCGCCCATCGGCAGCGCGGCGTCGAATTCGGCGCTGATCGCGACGAAGATCGCGTCGGGTGCGGTGTGGATCGTGCGGACGTGATTGACGAAGCGGATCTCGCTGTGGCGATCCATGATCGCATGGATGCGCGCGATCAGCGCGGGGTCCGCGCTCTCGCCGATCAGCAGCCCCTTGGATTCGCGCGCGAGCAGGGTGGCGACCGCCGCCAGGATCAGCCCGATCAGCACGGAGGCGACCCCGTCGATGCGCGGATCGTTGAAAAAATGGCTGGCCCACACGCCGGCCGCGGCGATGCCGAGCCCGGCCAGCGCCGCACTGTCCTCGAACAGGACGATGAACCCTGCCGGATCCTTCGATCCGCGGATCGCCCGCCACCAGCCGGTGTCGCCGCGCCCGGCGTTGAACTCGCGTACCGCGATCGCCCAGGACGTTCCTTCGAGCAGCACGGCGATGCCGAGGACGATATAGTTGACCAGCGGGTCGCCGAGCGGTTCGGGCGTGCGGATGTGCCGCCAGCCCTCATAGATCGACACGCCGGCGCCCACCGCGAAGATCAGGATGGCGACGACGAACGCCCAGAAATAGAGTTCGCGGCCATAGCCGAATGGGTGGGCCGCATCGGGGCTGCGCCGCGCCCGCCGCTGGCCGTGGAGCAGCAGCAACTGGTTGCCGCTGTCGACCAGCGAATGGACGCCCTCGGTCAGCATCGAGGAGGATCCGCTGATCGCCGCCGCGGCGAACTTGGCGACCGCGATGCCGAGATTGGCCGCCAGCGCGCCATAGAGCACGATGTTGGATTTGAGGCCGCCATCCGCCTTCATTCGCCGTCCCCTTTTGCCGTGCCCGTCTCAACCCTCGTGCAACGGCGTTGTTCACGCTATCGCGCGCCGCGACATTCCCGTCACCCAATGCCAAGGATCCGACATGACGATCGAACGCTTTCATTCCGGCCCCCGCATGAGCCAGGCGGTCACGCACGGCAACACCGTCTACCTCGCCGGTCAGGTCGGCGCGCCGGGTGAGAGCGTGACGGTGCAGACGGAGACGGTGCTGGCGCAGATCGACGCGCTGCTCGCCGAAACCGGCAGCGACAAGTCGAAGATCCTCTCCGCGACGATCTGGCTGGCCGACATGGCCGATTTCGCCGCGATGAACGCGGTGTGGGAACCGTGGATCGCCGGCGTCGGCGCCCCGGCGCGCGCGACCGGCGAGGTCAAGCTGGCGACGCCCGACTATAAGGTCGAGATCATCGTCGTCGCCGCGCGCGACTGATCCGCGCCAGCGCCGGGGCGTCGCAATTGCGGCGCTCCGGTGCGCGTGAACCTTTTCGCCGATCCACCGACTGAACGTGCGAGACTGGCACGGGGGGCGCATGGTGGATCGGGCGGACGATATCGAGCGGGCAGCAGATGCGGACGAACTGCTCGTCATCCGCTGCCAGCTTGGCGAGCGCGCTGCCTTCGATGCGCTGACCGCGCGCTGGGGAGGGCCTGTCGCCCGCTATGCGCGCCGCGTCACCGGCGATGCCGATCGCGGTGCCGAACTGGCGCAGGATATCTGGCTGCGTGCGATCCGCGGCATCGGCCGCCTGCGTGACGGGCGGCGCCTGCGCCCCTGGCTGTTCGGCATCGCCCACCGCGCCTTCATCGACATGCTGCGCCAGCGCTATGCCGCGCCGCCCTTCGTCGAACTGGCGGAGGAGGAGATCGCCGAAATCTCCGCCGAGGATGAGAGCGGACTGCGCGACGATCTCGACGCGCTCGACCACCATCTTGCCACGCTGCCGCCGATCGAGCGCGAGGCGCTGAGCCTGTTCTATCTCGACGCATTGTCGATCGCCCAACTGGCGGAGGTGCTGGCGATCCCGCCGGGCACCGTGAAATCGCGCCTGTTCCGCGCCCGGCAGATGCTGCGCCATCAATTCGAGCAAGGAGACCCGCCATGACCACCGACCATGACATTGCCGCAGCCGAGGCGCTGTGCGGCCTGACCGATGCGCAATTGTCGCTGCCCGCGCGGATCGGCCATGGCCTGCTGCTGCTCGCGGCGCTGGGCATGACCAGCGCGATCGCCTCGCTCTGGCTCACCGAACCGGCGCTGCCCGCGCACACGCGCCTCGCCTTCGGTGCGATGGTGCCGATCGGCGCGGCCTGGGTGGTCTATGCCGGCTGGGTGCTGGCGCGCCGCCATGTCCTGTTCGCGCGGCACCGTATCGTCGCGGGCCGGATGGCGTTGCTGTTCGCGCTGATCTTCACCGGCGGCGCACTGGCGATCGGCCTTGTCGCGGGCAGACCCGCCGGATTGGTGGCAGCGGTGCCGGGTGTCGGCATGATTGCCGCGGCGATCCTGCTGCTGGTATCGGCGCATCGCCGTGTCGCCGCGCTGACCCACCGCCTGGCGATGCTCGAGGCGCGTGATCCGTCCGTCCGGCGCTGAAAAAATTGGACCGGCGATCTCGCCTCGCGGGATCGCCGGTCCAGTGGGGAGAGAGGCGTTACCGCGGCGTGGCCAGCGGAAATCTCGAAAGGGGACGCGCTTGCGCGGCGCCGGCATGATGACGGATGATCGCGATCGTCAGGCGCGCGACGATGCCGCGGCAGTCCATCGACCAGTCGTTCGCGGGCCGCTGCCCGCGGCTGCCATCCGGATCTTCTCCTCATCCTTGCCGGCTGTCCTCGTGGTGCAGCCTGAAGTCTTATAAATCCTACTTGCGTGTTTGGAGCGGCGCAATATGGATTATGTAACCATATGATGAAATATGGCGGTTCAAAATGAGAGGATCGGGGATGCACGCTCAACGCCTTATCGGTCATCTGCTCGCTGGCGCCGGCATGGCTGCGACCGCGCTTGCCGGCGCCTCGGCAGCACCGGCCGATGCGCCGCTGCGACAGATCGAAAAACTCGATCGCGCGCTGGTCGTGGTGCCCGCCCCGGGCGGCGCCGGCATGCATGTGTCGTGGAGATTGCTCTCCACCGATCCGGCGGCGACCCGCTTCGCGCTGAGCCGCGACGGCACGGTGATCGCGACGGTACGCGGCAAGGCGGCGACCAGCTTTATCGATGCCACGGGCACACCGACCGCGCGCTACAGCCTGTCCGTCGACGGCAAGCCGGTCGCGACCGCGATCCCCTGGGGCAAGTCCTATCTCGCGATCCCGCTCGACCGCCCCGCCGCGCGCACGACGCCGACCGGCGAACGCTATGACTATACCGCCAATGATGCGAGCGTCGGCGATCTCGACGGCGACGGCCGCTACGAGATCGTGCTGAAATGGACGCCGACCATCGCCAAGGACAATGCCTTCGGCGGCTATACCGGCGAGACATTGCTCGACGCCTATACGCTGGAGGGCAAGCGGCTGTGGCGGATCGACCTCGGCCGCAACATCCGCTCGGGCGCGCACTACACCCAGTTCATGGTGTTCGACCTCGATGGCGACGGCCGCGCCGAAATCGCGATGAAGACGGCGGACGGCACCGTCGACGGCCAGGGCAAGGTGGTCGGCGACGCCAAGGCGGACTGGCGCAGCCGCGCCGCCGAACTCGAGGCGCAGGACCGCACCGGATCGCGCGAAACCGCCGACGGCAAGCGCATGGCGCAGATCGAGGGCCGTATCCTCGACGGCCCCGAATATCTGACGATCTTCGACGGGCGCACCGGTGCCGCGCTCGCCACCGCCCCCTATGCGCCGCCGCTGGGCGCCGGCGGCGATGACGAGGCCGCGGTCGCGAAGCGCAAGGCGATCTGGGGCGACGGCTATGGCAATCGTTCCGAACGCTATCTCGCCGGTGTCGCCTATCTCGATGGCCGGCGCCCGAGCCTCGTGTTCGGTCGCGGCTATTATGCGCGCTCGACCGTCGCCGCGTGGGACTGGCGCGACGGCAAGCTTCGCATGCGCTGGCTGTTCGACAGCGCGGCACCGGGCAACGAACGCTTCGGCGGGCAGGGCAACCACCAGCTTTCGGTCGCCGACGTCGACGGCGATGGCCGCGACGAGATACTCTACGGATCGATGACGGTCGACGACGATGGCAAGGGGCTCTGGTCGGCGGGGCTGGGCCATGGCGATGCGATGCACGTGTCGGACCTGGATCCCGCCAACCCCGGCCTCGAAAAGTTCGGCGTGCATGAGGACATCCGCGGCAATGGCGGGATCGGCGCGGCGATGCTGGACGCACGCACCGGCCGCATCCTGTGGACCAAGCCGGCGGAGAAGGATACCGGCCGCGGCATCGCGATCGACATCGACCCGCGCCATCCGGGCGCCGAGGCCTGGGCCTCCAACGCGGCGGACCTGTGGGATGCGAAGGGCAATGTCATCCCCGGCGGCCACCCGCGCACCGCCAATTTCGGCATCTGGTGGGATGGCGACGGCTTGCGCGAACTGCTCGACCGCAACCGCATCGGCAAGTGGGACTGGGCGAACGGCACCGAAGTGCCGCTGCTCGTCGCCGAGGGTGCCGAATCCAGCAACGGCACCAAGGCGAACCCGGCGCTCTCCGCCGACATCCTCGGCGATTGGCGCGAGGAACTGGTGCTGCGCAGCGCCGACAGCAGCGAGCTTCGCATCTATGCGACGCCCTATGCCACCGACATCCGCCTGCCGACGCTGATGCACGATCCGATCTACCGGCTGGGCATCGCCTGGCAGAACACGGCGTACAACCAGCCGCCGCACCTGTCCTTCGCGATCCCGGCCGCCGGGCCGAAGGGGGCCGCGAAATGATCCGTGCCGCCGCCGCACTGGCGTTCGCCGGCCTGTCCGGCGCGGCGCTCGCCGCGCCGGGCGCGCAGATATTGATCGCGGGCGATTCCACCGCGTCCGACTATCAGGCGGACAAATTCCCGCAGACCGGCTGGGGGACGATGCTGCGCTGCGCGCTGCCCCCGGGCATGGCGGTGAGGAGTTTCGCGATGGGCGGGCGCTCGACGCGGACCTTCATCGGCGAGGGGCGGTGGGACCGGCTGATGGCCGCGCTCCAGCCCGGCGATACGGTGCTGATCCAGTTCGGGCATAACGACGCCAACAGGGCCAAGCCCGAACGCTATGCCGCCGCCTACACCAGCTACCGCAACAATCTGCTTCGCTTCATCGCCGACGTGCGCCGGGCGAAGGGCGTGCCGGTGCTGATTACACCGGTCGCGCGCCGTTCGTTCGACGCGGCGGGCAAGGCCAAGGCGGATTTTCCGGACTATTCGGCAGTGGTCCGTCTCGTCGCGAAGGAAACGGGGGCGGCGATGATCGACCTCGAAGCCCGCTCCCGCGCCTGGATAGACGGCAAGGGCGGCGAGGCGGCGCGCGCCTTCTATCTGCACTATCCCGAGGGCGCGCAGGCGGCCTTCCCCAAGGGCATCGCCGACGACACCCATTTCAGCGAACTGGGCGCGCGCGGCGTGGCGCATCTGGTTGCGGGCGGGCTGGCCGGGCTCGACTTGCCGGTGTCGAAGCGGATCGATGCGGATGCGCCGGCGCTGCTGCGCACCGAGGCGTTGGGTTCGACCGCGTGTCGATGAAGCGTTCGGGCCGGGGCCGGAGCCCCGGCCCGAAACGGGCTTACTTCGCGACAGCAACCGCGGTCGGCGTAAGCTCCGCAGCCGGAGCAGCGGCGGGCGCGGCCGGCACCGCAGCGGGCACCACCACCGGCGAGGCGGTGGCGGGCGCGAACTCGACGGTCACGTCCTCGTCGATGAAGGCGCTGATCGGGGGTGCGGACGGCTCTGTCCGAGCGGATGAGCCGCGTGGTAGTAGCCGCCGCGAGCGACATGGCGTTCGCAGCGACAGGGGATGACGGAATGCGTGCCGACGGATCGGCGGACCAGAAATATCCGCGGAACTGCGACCCGTCGTGATGGACCTCGACCAGAAGATCAGGGAACGCGGCTGGCGCTCCGAGCAGCTGGTACTCAAGCAGCACCGCCTGTTTCGCGCGGGCGAGAAGGCGATCATGGCGGGCGACGGCCATGCCTATGTAACGGTCCAGGATCGGAGACAGCGGTGATCGGACGGTTGGTTGCGGCGGCATTGCTGGCCGCCTGCTGGTGCGCGGCGCCTGCCGCGGCGCGCAGCGAAGCGCCGCTGGGGGCGGTCCTCGCCGAATGGGATGCCGATCCCCACCCCGACCTGCGCGGCGTGGTGGTGATGCGCGACGGCAGGATCGTCGCGGAGCGCTATTACAATGGCGCCGGTGCCGACGCGCTTCACGACATCCGCTCTGCGGGCAAGAGCGTCACCGCGCTGCTCGTCGGCATCGCCGTCGATCGCGGCGCGATCCGCAGCATCGACGATCCTGTCGACGCCTATTGGTCCGAGGCGCGGGGCAGCGCGATCGGCGATGTCGCGCTGCGGGACGTGCTGACGATGCGCTCCGGCCTGGCCGCGTTCGACGAGGATCCGGCCTCTCCCGGCAATGAGGACAGGATGGACGAGGCGGCGGATCCGCTGGCGTTCGTCCGTAGTATCCCGCGCGCGGATCCGCCGGGCAGCCGCTATCGCTACAATTCGCTGACCAGCTATGTCGCCGGCATCGTGACCGCGAACGCGACCGGCGGCAGCCTCGCGGATTTCGCCGGCGCGCATCTGTTCTCCCCGCTCGGCATCCGGCGCTGGCAATGGGCGTCGGACGCGGCGGGCTATACCAAGGCGCAGGGCAATCTGATGCTCACCACCCGCAACCTCGCGACGATCGGGGAGATGGTGCGTGGGCGGGGCATCTATCGCGGCCGCCGCATCGTCAGCGCGGCGTGGATCGACGCGGCACTGGCGCCGAAGGTCGCGATCGGGGCGGACGATCCCTATGCCGACGGCTATGGCTATTACTGGTATTCGAAGGTCCACGACGTGGATGGCGTGGCGGTGCCGGTGTCCTTCGCGTCGGGCAATGGCGGCAACAAGATCTATGTCGTGCCCGGCCGGCGGCTGGTGGTGGCGATCACGTCCGCTGCCTATGGCCGCGGCTATGGGCAGCGCCGGTCGCAGGATATCCTGAAGGCGGTGCTGGCGGCAGATCTCGGTGCCCCGCGCTGACCCGCGCGCTCAGGCGGACTCCTCGACCACCAGCCCCTTCCTGGCCGATCGCAAGGTGATGATGGTGACGCCGGCCAAGGTCACGATGCCGCCGAACACGGCGAGCGCGGTGACGGGCGCGCCGAAGGCCATCGCGGAAAAGATCACCGCGAGGATCGGCGAGACCAGGGTATAGGGGATGACCACGTTGATCGGGTGGCGCTGCACCAGCCAGCTGAAGCCGCCATGGCCGATCAAGGTGGAGCCGATTGCCGAAAAGGCGATGGCACCGAACGTTGCCGGTGCGAGGTCGGGCACGCCGGCCATCGCGCCGGGTTCGAAGATCAGGCTCAGCGCCGCCATGTTGATGCTGCCGACCAGCCCGATCCAGGCGAACAGGGTGCGCACCGGCACGTCGCTCACCCGGCGCGTCAGGATCGATCCGATCGCCCAGACGAACGCGGCGGCGGCGTTGAGCAGCAGGGCGAGGCCCTCATGGACGATCCTCGGATCGAACCCCACCAGCAGTACGCCGATGAAGGCCATGGCGATGCCGGCGATGCGCGGCAACCGGATGCGCTCACCGAGGAAGATCACCGACAGGATCACCGAGAAGGGCGCGCTGAGCTGCCCGACGATGGCGACCGCGGCGACATTCTCGGCATTGGCGAGCGCGAAGTTGGTCAGCACGTAGAACATCCCGCCGGAGATCACCGCGATCGACAGGATGATCCGCATCTTGCCGGGCACGATGCGGATGAAGGGCAGGCACACCAGCCCGAAGATGAGCTGGCGAAGGAAGGCCGCGGTCAGCGGTGCGACCGCATCCACCGACAGCTTCACGAAGACGATGTTGAGGCTCCACACGAGGTTGACCGCGACCAGCAGTGCCCAGTCCGTCCACACAAGTCCCCGGTAGGGCTGGGACGAGGGGCTGGGTGCGGTCACAAATCCTCCTGGGGCTAGGCGGTCGTGCGCGCGAACGCCCCCGCCGTCGAGGCGCGACGGGAAGGCCGGTAAAGCGTTGACGCTGCACGCGATGTCCAGCGACCTAAAGAAAATGGGGGAAGAGAACCAGTGTGCCGGCGCCGCAATTCTTGCCGGGTCGCGCTCAGCTCGCCCCGCCGATCGCCCCCGGCGTCAGCGCCAGCGCGAGCAGCACCAGCGCGACGCTGACATAGCCCCAGGCGCCCATGCCTGCCCAGGCGATGCGTAGACCGCTCCTCTCGCTCTTCTCCGCCTTCGCCAGCCGGAAGCTGTAGATGATCGTGCCGGTGACGGCCATCGCGGTCATCGCCGCGCCGAAGAGGAACCAGAGGATCTTGGTGGCGAGGCCGCCGAAGGTGCCGAAGTGCAACGGGTCGGCCATTTCCGAGATGCGCTGGTGGAGCGAGAGCGTGCGGCCGTCGAGCTGACCGGTCACCGCCATGGTCGCTGGATCGACCGCAACCGCATTGGCGCGGTCACGCACCAGCCAGGCGTGGGACTGGCCTAGCAGGATCACGCCATTGGTCTCGGTGAAGCGGATCTCGCGGATGTCCAGATCCGGGTCGGCGCGCCGGGCGACGGCGATCAACCGGTCGAGCGCAGCGCCCGTCGGGGGCGGCGCGGTGGCCACCGTCGCCGGCAGTCGCGGCACCGGCGCGTTGCCGCCAAGCGTCTCGACCAGATACCAGATGCCGGTAAGTGCGATCAGCGCGACGAACCAAAGGCTCCACAATCCGACGAGCCTGTGAAGGTCACCGGTCAGCCGCCGTCCGTCGCCGCCGCGGGGCATGCGGAAGAAGCCGCGCCACCATTTCTTGTAGGTGACGACACCCGACACCAGCGAGATCGCGATCAGCAATGCCAGCGCGCTGACGATCGGGATGCCGATCTTCGTCGGCAGCATCAGGTGACGGTGCACCTGGCGCAGGAAGCGGTGGACGTTCGCCCAACCATGCTTGCCCTGCACCTCCGCCGTCCACGGATCGATGTAGACGCGGCCGGGCGCGCCCTTGCCCGGATCGATCCATGCTTCGGCGGCGAACCATGGATCGATGGGTGCGTAGAGCGTCTGCAGCCGGCCCTCGGGCGCGGCCTCCGCGGCCGCCTCGGCAAGCTGGCCCCAGCTTGCCGTCGGGCCCGCTTGCGGCGCTACCCGCATGGCGGGCGTCACCATCCAGTCGATCTCGTGCGCGAACACCGCGAGCGTGCCGGTCAGCAGGATGAAGGTGAGGAAGACGGACAGCTTCAGCCCGATCCAGGCATGCACCACCCACCACAGCGACCGGCCCTTCGATGCACGCGGCTTGGCCATCCGTCAGAACTTGAAGCGGAGTTCGGCGAGGAAGGTGCGCGGCTCGCCGGGGAAGTGGCCGCTCTGCGCCGAGAAGCCCGAAGCCGCGTAGACCTTGTCGAAGATGTTATCGACGCGCAGCATGAGTTCGGCGAAGCCCAGCCCCTTGGTGATCGAGGCGTCGAAGATCGTATAGGGCCGCACCGTCTGACCGGAGAGGCTGATGCGCTTCGAGACATGCTCGCCGCCCATCGCGAAAGCGGTATCGATCACGGGCACCTGATAGCGCGTCCAGAAGCCGACCTTGTGCTTGGGCGCGTTGGCGAAGCGATTGCCCACGGCGTTGGTGATCGCCTGCCCTGCGATCGTGCCGGTGATCTTCGTGTCGTTATAGCCATAGTTGACCAGCAGCACCCAGTTGGGGGTGATATCGGTCGAAAGGTCGATCTCGAACCCCTTGCTCGTCACCTCGCCGATCGGACGAAGCTGATCCTGTCCGTTGACCGGCGGCAGGCTGGGGTCGGCCTGGAGGATGTTCTTGCGAACGATGCGGTAGGCGGCGAGATTGGCCTGCAGCCGTCCTTCGAACAGGTCTGTCTTCACGCCGCCTTCGAACTGGTCGCCCGTGACGGGGGCGAAGGGGCCGCCGACATCGACGTTCTGGCTGGCGGCGGTCTGCGGTTCGAAGCTCTGCGACCAGCTCAGATAGAGCGACACATCCTTGCGCGGCTTGAAGATCGCGCCGGTGCGCAACGTGATGTCGTCATCCTCATAGGATGCGGCATCGACCACGCGGTCCTCGAACTTGTCGTAGCGGATGCCGCCGACCAGCAGGAACGCGTCGGTGAGGCTGATCTGGTCCTGCAAATAGACGCCCTGCCTTTTGGTGCGCGTGTCGGTGCGGGTGAAGGGCAGCAGCGCCGCGCGCGCCACATCGCGCGCGGACGTGGTATAGACCGGATTGCTGAGGCTGAGCGGGGTGACGCCGGCGCGCAGGATCCGCGAATCGAGGACACTGGTCTCGTCATACCAGTCCGCGCCGGTCTGGACCTTGTGTTCCATGCCCAGGATGTCGACGCGCGCGGAAAGGTTGGTGGAGAAGGACAGGCCGTCCACGTCGCGGATCTGGTCGCGGAATTCGCGCGCCACCAGATCCGGATTGCCCGCCACCAGCCCGCGCGGCTCGTGATATTGCTGCGTCTCGGTCGCCTTGAAGTAGCGCACGCCGGCATCGAACGTCACCCGGTCGCCGATCGTGGTGGCGTAGCGCGCCTGATAGGCCTCGGACTTCAGATGGAGGAAGTCGGTCGGCTCGTTGGCGTTCCAGCGGATGTCCGTCAGGAAATTGCCGTCATCGTCGGTCAGCACGCCGCGCAGGCGGTTGGCCTGCAGGTCGTTGTCGTAGATCGTCGCCTGGAGGGTGAGCTTGCCGCCCTCGTTCGTCCTGATCGAAAGGCCGGCGTCACCGATCAGCGACTTGTTCTGCGTGTTGCGGCGCCAGGGATCCATCGATTCATAGAAGCCGCCCAGCCGATAGGTGACGATGCCGTCGGCATCGACCTTGCCTGTCGCCTCGGCCGAGATGCCGACGCGATCGTAATTGCCGCCGGTCACCACGGTGCGCAGCCCGGCGGTCTCGCTCGGCATCTTCGAGACATAGTTGATGATGCCGCCCGGCGATCCGGGGCCGAAGAACAGGCCGGCGGGGCCTTTCAGCACCTCGACCCGCTCGATGTTGAACAGTTGCGGTACCGAGAAACCGATGAAGGGATTGCCCCGCATGCCATCATAGAAGGACTGGTCCTGCCGGAAGCCGCGGAAGGTGATGCCGGCATAGGAGAAGAAGCTGACGCCGGAGATGTTGCGGTAGATGTCGGTCGCGTCGCGCGCGCCCTGATCCACGAACAGTTCGGAATTGATGACCTGCAGGGCCTGCGGGATGTTGAGCGGATCCTCCGCCACCTTGCCGACCGTGGTGGTCTCGGTGCGGTACAGCCTTTGGGCGCGGCCGGTGACGACGATGTCGTCACCGCCTTCGGCAACGGGCTCCGCCGGCGCGGTGGAAACCTGCGCCGCGGCATAGGCCGGACACAGCGATGCGGTCGCGAGCAACGCGATGCGAACGATGAGCAACAGGACCCCCTTGATGCATATCAACTTAATTGCGATTTAGTCGCACTATCGTTCGCAACGGGGGATTGCAACCGGGGTCGGTCGAGATCGAACGGATGGCGACGGCGGAGGACGCGATCCCCCGCCGTTTCACACGAGCTCGGGCAGTCCGCCGATGATCTTGTCCAGCGTCAGCGGATAGTCCCGCACGCGTACGCCGCAGGCATTGTAGACCGCGTTCGCCACCGCCGCACCGACGCCGCAGATGCCGAGCTCGCCGACGCCCTTGGCCTTCATCGGCGAGGTCTTGTCGTCCACCTCGTCGAGGAAGAACACGTCCTGATGCGGAATGTCGGCATGAACCGGCACATGATATTCGGCCATGTCGTGGTTGACGAAGAAGCCGAAGCGCTTGTCGACCACCGCCTCTTCCATCAGCGCGGCGCCGACGCCCATCGTCATCGCCCCGATCACCTGGCTGCGTGCGGATTTGGGGTTGAGGATGCGGCCCGCGGCGAAGGCGCCGCCCATTCGCCGCACCCGCACCTCGCCGGTCATCACGTCCACGCCCACTTCGGCGAAATGCGCGCCGAAGGTCGATTGGGCGTAGCGCTCGGCGAGGTCGCCATAGTCGATCGTGTCTTCGGCGACGAGGCCGGCGGCATCGGTCAGCGGCGCGGTGCGGTTGCCCGAACGAACCCTGCCATCCTCGAACACCGCGTCCGCCGAGTTGAACCCCAGCTTCTGCGCCACCTTCTCGCGCAGGGCGACGCAGGCGGCATAGACGCCGGCGGTCGCGCTGTTCGCGCCCCATTGCCCGCCCGACCCGGCGGAGACGGGGAAGCGGGAATCGCCGAGCTCGACGATGACCTGCCCGATCTCCACGCCCATCATCTCGGCGGCGGTCTGCGCGATGATCGTGTAGCTGCCGGTGCCGATGTCGGTCATGTCGGTCTGCACGGTCACCCGGCCCTGGCCGTCGATGCCGACGCGCGCGCCCGATCTCATGTTGATGTTGTCGCGGAACGCCGCGGCCACGCCCATCCCGACCAGCCAGCGGCCATCGCGGGTGCTGCCCGGCTTCGCCTTGCGCCTGTTCCAGCCGAAACGCTCCGCGCCGATGCGCAGGCAGCCGACGAGATCGCGTTGCGAGAAGGGCCGCTCGGGCTTTTCGGGATCGACCTGCGTGTCGTTGCGGATGCGCAGTTCGACCGGGTCCATCCCCAGCGTCTCGGCGAGTTCGTCCATCGCGATCTCGAGCGCGAGCAGCCCTACCGCCTCGCCGGGCGCGCGCATCGCATTGCCTTCCGGCAGGTCGAGCACCGCCAGCCGCGTCGCCGTCATGCGATTGGCGCCCGCATAGAGAAGGCGCGTCTGCATCACCGCGGTTTCCGGGCCGCCCCCGGGCAGGTCGCCCGACCAGCTTTCATGGCCGATCGCGGTGATCGTGCCGTCCTGCGTGGCGCCCAGCCGCACGCGCTGGATGGTCGCGGGGCGGTGGGTGGTGTTGTTGACGACCTGCGTGCGCAACAGCGCGACCTTCACCGGACGCTTGACCGCCCGTGCCGCGAGCGCCGCCATCACCGCGTCCGAGCGGATCCACAATTTCGATCCGAAACCGCCGCCGAGATAGGGTGAGGAGACGGTGATGCGATCCTTGGGGATACCCAGGGTCTGGCTGAGATCGCGCACTGCCCAGGCGATCATCTGGTTGGAGGTCCACACCGTCAGCCGGTCGCCCTCCCACGCCGCGATCGTCGCGTGCGGTTCCATCATCGCGTGGCTGTGATCGGGGGTGGTATAGGTCTGGTCGATCTTCACCGGTGCCGCGGCGAAGGCGGTGGCGAAATCGCCGAACGCGCTGTCCGGCCCGCCGGACTTGGGTTTGGTCGCGCCATCCTTGGCGGCGGCGAGATCGAAACTGCCCTTGGCCCGCTGATAGTCGACGTGCACGGCGCGCGCGGCGTCGCGCGCCTGCTCGAACGTCTCGGCGACGACCACCGCCACCGCCTGGTCGTAATGCTCGACATCCGGCCCGGCGAGCATGCGCGCGGTGTGCGCTCCGGCCTTTTTGAGCGGCCCGGCATTCTGCCACGTGACGATGCCGAGCACGCCGGGCAGCGCGTCCGCCGCCGACGTGTCGATCGCAAGGATGCGGCCCTTGGCGATCGTCGCGCCGACGATCACGCCATAGGCGGCGCCGGGCGCGACATCGTGCCGTTCATAGGCATAGGGCGCGGTGCCGGTGGTCTTGAGCGGCCCGTCGATGCGGTCGTGCGGCTTGCCGACCACCCTCATCCGGTCGATCGGGTTGGTCGTCGCCGGTGTATCGAACTTCATCGGCTTACCCTTTCGCCTGCGCCAGCACCCAGTTGAGCGTGCGCTCGACAAGGGGCCGCTTGAACGCATTGGCCTCGGTGGCGCGCGCGCCGGCAAGCACCGCCTCGGCAAGCGGTTTCGCACCGCGCCCCGCCTCGGCCTCCGCCGCTTCGACCCGCCACGGCTTGTGCGCGAGGCCGCCAAAGGCGAAGCGGCCCCCGCCATCCTCGCCGATCACCGCCGCAACCGAAATCACCGCGAACGCATAGGAGGTGCGATCGCGCACCTTGCGGTAGATGTGGGTGCCGGCGATGGGCTTCGGCAATGTCACCGCAGTGATCAGTTCGCCCGGCTGCAGCGCCGTTTCGATGTGCGGCGTGGCGCCGGGCAGCCGGTGGAAGTCGGCGATCGGGATCGCGCGGGTGCCGCCATCGGGCGTCACCGTCTCCACGCTGGCGTCGAGCAGCCGCATCGCCACCGCCATGTCGCTGGGATGGGTGGCGATGCACTGGTCGCTGGTGCCGAGGATCGCGAGGTTGCGGTTGAACCCGCCGATCGCGGCGCAGCCGGACCCGGGCTTGCGCTTGTTGCAGGCCTGCGCCGGATCGTAGAAATAGGGGCAGCGGGTGCGCTGGAGGAGGTTGCCGCCGGTGGTCGCCTTGTTGCGGAGCTGGCCCGATGCGCCGGAGACGAGCGCCCGCGTCAGCACGCCATAGTCTCGTCGCACGCGCCGGTCCGCCGCGAGATCGGTGTTGCGCACCAGCGCGCCGATGCGCAGCCCGCCCTCCGGCGTCTGCTCGATCGTGTCGAGCCCCAGCCGGTTGACGTCGATCAGGTGCGTCGGCGTCTCGATCTGCAGCTTCATCAGGTCGAGCAGGTTGGTGCCGCCCGCGATGAAGCGCGCGCCCTGGGTGCGCGCGGCGGCGGCCGCCGCTTCCGCCGCGCTGCTCGCGCGCTCATAGGTGAAGGGCTTCACAGCGTTGCTCCCGCGACGTCGGCCATCGCATCGATGATGTTGGAATAGGCGCCGCAGCGGCAGATATTGCCGCTCATCCGCTCGCGAAGCTCCGCGTCGGAAAGCTCGGGCGCGGCCTCGATATCGGCGCTGACATGGCTGGGAATGCCGGCCTCGATCTCGTCGAGCACCGCCACCGCCGAGCAGATCTGCCCCGGCGTGCAATAGCCGCACTGATAGCCGTCATGCACGATGAACGCCTTCTGCATCGGATGCAGTTTCTCCGGCGTGCCGAGCCCCTCGATCGTGGTGACGCACTCGCCCTCGTGCATTACCGCCAAGGTCAGGCAAGCGTTGATCCGCCGCCCCTCGACGATCACCGTGCAGGCGCCGCACTGGCCATGATCGCAGCCCTTCTTGCTGCCGGTCAGGTGCAAATGCTCGCGCAGGGCATCGAGCAATGTGGTGCGCGGATCCAGTTCCAGCGCATGGTCCTTGCCGTTGATCGTCAGCGAAACCTTCATCATCGGCGTATCGTCTGCCTTCTTCTTGTCCTGGGTACGGCGCCGGGCGCCGGTACGGATGACCCCGCGGCCGTCGCCACGCCCGCCGCGAGGATCGCACGGCGCGTGATATCGAACGGCGATGCATCGGTCATCGGCGGGTCCTTGTTCTGTCACGATTCGGCTGGCTGGCTGGCCGGGCGCGCGCGGATTGGTTCCGCGTCTGGTTGGCGATGCTACTGCGACCGGGGGGAACGGCTCAAGGGGGGAATGGTTTCGGGCGGGATGCCGACGTGCGGCCGCACGGAGCACAGGCGACGCCGTTCTTTCGCGATTCGCAGATCGGGCGCACCCCGCCGGCAGCATCGTAGAGGACCTCGCGGCCAGCGCGCCCCCGGACCCTTCGGCGCGGCGACGCGTTTGACGATCCGCCTCAGCGGCATCAAATGATTGTTATCCAAGACTTACGGGAGATCGGGATGCACAGGTCGCACCAAATCGCACTGGCGGGTTTCCTGCTTGCGGTAGCGCAGCCCGCTTGGGCGGAGATCGTGAACCTGACCAACAGTGCAGAGGGCGAGAACAAGGACAAGGGCGTCGCCGCGGTGAAGCAGAAGCTGGTCGCGGCGTGCACCGAGCGCAGCGGCAAGCCCGATGCGGCGTCGTTCGAGATCGTCTTCGAGAAGACCTCGCCCAACCCCGACGTGCCCAAGCCCTATTATGTCGACGGCAAGATGAAATGCGATCTGCCCTGATGAGCGGCTGATCGCGCCCGTCACTTCTTCCATGCCGGCTCCGCGCTCAGCCGCGTCATCAACAGCGCCGCGCGCTTGATCTGGCGGGGGAAGCTGTCGAGGTCGACGCGTTCTTCCGGCGTGTGGTCGCCGCTGCTGCTGGGGCCGAGGCCGGCGATGCTGTCGACGTGCGCGGCGACGAAGCTGATGTCGCCGGCGCCGCGCTTGAGCGGATCGAGCACCGGCATCGCGGGCAGGCCGAGATCGGTGTTGATGCCGTTGATCCGGTCGAGCAGCGCCTTGTTGCCGGCGGTCGGCGCCATCGGCGGATAGCCTTCCTCGAACGCGATGGTCGCGCCGGTCTGCGGCAGATGCTGCGCGACGATCGCCTCCATCTTCGCCTTCACCCGCACGATCTGCTCCTCGGTCAGCGCGCGGAAATCGCCCTTGGCGATGGCGATGGGCGGCACGATGTTGGTCTTGCCGGTGGCGGCGATCTCGGCGTCGTTGGCGCTCGGCGTCGCGGTCGCGCCGCCGCCGATCAGGCCGATGTTGAAGGTCAGGTTGGGCTCCGGCAGGTCCTTGCGGAACGCGGTGAGGATGCGCGCCAGTTCATAGATCGCGCCGTCACCGACCTCGGGCGAGAAGATGCCGCTCGAATGCGCGGACTTGCCGGTCGCGGTGATCGTGTAGCTGGCCGAGGAGCGTCGCGCGATCGAGCCCTGGTCGCGCCCGTCGATCACCACCAGCCCCTCGAAATCGAGCGCGACGTCGGCATTGTCTGCCGCCGCGACCAGATCGGCACGCGCCGCCTCGACCGGCTTGCCGGCGGATTCCTCGTCTCCGGTCAGCACGACTTCGATATTGGCGCCGTCCAGCGTGCCGGCCGCTTTCATCGCGCGGAGCGCGGCGAGCATCACGACGATGCCGCCCTTGTCGTCGCCCGCGCCGGGGCCGTGCAGGAGGTTCCCCTCGCGCTTCGCGGTCTGGAAGGGGGAATTGGGTTCGAACACCGTGTCGAGGTGGCCGATCAGCAGCATCCGCGTCGTGCCGGGCTTGCCCTTGTGGGTCGCGATCAGGTGGCCGGCGCGATCGACCTTCGCCATCGGCACCCAGCGGGTGGTGAAGCCGAGCGCCTCGAACTCAGGCGCCACCATGTCGCGCACCTTCGTCACCCCGGCGACATTGCGGGTGCCGCTGTTCTGCGCGACCAGTTTCTCGAGCAGCGCGATATCGGCGGTGATGCCGCGATCGGCCTCCGCGACGATCCGGCGCTCGGGCGCGGAGAGCTTCGCGACGGCGGGTGTGGCGAGGATGAGGAGCGAGAGGGCGGCGAGCGAAAAGCGGGTCATGGCCGGAGGATAGCTGCGCCGGCGGGCAGGCGCGAACATTTTCCTCCCCGGCGCTCGGCACCGGGGAGGAGGCATGGACGACCTTATTTGCTCAACCCGCGGCTGCGCAGCAGCGGTGCCAGTTCCGGATCATGCCCGGTCATGTTGCGGAACATCTCGCCATAATCCTCGCTGTGCCCGCGCGAGAGCACGCGGTCGCGGAAGCGCTGGCCGTTGGCACGGGTCATGCCGCCATTGGCCTTGAACCAGTCGTAGACATTCTCCTCGAGCATGTCGGTCCAGATATAGGCGTAATATCCCGCCGCGTAGCCGCCACCCCAGACGTGCGAGAAATAGCTGGTGCGGTAGCGCGGGGGAATGTGCGCCACGTCCAGCCCCGTCGCCGCCAGCGTCTTCGCCTCGAACGCGTCGATATCCTGCTTCGCCGCATCGGCACCCAGCGAGTGCCAGCCCATGTCGAGCTGCGCTGCCGCCAGCAGTTCGCCGAAGATGAAGCCCTGGTTGAACCTTTCGGCGCGCTTGATCTTTTCGACCAGCGCCTGCGGCATCGCCGCGCCCGTCTGGTAATGCCTGGCATAGTTGGCCAGCACGCGCGGTTCGAGCGCCCAATGCTCGTTGAACTGCGACGGGAACTCGACGAAGTCGCGCGCCACCGACGTGCCCGAGATCGAGGGATAGGTGCCGTTGGCCAACAGCCCGTGCAGGCCGTGGCCGAATTCATGGAACATCGTCCGCACATCCTCGAACGTCACCAGTTCGGGCTGGCCGGGGGCGGGCTTGGTGAAGTTGGCGGTGTTGCTGATCACCGGCTTGGTGCCGAACAGCTTGGACTGCGGCACATAGGCGTTCATCCAGGCGCCGCCGGCCTTGTTGTCGCGCTTCCAGTAGTCGAAATAGACGAGGCCCAGCGGCGCGCCATTCTCCTCGAACACCTCATAGACGCGGATGTCGGGGTGATAGGTCGGGATGTCGGTGCGGCGCTTGAAGGTGATGCCGTAAAGCTCGGTCGCCGCGAAGAACACGCCGTTTTCCAGCACGTTCCAGATGTTGAGGTAGGGCTTGGTCTCCTCCTCGTCGAGGTCGTATTTCGCCTTGCGGACCTTCTCCGCATAGAGGCTCCAGTCCCACGGGGCGATGTCGAAGGCCTTGCCCTCGGCCTTCGCCGCCGCCTGGATTTCGGCGAGCTCGCGCGCCTGCCCCGCCGCGGTCGGCGCGTCGAGGCCGTTGAGGAAGGCGATGGCGGCAGTGGAGGTCTTCGCCATCTGCTCGGTCAGCGCATAATCCGCCCAGGTCGGAAAGCCGAGCAGCTTCGCCTTCTTCGCGCGCAGCATCGCGATCTGGGCGATCGTGTCGCGGGTGTCGTTGTCGTCGCCCTTCTCGGCGCGGGTCCAGCTCTGGTTGAACAGCGCCTCGCGCGTGGCGCGATCGGTGAGCGACTGCATCGCGGGCTGGTCGGTGGTGTTCTGCAGCGGCAGCACGAACTTGCCGGCGAGGCCGCGATCCCTGGCATCCTGCGCGGCGGTGGCGATGCCGCTGGCGTTGAGCCCGGCGAGCTTGGCCTCGCTGTCGACCACCAGCGCGCCCGCCTTGGTCGCGGCGAGCAGTTTCTGGCGGAAGCCGATCTCCAGCGTCGAGAGCTGCAGGTTGAGGGTGCGCAGGCTGGCCTGGTCGGCGGCGGAAAGCCGGGCGCCGGCGCGGACGAACTGCTGGTAATAGGTGTCGAGCAGCATCGCCTGTTCGCCATCCAGCTTCAATGTCGCGCGGCGATCGTGCAGCGCCTTGACCCGCGCCCAAAGCGTCGCGTCGAGATAGATGGTGTCGCGATAGGCGGCGAGCTTGGGGGCGAGCGCCTTCTGCGTCGCCTGCAATGTCGGGTTGGTGTTGGCCTGCGCCACCTGCCCGAACGCCCGCTGCGCGCGGCTCAGCATCTGGCCCTGCCGCTCCATCGCGACGATCGTGTTGTCGAAGGTCGGCGCCGCCTTGTTGTCGGCGATCCTGCGCACTTCGGCGAGGCTGGCGGCGATGCCGTCCTCGATCGCGGGCTGATAGTCGCTGTCCTGGATGCGGTCGAACGCGGGCGCCTGATAGGGCAGGCTGCTCGGTTCCGCGAAGGGGTTGGCGGCGGCGGCAGGGGTCATGGCGATCGACACGGACGAGGCAAGCAACAGGGAACGCAACATCATAACATCCTGAACTGGGCAATGGTGCTGGATAGCGATGCGCCGCTCCGCCTGTCGATAGGGCAGGGCGCCGCCGGTCAGTCTCCGCCGGCGGGCGCCGCCGGGACGACCATCTTCGGCGCCGCGGAGAGGCGGCGGATCAGATCGGTCTCGGCCTCCCGGTAGGGCGCGCCATCGGCACGGAACACCTCATGGAACCAGATGGTCGGTTCCTCCATCGTATAGGGCTTCTTCCAGCTGTCCCACGGCAGGCGCGTCTGCGTCTTTCCGTCGACGAACCCCCAGTTCATCATCGCGACATTATGGCGCTTGGCGATCGGCAATGACCCGTCGAAGGTCGATCCGTTTCCGCGCGCCATATATTCGGTGCACAGGATCGGGCGGCCATAGGGGATGAGCTGCTTCACCCGACGCTCGAACACCTCCGGCC
The DNA here is from genome assembly GCF_000512205.2 of Sphingomonas sanxanigenens DSM 19645 = NX02. Lineage (NCBI taxonomy): Bacteria > Pseudomonadati > Pseudomonadota > Alphaproteobacteria > Sphingomonadales > Sphingomonadaceae > Sphingomonas > Sphingomonas sanxanigenens. The sequence continues at coordinate 5,833,144 of NZ_CP006644.1, forward strand.
AGTTATAGTCGTGGAACGAGATCACGTCGGACTGGCCGAGCTGCAGCCTGTCCATCGCAGACGTCTTGCCGTTTGGGGTCCAGTCGTCGCCCTGCCAAACCCCGGAGGTGAGCGGCTGCGACGGGTCCGCATCGCGCGCCCAGACGAAAACCTGCGCCAGCAGCGCGCGCACCAGCGGCTCCTTGCCTTCCTGGCCCTTATACTGGTCCGCGCCATTGTCCGGCTCGTTCCACAGATCCCAGCCGAGCACGCGCTGGTCGTCCTTGAAGGCGCCGATCACGCCTTGCACATAGGTCTTGTACTTCGGCCAGGCCGCGCGGTCACGAAGTCCGGCCATGCCGGGGCCCTGCACCCAGCCGGAATTGTGCACGCCGGGGATCGGCGGATGCTGCGGGCCGAGCTTCGGCGCCGGATCCCAGCAACTGTCGAACAGCACGAACAGCGGCCTGATGCCGCGGCGCTGCGCGATGGTCAGGAATTCATCGATCCTGCGCTTGAAGCCTTCGGCATCCTGTTCCCAGAGCTGGTCGTGCAGGAACACGCGCATCGTGTTCATGCCGATGCCTTGCGCCAGACGCAGCTCGTCGTCGATGCGCCTGGGATCCCAGGTCTCGGCCTGCCACATCTCCAGCTGGTTGATCGCAGAGGCCGGCGTATAGTTTGCGCCCACCAGCCAGGGCTGCTTTGCATACCATGCGTTGGCCTCGGCGGCGGTCCATCGCGGCCGCGCTTCGGCGGCCGGCACGAGCACCGCGCCGGACGCGAGCAGCCCGGCGAGCAGCATCATTCTCATGGTCCGTTTCTCTCGCCGCGTCATGTCGGGCGACCTCCTCTCCAACGCTATGCTGCGGCGGTCGGCTTATTTTTCGGTGATCTCGCCGCGTCAGGCAACCAACCCGATGCCAAGCTATTATAGCGGCATAACGACCAATAAGACAAAAAGCCCCGCCCAACACGATAAGAGGAGCGGGCCGAAGATCAGGAGAGGATCATGCGGCATCGTGTCGCCATTTCGATCTCGGCATTTGCCCTGATCGTCGCGCAGCGCAGCTTCGCCCAGGAATCACCGCAACCGCCGGCGCCGCAACCGCAGCAGGGCAGCGCCGCGCCGGAAGCCTCACCGGCTGCCGCCGGCCCGTCCGGTGGGAACCCCGATCAGGACATCATCGTCACCGGCTTCCGCCGCAGCATCGCCAGCGCCCAATCGATCAAGCGCAACTCCGAAGGGATCGTCGATGCGATCGTGGCCGAGGATATCGGCAAGCTGCCCGATATCACGGCTTCCGCTGCGCTCGCGCGCGTCACCGGCGTACAGGTGAACCGCGGGGCGGGCGAAGCGGCGCAGGTCCAGATCCGCGGCCTGCCCGATATCTCCACCACCTATAACGGCCGCGAGATCTTCACCGCCGAGAACCGGTTCGTCGCCATCCAGGATTTCCCGGCGGGCGCCGTCCAGGCGCTCGAAGTCTATAAATCGTCGACCGCCAACCTGATCGAGGGCGGCATCGGCGGACAGGTCAATGTCCGCTCGCGCCGGCCGTTCGACTTCGACGGTTTCGGACTCTCGGGCTCGCTCAACGCCGTCCATTGGGAGCAGAGCCAGGAATTCGACTATAACGGCAATCTGCTGATCAGCGATCGCTGGGACACCGGCATCGGCGAGATCGGCGTGCTGGTGAATGCCGCGATCACCAACATCGATTTTCTCGACGCCACGCGCGAGAATGATCGTTTCGTCACCCCCGCGCCGGGCGATCCGGCCGATGCGGCGGGCTTTACCCGGCCGAACGGCAGCGGCCTATTCTACGGCAACGGCAATCGCTGGCGCCCGTCGGTCAACGCCGCGATCCAGTGGAGACCATCCTCCACGCTGGAATTTTATGTCGACGGCCTGTTCCAGGGCTATCGCGCCGAAGACCGCAACCATTGGCTGTTCGTTCCCACCTTCGGGGGCGGCGCGCAGTACAGCAATGTCGTGCTGCGCGACGATGGCAGCAATTCGGTGCGCAGCATGACCGTCACCGGCGCCGCCAATCCGGACGGGTTTGACGAGTTCCGCAAGGCGCGCACCAACACCTACCAGATCGCCGGCGGTGGCATATGGTCCCCCGGACAGCTCAAGCTTTCCGCGGATATCGCCTATACCGACAGCAGCTATACCGAAAAGCAGATCAACATCGACTATGCGTTCGCCGGTTCGCCGACGCGCAACGTCGAGTTCGACCGGCCAGGCGGGCAGGGCGGCGGTACGTTCGACTTCATCGATTTCAACGCGGCCGACCCGAACAATTATCTGCTGCGCGGCCTGTTCGACCGCAACTTCCGCGCGGAAGGCGAGGATCTCCAGGCGCGGCTCGACGCCGAATATGAAACGGGACTGAGCATCCTGCCCAAGATCAGCGCGGGCTTCCGGTTCAACGATCGCGACGCGGCGCGCTATAACGGCCAGCGCTATGCGCCGTTGCTCGATCTCGGCATCGCCTATCCCGACCTGCCGGTCGATATCGGGCCGATCCGCCGCGGCTTCCGCTTCGATCGCGCCCAGCCCGAGTCGCAGTTCCCCGGCGCCAGCTTCGGCAGCGTCTTCGACAATCGCGATGCGCTACGCGCCATCGCCGGCTTCCCGAACGGCGATGTGCCGTTCGCCGAACTGGAAACCTTCACCGCCTCGGAGCGCGCCTATGCGGGCTATGGGCAGCTGAACTACGCGATCGAAGCCGGCATTCCGATCACAGGAACCATCGGCGTCCGCGTGATCAACACGCGGACGACGGTGAACGGCAACTCGTTCGATGCCACCACCGGCACCTTCACGCCGATCAGCCAGACCAACAGATATACCGACTATCTGCCGAGCGCGACGTTGCGTGCCGAACTCGCCGACGGACTGCAGCTTCGCCTTGCCTATACGCGGACGCGGACCCGCCCGAACTTCATCGATCTCAATCCGTCGAGCAATGTCGGCACCGTACCGCTGGTCTGCACCCCGGTGCCCGGCAACCCCGACAGCGGCCCCGATGCGCCGAACTGCATCATCGACATCACCTCCGGCAATCCGAACCTCGCCCCGCTCGAATCGGACAATTACGATCTGTCGCTGGAATATTATTTCTCGCGCACCGGGTCGCTGACCGCCGGCATCTTCCGCCGCGACGTCAGCAACTTCATCTTCCGCAACACCACCCTGACCGAAATCGCCGGCCAGCCCGACCGCCGGGTCAACGCACCCAGCAATGGCGGCGACGGCCGCGTGCAGGGCGCGGAAGTGGCGTTCAACGGGTTTCTGGAATTCGACAGCCTGCCCGAATGGGCGCAGGGCTTCGGCATCCAGGCCAACTACACCTATCTCGACGCCTCGACGGAACTGCAGCCCAGCTTCCAGGATCGCCTGCCCGGCCAGCAGGCCTTTCCCAACGTCTCGAAGCACGCGTTCAACCTCGTGGGCCTCTATGAACGCCCGAGCTTTTCGGCGCGGCTCGCTTACAACTGGCGCTCGAAGTTCGTCATCGAATATCAGGATCTGCAGAACGGCTTTCTGTCGCCTCTCTACCAGAAGTCGCTGGGCGTGCTCGATTTCTCGGCAACGCTCACGCCGATCGAGAATATCACGGTCGCGTTCGACGTGCTGAACATGCTCGGCACCCCGATCCGCACCGACCGCGTCTATAATGAAGCGGGCGACAGCTATCCCTTCCAGGTCCGGTACATCGAGCGCACCTATTCGCTCGGCGTCCGTTTCCGCTTCTGATGCAGGGTGATCGGATGACGATGCTGCGTTTGTTCCTCACGGCGGCGCTGGCCACCGCCGCCGCGGTGCCGGCGAAGGCCCGCAATCCGCAGTTCCAGGGCGCCGATCCCCATGCGATGTTCATCGGCGGCGACCTGTGGATTTTCCCCACCGGCGGCCCCGGCGGCGCGTGGGAGGCGGATCGCTTCTTCGCCTTCTCGTCGCGCGACCTGAAGACATGGGAGAAGCGCGGCGAACTGATCCGGCGCGATCAGATCGCCTGGATCGGTGACGATGGCGCGCCCGCACATTTCCTCTGGGCGCCGGGCGTGGCGACGCGCAACGGCAAATATTATCTCTATTATTCGGTCGGCCCCCAGAATCCGACGCCCAGCCGGATCGGCGTCGCCGTCGCAGACCGGCCCGCCGGGCCCTATCGCGACAGCGGCAAGCCGCTGATCACCGGCGGCAACGGGTTCGAGGCGATCGACCCGATGGTCTTCGCCGATCCGCGCTCGGGCAAGACCTATCTCTACGCCGGCGGCAGCGCCGGCGCGACGTTGCGGGTCTGGGAACTCAGGCCCGACATGATCGGCACCGCGCGCGAGGTGAAGGTGGAACAGCCGCCCCACTTCACCGAGGGCGCCTTCGTGCATGAGCGCAACGGCGTCTATTATCTCTCCTACAGCCACGGCCGGTGGAACGGCCCCGACTATTCGGTGCATTATGCCACCGCCGCCTCGCCGACCGGTCCGTGGCGTTATCGCGGCGCGATCCTGACCAGCGACGCGCGCCACCAGGGCCCCGGGCACCACAGCATCGTCCGCGCCCGCAACGGCGAATGGCTGATCGTCTATCATCGCTGGGAGCGCCCGGCGGGCCCCGGCCCGTTCGCCGGCGAACGGCAGATCGCGATCGACGTCCTGCGCTATGGCGCGGACGGCACCATTCTTCCGGTGCGCATGACCGACGGCGATGCGCCGACGTTGGCGGGACGGAGGCGGTAGGCCTTCGCGGTCGTCCGTCGTGCAGCGGGGCGAGGGATCACCCCGCCGTCTTCGGCTTCCACGTCACCACGCGATAGACATAGCCGACCAGGATAAACCCGATCACCGCGATCGAGATCGGACCGACATATTTCTCGATGTCGGCATATTGCCTTCCCAGTACGAAGCCGCCCACCGCCAGCGCCGCCGTCCAGCCCGCGGTGCCGAGTGCGGACCAGATCAGGAAGCGGGGCTGCTTCATCGCCAGCAGTCCGGCGGGGATCGACACCAGCGAACGCACGCTGGGCAGCATCCGGCCGACGAACACGAAGGCGGCGCCGCGCTTGTCGAACTGTTCCTCGGCGCGTTCGATCTCGCTCCAGTCGAGCGTCAGCCAGCGGCCGTAGCGCTTGATGAAGGGCTTGAACCGCTCGATGCCGATCCAGCGTGCGATGCCGTACCACATATAATTGCCGGCCATCGCGCCGGCAGTGCCGCTGGCGATCACCGCCCACAACGACATCTCCCCCTTGGCCGCCTGCAATCCGGCGAGCGGCATGATCACTTCGGAGGGGATCGGCGGAAAGACCGTCTCCAGGAACATCAGCAGGAACACGCCGAAATAGCCGGCCTGCTCCACCATCCTGATGATCCATTCGCTCATCCGGCAGCGACCTTTCGCTCGATCGCGTCCCAGATCATGCCCGCGGTGTCGGAGCCGTTGAACGTGTCGATCGCGACGATGCCGGTGGGGGAGGTGACGTTGATCTCGGTCAGCCACTCGCCGCCGATCACGTCGATGCCCACGAACAGCAGGCCGCGCTTCTTGAGTTCGGGCCCGAGCGCGGCGCAGATCTCGCGCTCCTTCTCGGTCAGTTCGGTCTTCGCCGCCTTGCCGCCGACCGCGAGGTTGGAGCGGATCTCGCCCTCGCCGGGGATGCGGTTGACCGCGCCGGCCACCTCGCCGTCGACCAGCACGATGCGCTTGTCGCCCTTGGTGACGGAGGGGATGAACGCCTGCACCATGTGCGGCTCGCGATAGGCGGTGTTGAACACCTCGATCAGCGAGGAGAGGTTGGCGCCGTCCGACCCGACCTTGAAGATCGCCTTGCCGCCATTGCCGTGCAGCGGCTTCACGACGATCTCGCCATGCGTCTCCAGAAACGCGCGCGCCTCTGCATAGCTGCGCGTGACGAGAGTCGGCGGCATGAAGCGCTGATAGTCGAGAACGAACACCTTCTCCGGCGCGTTGCGCACCGAGGCGGGGTCGTTGACCACCAGCGTCTCGTGGGTGATGCGCTCGAGCAGATGGGTGGCGGTGATGTAGCCGAGGTCGAACGGCGGATCCTGCCGCATCAGCACGACGTCGATATCGCTGCCCAGGTCGATGCGCACCGGATCCTCGAAACGGTGATGATCGCCCTTCACGCGCTGCACCGTCACCGGCCGCGCTTGGGTCCACACCCGGCCATCGGCATAGTTGAGCTCGTCCGCGGTGTAGTGGAACAGGCTGTGCCCGCGCGCCTGCGCGGACAGCATCAGCGCGAAGGTGGAATCGCCACCGATGTTGATGCCTTCAAGCGGGTCCATCTGGACCGCAACGCGCAACGCCATAAGTTCGCTCCCTTTCCGCTCGTGCTCCGAAGTCCGTTCACCCTGAGTGGCCATTGAGCGAAGTCGAAATGGCGTATCGAAGGGGGCAGGCTCGGCGCCAGGTCCTTCGATACGGGTCTTCGCCAGGCTCAGCCCCTACTCAGGACGAACGGGGAGGTCGGGGGCCGATCTAGGGACGCCTGCCCGGCTTGTCAGCCATGCCACACATTTTTCAGGTGCCGCGGCCACTTGCGCGGCGCGATCAGCATGACGTCGATGCGGATCGCGTCGCCCGGCCGGGCGAAGCGCGGGCCGAGCATTTCGGCGGCCATGGCGACGCGGCGCAGCCGGTGCGCGTCGATCGCAACGTCGAGCTCGGCGTCGGTCCGCCGCGTCTTGACCTCGACGAAGGCCACCGTCCGCCCGCGCCGTGCGACCAGATCGACCTCGCCGCCGCGGGTGCGCACGCGCCGCGCGAGGATCGACCAGCCGGTCAGCCGCAGCCACCAGGCGGCGATGGTCTCGCCGCGGCGGCCGCGCGCCTCGGCAGCGGCGCGGGCGGCGGTCACTCCGCTTCTTCTTCCGCCGCCGCATCCTTCAGCGCCAGCGCCTGCGCGTAGAGCGCCTTGCGGTCGGCACCGAGGCGCTTCGCGACTTCGCCGGCGGCCTTGGCGGCGGGCAGGCGGGTCAGCGCCTCGGCGAGGGCGGCTTCCACCTCATCCTCGGCGGCGGGCGGCGCTTCGCCCGGCGGGCCGACGACGATCACGATCTCGCCCCTGGGCGCCTTTTCCGCATAGCGTTCGGCGAGGCCGGTCAACGTGCCGGTCACGCATTCCTCGAACGTCTTGCTGATCTCTCGCGCGACGCCGGCCTCGCGGTCACCCAGCCCCTCGGCGAGTGCCGCAAGGGTCGCGGCGAGGCGCGGGCCCGATTCGTAGAACAGCAGGGTCGCGCGGATCGCGGCCACCTCGGCGATGGCGTCGGCGCGCGCCTTGGCCTTGGCGGGCAGGAAGCCGAGGAAGAAGAAGCGGTCGGTGGGGAGGCCCGCCAATGTCAGCGCGGCGACCGCGGCGCAGGGGCCGGGCAAGGTGGTGACGGCATGGCCCGCCGCGCGCGCGTCGCGCACCAGCTTGAAACCGGGATCGGAGATGAGCGGCGTCCCCGCATCCGATACGAGCGCGATCGCCTCATGCCCCATGCGGGCGACGAGGCCGGGGCGCACCGCATCGGCATTATGGTCATGATAGGGGGTCATCGGCTTCTTCGTGCCGATATGCTGAAGCAGCTTGGCGGTGACGCGGCTATCCTCCACCGCGATCAGATCGGCATGCGCCAGCACATGGGCTGCGCGAGGCGAAAGATCGCCCAAGTTGCCGATCGGCGTCGCGACGATGTAGAGACCCGGCTCGAGTTGGGTGTTCATGGGAGGATTCATGGCAGAGGCGATGGTGGTGTCGCAACCGCGGCAAACGTGGCGCGGCACTTTCAGGCTCGCCGTGGTCGCGGCGGCGCTGCTGATATCGGGCTGTCAGACGATGATCCCGAAGGGCAAGCCGCCCCCGACCGACCAGCCGCCGCCCGTCGAGCGGCCGGATGAGCCGGGGGATATCGGCACCGGTCTGCCGCAGGACAAGGCGCGCCACCGCGTTGCGCTGCTGGTGCCGATGACGGGCGCCAACGCCGGCGTCGGCCAGTCCATCGCCAACGCTGCGAACCTCGCGGTGCTGGATACCGGCGGCAACGCGATTCGCATCACCACCTATGACACCGCGACGGGCGCTGCCGCGGCGGCGCAGAAGGCGCTCGCCGAGGGCAGCAGCGTGATTCTGGGGCCGCTGCTGGCGGAAGACGTCCGCGCCGTGGCGCCGATCGCGCGCGCGCGCCGCGTGCCGCTGATCAGCTTCTCCAACGATGCCAGCGTGGCCGGCAACGGCACCTATCTGCTCGGCTTCTCGCCCGCGCAGTCGATTCGCCGCGTCGTCGAATATGCCCGCTCCAAGGGGATGACGCGTTTCGCCGGGCTGGTCCCCAACGGTGTCTATGGCCAGCGTTCGTCCAGCGCGCTGCTGCGTGCGGTGGAATCTGCGGGCGGGCAGGTCGTCTCGATGCAGAATTTCGATCGCTCGAAGACCTCGATCAGCGCGGCGATCACGCGGATGTCGAAGGATTCGGCCTATCAGGCGGTGCTGATCGCCGACAGTGGCAGCTTCGCCGCGCAGGCCGTGCCGCTGATCCGGCGCAACGGCGGGGCGACGGCGAAGATCCTCGGCACCGAATTGTGGAACACGGAGGCCGGGCTGGTGTCGAGCGTGCCGATGCGCGGCGCCTGGTTCGCGTCGGTGCCCGACAATCTCTACACGCAGCTCGCGGCCAAATATCGCGCCCGCTACGGCCGCGCGCCCTATCGCCTCGCGAGCCTCGGATATGATTCGGTGCTGCTGGTGACGCGCATCTCGCGCGACTGGAAGGTCGGCCAGCCCTTCCCGGTAAAGGCGATGAACGATTCGGGCGGTTTCTCGGGCATCGACGGACCGTTCCGCTTCGGTCGCGACGGCATCGCCGATCGCATGCTGGAAGTGCAGCAGATCGACGCCACGGGCTTCACGACGGTCTCGCCGGCGCCCAGGCAGTTCCAGGAGTGAGGCTGCGGGCCGGGTGATGCATTTGAAATGTCCTCCCCGAGCAAGGCTCGGGGAGGACAATGGCGGACGGATGACGCCATGACGCTCCCCATCCACGCCGTGCTTGCCGACCTGCTCGGCGTGCTCGCCACCCGCTCGTCCGCGGTGCTGGTGGCGCCGCCGGGGGCTGGCAAGACCACCGCGGTCGCGCCCGCGCTGCTCGATCAGCCATGGTGCAGCGGCCGGATCCTGCTGCTCAGCCCCCGCCGCCTCGCCGCGCGCGCTGCCGCGGAACGGATGGCGGCGCTTGCCGGCGAGCCGGTCGGCCGCACGATCGGCTATGCGACCCGGCTCGACAGCCGCCAATCCGCCGCCACCCGCGTGCTGGTCGTCACCGAGGGGATTTTCGTCAACCGCATCCAGGCGGATCCCGAGTTGGACGGCGTCTCCGCGGTGCTGTTCGACGAAGTTCACGAACGCAGCCTCGACAGCGATTTCGGCCTCGCGCTCGCGCTCGATGCGCAGGCGGGGCTGCGGCCCGATCTCCGTCTCGTCGCGATGTCCGCCACATTGGACGGCGCCCGTTTCGCCGCGCTGATGGACGACGCGCCGGTGATCGAAAGCGCGGGGCGGATGTTTCCGCTCGACATCCGCCACATCGGCCGCGCCGCCGAGGCGCGCATCGAGGATGCGATGGCCTCCGCGGTGCGTCGCGCGCTGGCGGAGGAGGCGGGCGGGGTGCTCGCCTTCCTGCCCGGCGTCGCCGAGATCGAGCGCACGGCCGAGCGGCTGACCGACCTGCCCGCCGGCGTCGACCTCCACCGCCTCCATGGCAGCATGGAGCCGGCGGCGCAGCGCGCGGCGATTGCGCCTGCACCGGCGGGCACGCGCAAGCTGGTGCTGGCGACGAGCATCGCCGAGACCAGCCTGACGCTGGACGGGGTGCGCGTCGTCGTCGATTCGGGGCTGGCGCGCCGCCCGCGCTACGATCGCGCGGCGGGGATGACCCGGCTCGTCACCGAGCGTGCGAGCCAGGCGGCGGTCACCCAGCGTGCCGGCCGCGCCGGGCGTCAGTCGCCGGGCGTCGCCTATCGTCTGTGGGAAGCGGCGGCGACCGCCGGCCTGCCGCGCTTCGATCCGCCCGAGATATTGGAGGCCGATCTCTCGCCGCTGATGCTGGCGACCGCGATCTGGGGCGTGGCCGATCCGCGCGCGCTGCGCTGGATCGATCCGCCGCCCGAGGCTGCGGTGGTGGAGGCGCGCTCGCGGCTGGCGGCGCTCGATGCGCTCGATGCGGATGGGCGCCCGACCGCGCATGGCCGCGCCATCGCCGCTTTGCCCTTGCCGCCGCGTCTCGCGCACATGCTGATCGCCGCGGCGGACCATGGCTGGACGCGCACCGCCGCCGAGGTCGCGGTGCTGCTCGGCGAACGCGGGCTCGGCGGCAACGATGCCGATCTGGATCTCCGGCTCAGGCGCTGGCGCGGCGAGCGAGGACAGCGCGCGGAGGCGGCGCGGGGACTGGCGAAGCGCTGGCAGGGGCTGGTGCGGGGCGGCGATTCAGGCGCGTCCGGGCCGGAAGCGATACCGGGCTGCGTCGCGCTTGCCTTTCCCGATCGCGTCTCGAAGCGGCGCGGGTCCTCGGGCGAGGATTGGGCATCGGTCGGCGGGCGCGGCTTCCGGCTCGATCCGACGTCGCCGCTGGCGCGCGCCGAATGGCTGGCGGTCGCCGAAACCCAGGGCGCGGCATCGGGCGCGCGCATCCTCTCCGCCGCGGCGATCGACGAGGCCGAGGTGATGGAATTGTTCGCCGATCGCATCGAGACCGTGCGCTCGGTGCGTTTCGATCCGGCGACCGGCACCGCGGATGCGCTGCGCGAGCGCCGGCTGGGCGCGATCCGCCTCGCCAGCGGGCGGGACGATCGCGCCGATCCGGAGGACGTGACCGCCGCTTTGCTCGATGGCGTGCGCACGCACGGCGTCGGGCTGTTGCCCTGGGGGGAGGCGGCGACGGCGCTGCGCACCCGCGCGGCGTTCGCGGCGGCGCATGGCGCGCCCGAGGTCGATCTCAGCGACGAAGGCCTGGGCGCGCGGCTCGACGAATGGCTGCCGGCGCTGCTTTCCGGGCGGCGGCGGCTGGGCGACGTGCCCGCCTCGGCGCTGCATGGCGCGATCGAGGGGATGATCGGCTGGGATGGCATGAAGGCGATCGATCGCCTCGCGCCCGCCCGCTTCCACTCGCCCGCCGGATCGAGTCACGAGATCGACTATGCGGCGGAGGGCGGCCCGAAACTGGAACTGCGCGTGCAGGCGCTGTTCGGCCTGGCGACACATCCCTCGATCGCCGGCGGCGCGGTGCCGCTGGTGCTGAGCCTCACTTCGCCCGCCGGCCGCCCGATCCAGACCACGCGCGACCTGCCCGGGTTCTGGTCGGGGAGCTGGCAGGCGGTGGCGAAGGAGATGCGCGGCCGCTACCCCCGCCATCCCTGGCCCGAAAACCCCGCGTCCGCTGCCGCGACGTTGCGCACCAAGCGCGCCGACGCGCGCAACGCTTGACCATCGCCCCGGCGATGCGGCAGTGCGGAACGGCAGAGAAATTCCAGGACACAGCCATGGCCGCCCGTATCTTCCAGAAGCCCAAGAACGCGATGCAGTCGGGCCGCGCCGGCACCCAGCACTGGGTGCTGGAGTTCGAACCCGCCGAGCCGAAGCGCGCCGACCCGCTGATGGGCTGGGCCGGATCGCGCGACACGCAGGAACAGGTCCGCCTCTCCTTCCCGACGCTGGATGCGGCCAAGGCCTATGCCGAGCGCGAGGGTCTCGCCTATCACGTCATCCCCGCGCCGGCGCGTCGGCTGAAGCTGCAGGCTTACGCGGACAATTTTCGCTGAGTTGAAAGCCCTCTCCGTTCCGGGGAGGACATAATCGGCTTTTGACAAGCGGCTCCCGCGCGGCGAAGCTTGCGGCAGGGGAGGGCGGTTGATGCTGCGTGTGCTGCTGGCGAGTGCCATGTTGCTGGCGTCCGGCGTCGGCGCCGCGCAATCGGCCGATGGCCCGATCATCGGCGATCGGCCGCAAAGCCCGCACCGGTTGCCCGCGACCGATCTCGACTGGCTGTCCGGTGACTGGCGGGCGGGCAATGCTGCGGACGGCATCACCATCGAACATTGGGAACCGATGCGCGGCGGCACGAAGCTGGGTATCGGCCAGACGCTCAAGGGCGGGGTCACGCGCGGCTTCGAATATATGCGGATCGTCCGCCATGTCGACGGGCTGGTCTTCTACGGCCAGCCATCGGGCAAGCCCGCGGTGGCCTTCCCGGCGGTTGTGCTGCGCGAGGATCCGGCGGGGGGCACTGCCGAGATCGTCTTCGCCAATCCGCAGCATGATTATCCGACGCACATTTCCTACCGGCTGGCCGAGGGCGGCACGATGCTGGTCGCGACGACGCGCGGGCGCGATCCTGCCCGCGATACGATGACGTGGCAGTATCACCGGATCGCGCCGGACGGGGGCATGTGAGGGACGGGCGCACGAAGCCGCCTCGCTTCTCGGCCGTGCCTCGGCTAGTCCCATCGGGCAACCGAGCAGGGAGAAGGTGATGACGACCGCGCTGCAGCAGATTCCGCTCACGACGATCGACGGCAAGGATGCCAGCCTCGCCGACCATGACGGCAAGGTCGTGCTCGCCGTCAACGTCGCATCGAAATGCGGGCTGACCCCGCAATATGAAGGGCTGGAAAAGCTCTACGCCGCCTACAAGGATCAGGGCCTCGTCGTCGCGGGCTTCCCGGCGAATGATTTCGGCGCGCAGGAGCCGGGCACCGACGAGGAGATCGCCAGCTTCTGCACGACCAATTTCGGCGTCGATTTTCCGATGTATTCCAAGATCACCGTCGCCGGGCCGGACAAGCATCCGCTCTACAAGCTGCTCACCGAGGCGGCGCCAGCGGCCGAGGGCGATCCCGAGGCGTTCCGCGAAAGGCTGCGCGGCTATGGCATGACGCCCAACCCCGAACCCGAAGTGCTGTGGAACTTCGAGAAGTTCCTCATCGGTCGTAACGGCACCGTCGCAGGCCGCTTTGCGCCCACGACCGCGCCGGACGATGCGGCGCTGGTCGCCGCAATCGAGGCGGAACTCGCGAAGGGCTGAGGGCAAGTCGGTCTTCCTCCCCGAGCGATGCTCGGGGAGGTCGTCTCTTCAGCGCCCTATTTCTTCTCGGCCGCCTTGTCCGCCGCTTCCTTTTCCTTCGCCTTCTTGACGCCGGCATCCACTTCCGCCGCGGTCACCGGCGGCAGCGGCTTGCAACCCTTCGCCTTGGCGGTGCCCTTCAGGTAGGAACGGCGGGTGGTGCCGGCATAGATCGCCGCCTCGAAGCGGCGCTGCTGGGCATTGGCGCCGGTCACCTCACGGACAAGGCCGCGAAACGGGATCAGGCTGCCGACCAGGCTGCCGCCCACGGACACGATGCGGTCCGCCGTCTTCTGGCGGGCTTCCTCGGTCGCATCGACATCGGCGCCGAGCACACCGTTCAGTTCGATGATTTCGGCGTTGATCTGCTTGCAGGTGCGCATGCCGGCAAGGCTGTAGGGATCGTCCTGAACCGACACCAGCTTGGGGGGAATCTCGTCCTTATGGATGTTGAGATCCTCCAGCGGCTGGGTGGCGATGCCCTTGGCGCGCTGGCCGGCGTTCTGCTCGGGCGCGCCGCCCTGCGCCAGCGCGGGCGCTGCGGGCAGCATCGCCGTCGCGATCAGCGCGGTCGCCGCCAGTCCGTGGGTAAACAGGGTTGCGGTCTTCCGCATCGAAAACCCTTTCGCTCGTTCGATGATATGGGTCGCACCACCAGGGTGCCGATGCAAGCGTAACGATCAGGTCGTCCGTGGGTTGCAAATGCCTGCCCCGCCGATGAACTTTTGTCAAAATCCTGCAAAGGCGTTTCGCTTGACACGCTTTCGCGATTGTCGCATATTTCTGTCATGACAGAAATTACCGAACATGATGCAACATTGCCTCCGGCGGTTCGCGCGTTCGTGCTGCACTGGGGCGACATGGGGAGCCAGTGGGGCGTCAACCGTTCCGTGGCGCAGATCCATGCGCTGCTCTATCTCAGCGAGCGACCGCTGAACGCCGACGAGATCGGCGAAAAGCTGGGCATTGCGCGCAGCAACATCTCCAACTCGCTGAAGGAACTGGTCGGTTGGCGGCTGGTGCGGCGCGTGCCGGTGATGGGCGATCGCCGCGACCATTTCGAGGCCGAGGTCGATCTCTGGCAGATGCTCACCCGCATCGCCGAAGGCCGCAAGCAGCGCGAGATCGACCCCGCCGTCGCCGCGCTCGAACTGTGCCGCGCCGAAGCGCAGGGCGATCCGCGCATCGGCAAGGTCGCGCGCGGCCGGATCGAGGCGATGTATGATTTCGTCAAGACGATGGAGAAATGGCACGACGAGATGATCCAGGTCTCGCCGTCGCGGCTGCTCATGCTGATCAAGATGGGCCGCAAGGTGCTCGCACTGATTCCGGGCGGCAAAACGAAGGACTGATCGCGGCCGGAACGCGGCCGCATTACGTGCAATAATTTCTGTTTTTACAGAAATAACTGATGGAGGAGAACATGCTGGCGACGGCAAGAGGAGTGCAGGGCCGCTATCAGGGCTGGCGCCGGTCGCTGCCGAGGCCAGAGGCCGACGAAGCGCATCCGTTCCGCCGGCTGCTCGGCGGCGAGCGCTGGGCGGCGCTTCCCGCCGCGGTGCGCGAGCGCTTCCGCCGTCGCATCGGGCCGGAAGGCTGCCTGACCTATGTCGGCGAAGTCACCGAATGCCGGATGAGCCGGCTCGGCTGGCTGCTCGCACAGCTGGCGCGCATGATCGGCAGCCCGCTGCCGCTCCATCGCGACACGGGCGTGCCCGCCTGCGTGACGGTGACCGAGGATCGCGCTGGCGGCGGCCAGTTCTGGACGCGCCAATATGGCCGTCGCGCGGGCTTCCCCCAAGTCATCTACAGCGCCAAGCGCTTCACCGGTCCAACCGGGCTCGAGGAATATCTCGGCCTCGGCGTCGGCATCGCGCTCGGCCTCACCGTCGAGGGGGGCGTGCTGAGTTTCGTCAGCGACCATATCTTCTGGCGGCTGGGCAGGCTGCGGCTGCGCCTGCCGTGCTGGCTGAGCCCGCGCCTCACCGTCGCACATATCGACTGCGGCCACGGCCGCTTCGTGTTCACGCTGGATCTCACCCACCCCCTCGCCGGCCGGCTGGTGCGACAGGTGGCGGTGTTCGCCGATCCGGAAACCGATGGAGACGCGACATGATCGACGCCCCTATGATCGATACCATGCTCTGGGTGCTGCTGTTCGCGCAGATCGCGCTGGGCGGCTTCGACACGCTCTATCACCATGAACTCACCTTGCGGCTGGCGTGGCAGCCCGGCCAGGCGACCGAGCTCGGCCTTCATGCCGTGCGCAACCTGATCTACGCGATCGTCTTCCTCGTGCTGGGCTGGTCCGAGCCGCAGGGCGGCTATGCCGCGGCCCTGCTCGCGCTGCTGCTGGTCGAGCTCGGCATTACCCTGTGGGATTTCGTCGAAGAGGATCGCACCCGGCTGCTGCCGGCGAGCGAGCGCGTGACGCACACTCTGCTGACGCTCAATTATGGGGTGATCCTCGCGCTGCTGCTGCCCGATCTGTGGGCGCGCACCGCACTGCCCACCGCCTTGCCCATCCTTTTCCACGGCCTGCCGTCGATCCTGTTCGCCATCGCCGCACTGGGCGTGACGTTGAGCGGCCTGCGCGATCTTGCCGCCGCCCGCCGTGCCCCGCGCCTCGTCGAACCCGATGCGGCGGCGCTGGCGGAGGCGCTGCCGACGCGATGCAGGATCCTCGTCACCGGCGGCACCGGCTTCGTCGGCCGCCGGCTGGTCGCGGCACTGGCGGGGGCCGGGCACGAGGTTATCGTGCTGACCCGCGACCCCGCGCGCGGTGCGACGCTCCCCCGCCCGGTCCGGATCGTCACCAGCCTCGACGCCATCGACCGCGCAGAGCGGCTCGACGCGATCGTCAACCTCGCCGGCGAGAGCATCGCCGGCGGGCTGTGGACGTGCCGCCGCCGTGCCGCCATCCGCGCCAGCCGCATCGAGACCACCCGCGCGCTGGCGACGCTCGCCCATCGCCTTGCGGTGCCGCCAGCGGTGCTCGTCAGCGCCTCGGCGATCGGCGTCTATGGCGATCGCGGCGAGGCGTTGCTCGACGAGACCAGCCCCGCCGGCACCGGCTTCTGCGGCGAGATCTGCGCCGCGTGGGAAGCGGAGGCCGATCGGATGGCGGCGGCGGGCGTGCGCATCGTGCGGCTGCGCATCGGGCTGGTGCTGGCCGCGGCGGGCGGGCTGCTCGGCAATCTGCTGCTGCCGTTCGAATTCGGCATGGGCGGCCGCATCGGCAGCGGCCGGCAATGGATGAGCTGGATCCACCGCGACGACCTCGTCCGCCTGATCGCCTTCGCGATCGCCACGCCCACGCTGGAAGGTGCGGTCAACGCCGCCGCCCCCAACCCCGTGCGCAATGCCGACTTCACCCGCGCGCTCGGCCATGCGCTGGGCCGCCCGACGGTGCTGCCGCTGCCCGCCGCCCCGCTCCGCGCGTTGCTCGGCGACTTTGCCGACGAGCTGTTTCTTGCCAGCCAGCGCGTGCTGCCGGTACGCGCGGTGTTCGAAGGCTTCCGCTTCCGCCACCCCCGCATCGAGGGCGCGCTGGCGGCGATCACCGGCGCGGTGCGGCCCGCCGCAGCCGCCACGCCCAGCCGCCCGTTCGCGGCGTTGCGCCGGCTGCATTGAGGGAGGGCAGGATGGTCGAGGTTTCAGGTGCGCGTATCGCCGGCGCGGTGATGGCCGCGGCCTTTGCCGGGGTGGCGATGATGATCGCGATCTTCATGGGTATGATGATGTTCGGAGGCGGAGCCGAGGCGCTGATCGGGCTGCCGGCGATCATCTTCTTCGGCATGATCTTCGGATTGCCGATCGCGCTGGGGCATATCCTGATTCTCGGCATGCCCGCCTGGCTGCTGCTCAACCATTGGCGACCGCTGGGCCGGATCGGCACCGCCGCGCTCGGTATGGTCATCGGCGCGGTGCCGGTGACGATCCTCGGCTTTGTCGATCCGCCGGCAAACCCGCTCACGCAGGTGGCATTCAGCGCCGCCTTCGGCGCGGCGGGAGTGATCGCGGCCTTGGCCTTCCTAAGGATCGTGGGTGGCCGCAGAACCCAATGAGCCGCATCCTCATCATCGGCGGCTATGGCGGTTTCGGCGCGCGGCTGGCGCGGCGGTTGGCGGCGCGCGGGCATCGGCTGATCGTCGCCGGCCGCAGCCTCGACGGGGCGCGGCGCTTCTGCGCCACGCTGGAGGGCGCCGAGCCCGCCCGGATCGACCGCGCCGACATCGGCGGCGCCCTGGCCGCGCTCCGGCCCGATCTCGTCATCGATGCCGCCGGCCCGTTCCAGGCAAGCGGTTACGCCGCGCCCCGCGCCTGCATCGCCGCCGCCATCCCCTATGTCGATCTGGCCGATGCGCGCGGCTTCGTGGCCGGCATCGGCGCGCTCGATGCGGCCGCGCGGGCGGCAGGCGTCGCGGTCGTGACGGGCGCGTCGAGCGTGCCGGCGCTGTCGGGTGCCGCCGTTCGCGCGATCACGCACGACATGGCGGCGGTGCGATCGGTGGAGATGGCGATCACCGCCTCCAACCGCGCCGGTGCCGGCCCATCGGTGACGCGCGCGGTGCTGTCCTATGCCGGGCAGGCGCTGCCTTTGTGGCGCGGACGGCGCTGGACGACGGGGTTCGGCTGGCAGGAGATGCGGCGCGCGCGCTTCACCATCGCTGGCCGGCCACCGCTCGACCGGTGGGTCGCGCTCGCCGATGTCCCCGACCTTGCACTGATGCCCTCCGCGCTGCCCGGCCAGCCGGCGGTGACGTTCCGCGCCGGCACCGAACTCGGCTTCCAGAACCTGGTCCTCTGGGCCGCGAGCTGGCCGGTGCGCTGGCATTGGATCGCAGGACTCGGCCGCGCGGCGCCCTGGCTGTCGCGGCTGCAGCGGCTGACGGTCCGGCTCGGCGGCACGCGTTCGGCGATGCGGGTCGCGGCGCGTGGTCGTCGCCCCGAGGGTGACGTCGAACGCTGCTGGACCCTGCTCGCCGATCATGGCGACGGCCCGGAGATTCCGACGCTGGCCGCCGTGCTGGTCGCCGAGGCGATCCTCGACGGCCGGATCGCGTCCGGCGCCGTCGATGCGTCACGGCTGCTGGCGCTCGCCGATTTCGCGCCGCTGTTCGCGGAACTGGCGGTCGAGCAAGACATCGTCGAACGCCCGCTGCCGCCGCCGCTCTACCGCCGGGTGCTGGGCGCCGGCTTCGATCGGCTGCCGCCGCTGGTCGCGGCGATGCACGACATCTGCGCCGACGACGGTGCGGCGGGCGAGGCGCATGTGGCGCGCGGCCGCGGCCCGCTTGCCGCGCTTGCCGCCGCGATCATGCGCTTTCCGCCCGCGGGCGACCATGACCTGCACATGGCCTTCGCCGCCGATGACCGGGGTGAACGCTGGACGCGCCGCTTCGGCCGCCATGGCTTTTCCAGCCGCATGACCGCCCGCAAGGGGCTGCTGATCGAGCGTTTCGGCCCGCTCCGCTTCGGTTTCCAGCTGGCTGCCGATGCCGAAGGGCTGGCGATGCATCTCCGGCGGTGGAGCATCGCGGGACTGCCGCTGCCCCTCGCGCTCGCACCGCGCCTGTCGGGGCGCGAATGGCAGGAGGGAGACCGGTTCCGTTTCGAGGTCGATGCCGCGCTGCCGCTGGTCGGCCGGGTGCTGCGCTATGAGGGCTGGCTGCGGCCGTCGACCGCGCAGCCCTGATTCACCTGCTCGATCCGCGATTGCCTTCCCGCGCGGCCAGGCGCACATCTGCGCCATGACGATCCCGGAAGTGCTCGCTGCGGTGCCGGCCGGCCTCCTCGCCACGCTGCGCCGCCGTCATGCCGAGCCGTTGCGCGCCTATCATGACTGGTCGCATGTCGAGGCGATGCTCGCTCTGTTCGCCGAGACGCGCGCGGATCTCGCAGCGCCGGATGCGGTGCTCCACGCGATCCTGTTTCACGATGCGGTCTATGATCCGCAGGCGCACGACAATGAGGAACGGAGCGCGCTGCTGCTCGAAACGCTGGCCGCCGGGCTGCTGGACCGCGCGACGCTCGACCGGGCGGCGCGAATGGTCCGCGCCACCCAGCGCCACCGCATCGATCCCGCCCTGCCGCCAGACGAGCGGGCCGACATGGGGCGCTTCCTCGACATGGATCTTGCGATCCTCGGTGCCGAGCCGGCGCGCTTCGACGCCTATGAGGCGGCGATCCGGTTCGAATATGGCCATGTCGCGGATGCCGGCTTCGCCGCCGGACGCGCCGCGGTGATGGCCGGGTTCGGGCGACGCGCGCGGCTCTATCTGTCCGACTGGGGCCATGGCCGCTTCGAGGCGCAGGCACGGGCCAATATCGCGCGTTCGCTTGCCCGCCTCGCCGCTGCCGTCTGATCCCGTCCGAGAACCGAGGATGCGCTTTGCCGCATGCCCGCAGGCCATCGCAGCGTCGGTCGGGAACCGCATGGGCGGATCCGGCGCGGCTGGACTGAGGGAACCCGCGCGGCTCCGGTTCGCTCTCCCGGCGAAGTGCCAATCACAGGAGCCGCGCGATGCCCGATCCCAACCAGCCCAGCCCCCGGCGCCTCGGTCGCGCCGGCATCTATATCGTCGCGATCGTGCTGGCGGTGTTCGTCTTCATCTTTTTCGCACGCAACATCTGGCATGGCGAGGAATTGAACGAGGATCAGGCGACCGGGCAGAACCTGTCGAACGCGCATGCCGAGCCGGCTTACGACACGAATTGATCGGGGGCATGGCTGCACCCGCCGCCCCGGACCGTCGAACGCGATCGCGTCGAACGACGCGGTCGCGCGAGATCCGGCCATTCTCCTTCCTGAGGATCGAGCCGTCGCTGGCGACCTGCGGCTTGCCGGGGATGGGCGTCAGGCGCGGACCTGTTTCGCCACCGCGTCGAGCAGGCCGTTGACGAAGCCCGACTCGCGCTTGTCGTAGAATGCCTGGGCGACGTCGACATATTCGCTGATCGCGCTCGCGGTGGGCACGTCGATGCGGGCGACCAGCTCATAGGTGCCGGCGCGCAGGATCTGGCGCATCGGCTTGTCCAGCCGCTCGAGCGTCCAGCCGGTGGCGAGCTTGCCGCTGATCAGCGCGTCGATCTCGTCGCGACGCGCATCGACGCCCTTCACGATATCGTCGAAGAAGGCGACTTCGGCGTCGACATACTCGACATCCTCGATCGTCGCGCCCAGCCGGTGGCGGTGGAACTCGTCGAGCAGCGCGGGCACCTTCGTGCCTTCCATCTCGAGCTGGTACAGCGCCTGCACCGCAGCGAGGCGGGCGGCGGAACGCGAACGGGAGCGATTCTGGACTTTGGAGGGATTCGACATGGGGGCTCACCTAGGCGCGCAGGCGCCAAAGGCAAGCCCGGCGTTGATTCTTACCCCAGCCGCACCGCGACCGAACGGGCGTGCGCGGGCAGACCCTCCGCCTCGGCGAGCGCGACCGCGGCGGGGCCGATCCGGCCGAGCGCCGCAGCGTCGAGCGCCAGGAAGCTGGTCCGTTTCATGAAATCGAGCACCGACAGGCCGGACGAGAAGCGCGCGCGGCGGCCGGTGGGCAGCACATGGTTCGGCCCCGCGACATAATCGCCGACCGCCTCGGGCGTCATCCGGCCGAGGAACACCGATCCGGCATGGCGCACCATCGCAAAAAGCGGCTCGGGATCGGCGACCGCAAGTTCGAGATGCTCGGGCGCCAACCGGTCGACCAGCGGCATCGCCTGCGCCAGCTCCTCGACGAGGATGATCGCGCCATTGGCGTTCCAGCTCGTCCGCGCCACGCCCTGCGTCTGCAGCCGATCGAGCTGCTCCGTCACCGCCGCGGCGACGGCATCGGCGAAGGCGGCATCGTCGGTGAACAGGATCGACTGGCTGGTCGGGTCATGCTCGGCCTGGCTCAGCAGGTCGGCGGCGATCCATGCGGGATCGTTCTCGCCATCGGCGACGACGACGATCTCCGACGGGCCGGCGACCATGTCGATGCCGACGACGCCGTAAAGCTGGCGCTTGGCCTCCGCCACCCAGGCATTGCCGGGGCCGGTGACGACGTCGACCGGGGCGATGCGATCGGTGCCATAGGCGAGTGCGGCGACCGCCTGCGCGCCGCCGATGCGCCACACCTCGTCCACCCCGGCGATCGCGGCCGCGGCGAGCACAAGCGGGTTGACGATGCCCTGCGGCGTCGGCGTCACCATCACCAGCCGCTCGACGCCGGCGACCTTGGCGGGGATCGCGTTCATCAGCACCGAGCTGGGATAGGCGGCGCGGCCGCCCGGCACATAGACACCGGCGGCATCGACGGCGCGCCAGCGCGCGCCGAGCCGGACCCCGGCCTCATCCACCCGGTCGCTGTCCGCCGGGCGCTGTGTCGCGTGATAGGCGCGGATGCGCGTCGCGGCGAGTTCGAGCGCCGCGCGCAACGACGGTTCGAGGCCGTCTAGCGCGGTCCGGCAGGCCGCCGCGTCGATCCGCCAGCCGCTGACATCGAGATCGAAGCCGTCGAACCGGCTGGTCAGATCGGCCACCGCCGCATCGCCCTCGGCGCGGACGCGCTTGAGGATCGCGGCGACGTCGCGCGAGACATCCTCGTCCGATTCGCGGCGCGCATCGACCAGCGTGGCGAAGGCCTCGGCGAAGCCGGGATCGCGGCTATCGAGCCGCTGCGGTCCTTCAGGCTGCACGGCCGAGCCTCTCCACCGCGGCGCGGACGCCGGCGACGATCGGGCCGATCTCCGCCGAGCGCGTCTTGAACGCGGCGCGGTTGACGATCAGCCGCGCCGACACCTCGGCGATGACTTCCACCTCGACCAGCCCGTTTTCCTTGAGCGTGCGGCCCGACGAGACGAGATCGACGATGCGGTCCGCCAGCCCCAGCACCGGGGCGATCTCCATCGCGCCGTTGAGTTTCACGCATTCGGCCTGCACGCCGCGCGCGGCGAAGTGGCGCGCGGTGAGCGACGGATATTTGGTGGCGACGCGAACATGGCTCCAGCTCCGCGGATCGTCGCTCGCGGCGAGCGCGACAGGCTCGGCGACCGATACGCGGCAATGGCCGATGTTGAGGTCGACCGGGGCGTAAAGCTCCGAATAGTCGAACTCCATCAGCACGTCCGAGCCGACGATGCCGATCTGCGCGGCGCCATGCGCGACGAAGGTGGCGACGTCGAACGCGCGCACGCGGATCAGTTCGATGTCCGGGCGGTTGGTGGCGAAGCGCAGCGCGCGGCTGTCCTCATCGGCGAAGGCCGCTTCGGGTTCGACGCCGGCGCGCGCGAGCAGCGGCAGCGCCTCCTTGAGGATGCGGCCCTTGGGGATGGCGATTACGAGGGGTCCGGCCATGATCGCGGCGCTTTACTTGGGGGGCTCCCCATGTGCAACCGAAGCCATGGCAGACGAACACGCGAATCGTGCGGCCTTCGAGGTGCAGGCGCAATATTGTGACGCCAACGATGCGCCGATCACCGCGCTCCTGTGCCGCGGCATCGCCCGCACGATCGACGACGGCAGCGGTTTCGGGCGGGCGATTCTCGGCTGGCCGGGCGCGCCGATCGCGGACGGGCTTGCATTGCGCGCCGCGGCAGGCTTCCATGCCGTGTGGCGCGACGGCCGCGCGGCGCCGCTCGATGCGCTGTTCGCGGGGGTGGTGCAGGAAACTGCACAGCTTGCTGCTGCCCTGTGCACTATAGTGCACACCCATGATGCCGAATTGACCGCCTGGCTCGACAGTCCGCCGCAGACCAACGAACCGGGTCGTTCGGCCGGATTGATGTCGGGGCTGCTGGTGCTCGCCGCGCGCTTCGGCCTGCCCTTCGACCTGCTGGAAATCGGATCGAGCGCCGGGCTCAACCTGCTGATCGACCGCTTCGCGTTCGACCTCGGCGGCGTGCGCGCGGGGTCGGCCGGGTCGCCGGTGCCGATCCGCCCCGACTGGCGCGGGCCGCCGCCGCCGATCGCCGATGTCCGCATCGATTCGGTCCGCGGCGTCGATATCCGCCCGATCGATGCGACCGCGCCGGGCGCCGAGCGCCGGCTACTCGCCTATATCTGGGCGGATCACCGCATCCGCTTCGATCGCGTCTCGCGCGCGATCGCGATGATCCGCGCGCGGCCGGTCGATCTCGTCCAGGGCGATGCCGCGGACTGGGTCGAGGCCGCGCTCGCCCGGCCGCAGGTTGCGGGCACGATGCGCGTGCTGATGCATTCGATCGTCTGGCAATATCTCCCGGCGGAAGGACAGGCGCGGATCGCGGCGGCGATGGCGGCGGCCGGCGCGGAGGCGACCGAGGATCGGCCCCTGGGCTGGGTGACGCTGGAGGCGGACCGCACGCTCAACCGGCACGATCTGGTGGTGAGGACATGGCCGGGGGACGGCGCGCCGGTGCTGCTCGCGCACGCGCATGCACATGGCTTCTGGGTGGAGTGGGTGACGGACTGATCCGCCGCGAGGGTCAGGAACCCAGCCAGTCCCGCAGCGCCTCGATCACCGCGTCGGGCCGTTCCCACGGCACGAAATGCCCGCCCTGCACGGTGATCACGCCAAGATCCTCGACCAGCGGCGGCAGCCCCTGGATCTGGCAGGGGAGCAGCGCGCGATCGCCCAGCGCCCAGATCACCAGCACAGGCATGCGCAGAACCGGGAAGGGGCGGTCGATCCAGTCGGGCCGCTCCGCCTCGGCGCCGATCGCCGGCACCACGATCTGCGACGCGCGATACCAGTTCAGCATCGCGGTCAGCGCGCCGGGCTGGGACCATTGGTCGAGATAGACCTGGCGTTCGTCGCCGATGGTTTCCGGGTCGGCGTGCGCTGCGAAGACGCGATCGAAGAAGGTGCCGATGCCGGCGCGCTCGAACTGCGACTCGATGCCCGGCGTGCGGAATATGCGGATATACTGGCTCGCCTCCCGCTGCGCGGCATCGTCGATCAGCGAGCGCTGGAAGACCAGCGGATGCGGGGCGTTGAGAATCACCAGGCGGGCGACGCGATCGGGGCGGGCGAGCGCCGCGGTCCAGGCGACGGCACCGCCCCAGTCATGGCCGACCAGGGTGAAGGTGCCGATGCCGAGCGCGTCGGCCAGCGCGATCAGATCCGCCAGGATCTTGTCGATGCTGTAGTCCGCGACGTCCTGTGGCTTGGAGGAGCCGCCGAAACCGCGCTGATCGGGCGCGACGACATAATGGTCGCGCGCGAGATCGGGCAGGATTCTTCGCCAGGTACGGTGCGATTCGGGGAAGCCATGG
This sequence comes from Sphingomonas sanxanigenens DSM 19645 = NX02, assembly GCF_000512205.2. NCBI lineage: Bacteria > Pseudomonadati > Pseudomonadota > Alphaproteobacteria > Sphingomonadales > Sphingomonadaceae > Sphingomonas > Sphingomonas sanxanigenens. Next base: position 5,857,496 of record NZ_CP006644.1, read on the forward strand.
AGAAAGATGATCGCCGGGTTCGAGGGATCGCCGCCCGTCGCGACCTCCAGCTCGGCGCCGGTCGGCAAGGCGATCCGGCCGAGCGCCACGCCTGCGATGGCCGCGGTCATTCCGTCCCGTCCAGTTCGGGATAGTGGCGGAAAATGCCGTCCTCGTTGAACGGCGTGCGGCGCTTGCTCTCGCCATAGGCGGCGATGCCAGGCAGCGCCGCGACACGGTCATGCAACGCGACGAGCGCGGGGATGAGCGGTTCCAGCGCCATCATTCGATCGGGAAACATATAGCGGAGCCCCTCGATGAGCTGAAACAGCGAGCAATCGGCATAGCTCCACGTCGCGCCGCCGATCCATTCATCCTCGCCCAGGGTCTTTTCGAACCAGCCGAGATATTTGGGCATGCGCTGCGCGCGGAATTCCGCGGCGAAGCGCGCGGCCTCGCTCTTCTGCTGCTCGTAATAGGCGCCGACACCGCAGGGATGATGCGCCTGATGGACCTCGGCGATCATATCCGCGACGGTAAGCTGCACCTGATGCACCCACAGCCGGTCCGCCGGGTCGGCCGGGGCGAGCCCATGCGTGTCGCCGAGGTACAGCAGGATGTTGCCGGTCTGCGCGATCGCGCGATCGTCGGGCAGCACCAGATAGGGCGGGGCAAAGGGTCCGCGGCGCTTGCGCGATCCCATGTCGGCGATCATCGCGCTGACACCCTGTTCCCGCGCGCTGTCCTCATAAGGGATGCCGGCCGCCTCCATCGAGAGGCGCACGAACTCGCCCCGTCCGGGGATCGAGGGCCAGTACCAGAGGCGATAGATCATGCCGCCTCGCCGGGTGCGGTGGCGCGAATCGCCAGCGCATGGACGCGCTCCGCCAGCAATTCTGCGAGCGCGCGATTCACCAGCCGCTGGCGCGCGACGCGGTTCTGCCCGGCGAAGGCAGCCGCCTCGATCTCGACGGTGAAATGCGATTCGCCGCGGGCATCGTGCCCGGCATGGCCGCGATGTTTCGCGCTGTCGTCGATTACCGCCAGACGGGTGGGCGACAGCGCTGCGATCAGCCGCGCCTCGATTTCGGCGGCGACTGGGCCTTTGGGTTCACTCTCCATCCACCCTATATACGGGGTTTGCACGATTTGGGGAGCCGCGGTGGCGGAACGCGAACGCATTAGAAAGGACCGGCCCAATGCGCGTTTTCATGGGCGGGTTGGCGGAACGGCTCATGCCTGCGCAGCGCCCGGCTGCGACCAGGCGGGCGAGTTTCGCGCGCCGCCCGAAGGCGGGGCGCGGTCTGGCTTCGACGGCCCCGGCGCGTGGCGCTGGCTGTGCCTTGACCATGTCCGCGCCTTCAACGCGAGCTATAATTTCTTCGCCGGGATGAGCCCCGACGAGATCGCCGACGCGCAGCAGCCCTTTGGCGGCTGGGAACGCGAGACCCGTGCCTTCTCCGCCAATGGCGGCGCCGACCGCCCGCCGCGCTGGGCCGACTTCACCGATCCGCTCGACGCGATCGGCGCGCGCTTCAACCGCGCCGCGCCCGACCCCGATCGCGCCGACGGCCGGCCGCTATCCGGTGAGAATCGCCGCGACCTCAAGACGCTGGGGCTGGAGCATGATGCCGACCGCCGCGCGCTGCGCCAGCGCTATGCCGAGCTGGTCAGGCGCTATCACCCCGATCGCAATGGCGGGGATCGCAGCCATGAGCGGCAACTGGGCGAGGTGATCGCGGCCTATACGCGGCTGAAGTCCGCGGCCGCGTTCGCCTGACCTTCTTTACTCCCGCAAGCGGGACGGGGCTCGGGGCTGTCAGCGTGCCAGCATCGGGCCGAGCGGGCGGCCGCCGAAGATGTGGACGTGGAGGTGCGGCACCTCCTGATGGGCATCGCCGCCGACATTGGCGAGCAGCCGATAGCCCGGCTCCACCAGCCCCGCCGCGCGCGCGACCGCGCCGACCGCGCGTACGAAGCCGCTGATCTCTGCGTCCGAGGCATTGGCGCTGAAATCGTCCCACGAGACGTAGCGCCCGGTGGGGATCACCAGAACATGGTGCGGGGCCTGCGGATTGATGTCGTTGAACGCCAGCGCATGGTCATCCTCATACACCCTGGTGCAGGGGATCTCGCCACGCAGGATACGCGCGAAGATGTTGGCGTCGTCATAGGGCAAGGTGGCGTCGATCGGCATCGTCCTGCATCCTCTCGCGATTATTCGGGTGAGCGCGCGGCCTTTTCCACCAACCCCGACACGCCGTCCCGGCGATCGAGTTCGGCGAGCACATCGGCGAAGCCCAGATCCATGTCCGCCAGCAATATGGCGAGGTGGAAGACGAGATCGGCGGCTTCGGCCGTCACCCCGGCGCGATCGCCGGCCACCGCCGCGATCACCGTTTCCACCGCTTCCTCGCCAACCTTCTGCGCGATCTTGGCGCGGCCGCGCGCGGTCAGCTTGGCGACATAGGAGGTCGAGGGATCGGCGCCGCGGCGCTCGGCGATGATCCGGGTCAGCCGGTCGATCGTGTCGCTCACCGGGATCAGGCCTCAACCGGCCGGCGCACGGGGATGCCCGCCGCCGCCATTGCGCGGTGGGCATCGGCGATGCTCGCCTCGCCGAAGTGGAAGATCGAGGCGGCGAGCACCGCGCTGGCATGGCCCTCGCGCACGCCCGCGACGAGATGGTCGAGCGACCCGACGCCGCCGCTCGCGACCACGGGCACCGAGACCCGGTCGGCGATCGTGCGAATCAGTTCGAGGTCATAGCCGTCGCGCGTGCCGTCGCGGTCCATCGAGGTGACGAGCAGTTCGCCCGCCCCCAGTTCGGCGAGGCGCACGGCGTGCGCGACCGCATCGATCCCCGTGGCGCGGCGACCGCCATGGGTGAACACCTCCCAGCCATTCCCCGTCCGCCGCGCATCGACCGAGCCGACGACGCACTGGCTGCCGAATCGCTGGGCGATGTCGCCGACCAGTTCGGGCCGCGCGACCGCGGCGCTGTTGACCGCCACCTTGTCCGCACCTGCCAGCAGCAGCGCCCGGGCATCCTCGGCGGATCGCACGCCCCCGCCGACGGTCAGCGGCATGAAGCAGACCGCAGCGGTGCGCCGGACGACATCGAGGATCGTGCCGCGCGCTTCATGGCTGGCGGTGATGTCGAGGAAGCAGAGCTCGTCGGCGCCCGCCGCGTCATAGGCCTGCGCCTGCTCCACCGGGTCGCCGGCATCGGCGAGATCGACGAAGTTGACGCCCTTGACGACGCGGCCGTTGGCGACGTCGAGGCAGGGGATGACGCGCGCGCGGACGGTCATCGCTGGCTCACGCCGCCGTCATCAGCGCGGTGCCGAGGTCGAGCCGGCCGTCATAGAGCGCGCGGCCGGTGATGACGCCCTCGATGCCGTCCGCGGCGTGGAGCGCCAGCAGCCGGATGTCCTCGATGCCGGCGACGCCGCCGCTGGCGATCACGGGGATGCTGCTCGCCAGCGCCAGTTCGACCGTCGCCTTGACGTTGCAGCCCTTGAGCAGCCCGTCCCGTCCGACATCGGTGAAGAGCAGCGCGGCGACGCCGGCATCCTCGAAACGCTTCGCCATCTCCTCGACGCGGACGGTGGAGACATCGGCCCAGCCGCGCGTCGCGACCAGGCCGTCGCGCGCATCGACCGCGACGACGACGGCGCCGGGGAAGGAGCGCGCGGCGTTGCGGACGAAATCGGGATCCTCAAGCGCCGCGGTGCCGATCACGATTCGCGCGACACCCAGCCCGAACCAGCGATCGGCCGCAGCCATGTCGCGAATGCCGCCGCCGAGCTGCACCCTGCCGGGGAAGGCGGCGACGATCGACTCGACCGCTCCAGCATTGACGGCGCGGCCGGCGAAGGCACCGTCGAGATCGACGACGTGAAGATGATCCGCGCCCTGCGCGGCGAAGGCGTGCGCCTGCGCCGCGGGATCGTCACCATAGACGGTGGCGCGGTCCATATCGCCCTCGGCGAGGCGGACGACCTGTCCGCCCTTCAGGTCGATCGCGGGGAAGATGATCAGGCTCATGGCCGCCAATCCAGGAAGCGCTTGAGAAAGGCGAGGCCATAGGCCTGGCTCTTCTCGGGGTGGAACTGGACGCCGACGATCGTGTCGCGGCCGATCGCGGCGGTCACGGGGCCGCCATGGTCGGTCCGCGCCAGTATGTCGGCGCCGGTGAAGGCATAGGAATGGAGGAAATAGGCCTCGCCGGCCGCGATCAGCGGGTGATCGCCGGCGGGCACGACATCGTTCCAGCCCATGTGTGGCACCTTGAGCGCCGCATCCTCCGGCGTCAGCAGGGCCACGGTGCCGGGGATCCAGCCGAGCCCGGCATGGCTGCCATGCTCCTCGCCGGTTTCGGCGAGCAATTGCATGCCGACGCAGATGCCGAGGAACGGCCGCCCGCTGCCGCGCACCGCCTGCTCGATCGCCTCGACCATGCCGGGGATCGCCCACAGCGAATCGCGGCAATGCGCGAAGGCGCCGACGCCGGGCAGGACGATGCGGTCGGCGGTGCGCACCAGATCGGGATCGGCGGTGACGGTGATATCGGTGGCGCCCGCCGCCTTGAGTGCGTTGTGGACGGAGTGAAGATTGCCCGCCCCATAATCGATCAGCGCGACGCGATCAGGCACCGCCGGCCGCGCCCCCCAACACACCCTTGGTCGACGGAATCGAATCGGCCTTGCGCGGATCGATCTCCACCGCCTGGCGCAACGCGCGCGCCAGCGCCTTGAACGCGCTTTCGACGATGTGGTGGTTGTTACGCCCGTACAGCGTTTCGCAGTGGAGCGTGATGCCCGCCGAGCCCGCAAAGCTGTGGAACCAGTGCTCGAACAGTTCGGCGTCCATATCGCCGAGGCGCGGCTGGCTGAATTCGGTCTTCCACACGAGGTAGGGACGGCCGGAGATATCGACCGCGACTCGGGTCAGCGTCTCGTCCATCGGCGCATAGGCGGTGCCGTAGCGGGTGATTCCCTTGCGGGTGCCCAGCGCCTGGCTGAACGCCTCGCCGATCGCGATGCCGCTATCTTCGGTGGTGTGGTGCTGGTCGATGTGGAGATCGCCCTCGGCCTTCACCTTGAGATCGATCAGCGAATGGCGCGAGAGCTGCTCGAGCATATGGTCGAGAAAGCCAATGCCTGTCGCGATTTCATAGACGCCGGTGCCGTCGAGATCGAGCTCGACCGCGATCGACGTTTCCTTTGTGCTGCGCTGAACCGAGCCCGTCCTCATGGCGAAGGGCCTATAGCGATCGACAAGGATGGCGCAACGCATCTTGACCCCCGGCGCCACACACGTCACGAGTCGCCCCGATGACTGACACCCCGCCCGACAGCCTGATCCCGTACGATGAAATCGTGCAGGAGGCCCTGCGCGCCGTGGTCGGCCGCGTACTGGGCCAGGTGGAGGCCGAAGGCGGCCTGCCCGGCGCCCATCATTTCTACATCACCTTCAAGACACGCGGCATCGGCGTGGAGATTCCCAGGCATCTGCTGGAACGCTTCCCGGACGAGATGACGATCGTGCTCCAGAACAAGTTCTGGGATCTGCGCGTCAGCGAAGACCGATTCGAAGTGGGCCTGAGCTTCAACCAGATGCCCGCCAAGCTGCTGATCCCGTTCGCGGCAGTGACCGGCTTCGTCGATCCGGCGGTCAATTTCGCACTGCAGTTCCAGGCGCAGGCCGCCGACGACCTCGACGGCACGCCCGATGTTCCGCAGAACGACGCGGTGGCGATCACCAGCGAGGACGGCTCCAACGTCGTCACGGTGGATTTCGGCCGGAAGAAATAAAGGATCGATCGTCGGCCGCGCCGACGCTCCGATGCCCTGCCGTTGTGGCGAGGGCTCAGCCCCCGAACCGGCCCTTCAGTTCGAGCATCGCGATGGCGGCCTTGGCCGACTCGCCGCCCTTGTCCTTCTCGGTGCGCCTGGCGCGGGTGAGCGCCTGCGCTTCATTCTCCACCGTCAGGATGCCGTTGCCGATCGGAATGCCGTCCATCGTCAGCGCCATCAGCCCGCGCGCGCTTTCGTTGGAGACGATCTCGAAATGATAGGTCTCGCCGCGGATGACCACCCCGAGCGCGACGAAGCCGTCATAGCGGCCGGTTTCCGCCGCCAGCGCCACCGCCGCCGGAATTTCCAGCGCGCCGGGAACGGTCACGGTTTCGTGCGAATGGCCGGCATCCTCCAGCGCGGCGCGCGCGCCTTCGAGCAGCAGATCGTTGAGATGGTCGTAGAACCGGGCTTCGACAATCAGAAAACGTGCCATCAATCGGCCTTTCCGGCGGTGGGGATCGGCCGTTCGCCGACGATGTTGAGCCCGTAGCCGGCGAGCGCGACGAGGGTGTGCTGTGCATTGGTCAGCAGGATCATGTCGTGGATGCCGAGTTCGGCGAGAATCTGCGCGCCGATGCCATAGTCGCGCAGTTCGTGCATGTCGTTCTCGGAACCCGAGCGCGCGGCGATGATGCGGCTGAACATGTTGGGCACGTTGCGGTTGATCAGCACGACCACGCCTTCGCCTTCCGCGCCGATGATCCTCATCGCGCCTTCCAGAAGCCCGCTGCGGTCGCTCAGTTCGCCCAGCGTGTCGCCGAACAGGTTGAGCTGATGCATCCGTACGAGGGTTGGCTTGGTGGTGTCGAGCCGACCCTTCACCAGCGCCAGCGACTCGGTGCCGAGCGCCTTGTTGCGGTAGCAGATCACCCTCCAGTCGCCGCCGAAGTGGCTTTGGATGGGCGCTTCGGAGACCTTCTCGATGTCGTGATCGTAGCGGCGGCGATAGGCGATCAGATCGCGGATCGTGCCGATCTTGAGGTTGTGGCGCTGCGCGAAGGCGACGAGATCGTCGAGGCGCGCCATCGTGCCATCGTCGTTCATCACCTCGCAGATCACACCCGACGGGTTGAGTCCGGCGAGGCGCGAGACGTCGACTGCCGCCTCGGTGTGGCCGGCGCGGACGAGCACGCCGCCGGGCTTGGCGACGAGCGGGAAGACATGCCCCGGCGTGACGATATTCTCCGCACCTTTCGAGGCATCGATCGCGACGGCGACGGTGCGCGCGCGGTCGGCCGCCGAAATGCCCGTCGAGACGCCTTCCTTGGCCTCGATCGAGATGGTGAAGGCGGTCTCGTGCCGCGTGCCGTTGTTGCGGCTCATCAGCGGCAGCCCGAGCTGGTCGACCCGTTCCTTCGCGAGCGCGAGGCAGATCAGCCCGCGGCCGTGCGTCGCCATGAAATTGATCGCGTCGGGCGTCGCCATCTGCGCGGGGATGACGAGGTCCCCCTCATTCTCGCGATCCTCATCGTCGACGAGGATGAACATGCGGCCGTTGCGCGCCTCGTCGATGATCTCTTCGGGGCTGGAGAGAAAACCGTGGCGCAGCCGCGCCGGTTCAGGATTGGAAGACATGACGAACCTGCTCCATGCGGCCCAGGTAGCGGGCCAGGATATCGATCTCGATGTGTACGGCGTCCCCGGCCGCGAGTTGGCCGAAGGTGGTCACCGCCGCGGTGTGCGGGATGATGTTGATGCCGAAGACGACCGCATCGGCGCTGTCCTCGACGGTGTTGACGGTCAGCGAGATGCCGTCGAGCGCGACCGACCCCTTGGGCGCCAGATAGGGCGCGAGCGACCGGCCGGTGCTGACGGTGATGCGCAGCGAATCGCCCTGCGGCTCGATCGCGGCGACGGTGCCGATGCCGTCGACATGGCCCGCGACGATATGTCCGCCGAGTTCGTCGCCCAGCTTCATCGCGCGTTCGAGGTTGAGCGGAGCGCCCGCCTGCCAGCGGCCGGGTGCGGTGCGCGCCACGGTTTCGGCGGAGAGATCGACCGCGAACCAGCCCTCGCCCTTGTCGACCACGGTCAGGCAGGCGCCCGAACAGGCGATCGAGGCGCCGAGCGCGATGGTGCCGGTGTCGAACGCGGTGCGGATCGTCGCACGCAGGTCTCCCCGCTGTTCGACGCTGTCGATCGTGCCGACGTCGGTGATGATCCCGGTGAACATTCAATCCTGCTCCAGCGCGCGCTCGTAGACCTCAAGCCGGTCGCTGCCAAGCATCCACGTATCGGCCAGCCGCCAGCGTCCGTGCGCGTCGGCGAGACGGGCGAGGCCGATGTCGCCCAGCGCATGGCGGCCGCCGCCGCCGATCAGGATCGGTGCCCGGTAGAGCAGCAGCCGATCGACCATGTCGGCGGCGAGGAAGGCGGCGGCGGCACCCGCGCCGCCCTCGACCAGCAGATGGTCGACGGCGCTGAGCGCGGCGATGTCCTGGGGCGCGGCAATCGCGGTCCACCCCTCCGGCGCGCTGCCGCGGGTCAGCACCAGCCGGCGCGGGCTGCGCGGTTCGAGGCCGGGCAGGCGGACATCGAGTCGCGGCGCGTCTGCGTCCAGCGTGCCGCGGCCGACGAGGATCGCCTCGCTCAGCGCGCGCTGGAGGTGACCATGCGCGCGCGCGGCGGCGCCGGTGATCCAGCGGCTCTCGCCGTTGGCCATTGCGATGCAGCCATCGAGCGAGGTGGCGAGTTTCAACGTCACATGGGGACGGCCGTGGCGGCGCTGGGTAAAATAGCCTTCCATCGAGCGCCGGCAGGCCGCGGCGGCCCCACCGAAGCCGACGCGGATGCCTGCCGCGGCGAGCCGATCATGGCCCTTGCCGTCGGTGCGGGGATCGGGATCGCGCAGGCCGGAGACGACGCGCGCGACACCGGCGGCGGCGAGCAGCCCCGAGCAATGCGGGCCGCGCGGGCTCTGATGCGCGCAGGGTTCCAGGGTGGTGTAGACGGTGGCGCCGCGCGCACGCTCCCCCGCTTCGGCGAGCGCCATCGCCTCGGCATGCGGCCGCCCGCCGGGCTGGCACCAGCCGCGGCCGACGACCAGCCCATCCTTGACGATCAGGCAGCCGACATTGGGATTGGGCGCGGTCTGCCCGCGACCGCGACGGCCGAGGGCGGCAGCGGCGGCCATGTAGCGGTCGTCGATCGCCGCCTGGTCGGCGGATCCGCGGGTAAGAGGCGTCGCCCCCGTCAGCTCTGTCGTCATGACGGGCCGGGCGACTCAGTCGGCGCGGCCGATGCCTACCGACTGCATCTCTTTTTGTAGCTTCTTGTACTGGTCGCGCTGCTCGATCCGCTTGATCTCACGCTCCCCCTCGGCAAGATCGCGCTTGGCCTGATCGATCTTCTGCTGCGCCTTGATGATCGCGTCGCTGCGCTCGGCTTCCCAGCTCTCGACATATTGCACGTCGCGCTTCCACGGCTTTTCGTGCTTGAAATCGCCGAGGAAGAGCAGCGCGATGACGATCGTGGTGACGATCGACGCCGCGGCGAAGAGCAGCCCATGCCGATGGCGGGAGAAGAACACGCCCTTGAGGTCGGCGAGGAAACCCTTGGGCGAGGCAGGACGGGGAAGGAAAGCCATGCCCCCAAGATAAGCCTTGCGTGGGCCAAGCGCTAGCCCGGCGCCTGACCCACGCATATGATCAGCTTTCAAGCCGGAAATGCACGGTCATCTGCTTCCAGCTTTCCACCGCGACGCCATCGCGCGTTGCCGGTTTGAACCGCCAGCGCCTGAGCGCCTGTTCCTCGGTGGCCTTGAAGAATCCGGGATCGTCGGCCGCGACGAGCTGCACCGCTTTCACGCGCCCGTCGGTGCCGATCAGCACCTTCACGGTCGCCTTGCCCTCGACCTGTTCGCGCTGGAGCCGGCCCGGATAGGGCGGCTGCAGCCCGCTGGCATAGCGGGGATCGAGGCCGGCATCGACGAAGACCGGTGGCTTGGGCTGTGTGGCCAGCCTCGGTTCGACGAACGGCGCGGTGCCGGTGCCGACGATCGGGCCGGGCGGGATCGGCGTCAGCGGCGCCGGATCCGTGAAGATCACCGGATCGGCGGGCGTCGGCACGATTTGATCGGGCGTGGTCGGCCTCGACAGTGGCGCTTCGGTCGTCGGCTTCGGTGGGTCGATCGGATCGGGGGGCGGCACTTCGATCTTAGGAACATCAATCATGGTGATCGCCTCGCGCCCGCGTTCCACGATCTTCGGCGCCATCGAAAGCAGGCCCGCCAGCACCACGCCCTGGATTGCCAGTGCGGCGCCGAGCGAAACCGGTGAACGACGTTTGTTGGTCAGGAATCCGTCCGCAGTCATAACATCCTCCATCCCCACGGCGCTCTTTTTCACGCCGAGTGACTATGATGTTACATCATTACATTTCGCTGTCGAGATGTAATGTGACAACATTACTTAAAAGTCGGCCGGCGCGCATCGAGGCGCGTGCCGCCGGTTCAGACGGTGAGGCGCAGCCTCTCGATCGCGCGCTCGCGGCCGATCAGCGGCAGCAGCGCCGCCATGTCGGGGCCATGATCGCGGCCGGTGAGCGCCTGCCGCAGGGGGAGGAACAACGCCTTGCCCTTGCGGCCGGTCATGGCCTTGAGCGACTCGGTGAGTGCCCGCCACGGATCGGCAGACCAGTCGAGCGCAGCCGCGGCATCGGCGGCGGCATCCAAAAAGGCGGCGTCCTCCGCGGAGAAGGCGGGTGCCTCCACCGGGCCTTCGACGACCTGCCACCAGTCCGCCGCCTCGCGCACGGTGGCGAGGTTGGGGCGGATCGCTTCCCACCCGGCGGCGTCGATCCCGGCGGGCAGCCGGTCCGCCACCGCCTCATGATCGAGTTGATGGACGATGCGGGCGTTGAGCTGGGCGAGCTCGGCCTCGTCGAACCGCGCCGGCGCGCGGCCGAAATGGCCGAAGTCGAACCCGGCGGCGAGCAGGCGGATATCGGCGATCGGCTCGACCGGCTGGCTGGTGCCGATCCGCGCGAGCAAGGCGGCGATCGCGGCCGGCTCATAGCCTGCCTCGCGAAACGCCTCGACGCCGAGCGAGCCGAGCCGCTTGGACAGCTTGCCCTCGCTGCCGACGAGCAGCGCCTCGTGCGCGAAGGCGGGCGGGGTTGTGCCGAGCGCCTCGAACATCTGGATCTGCGCGGCGGTGTTGGAGACATGATCCTCGCCGCGCACGACATGGGTGATGCCCATGTCGACATCGTCGATCGCGGAGGGAAGCATATAGAGCCATGAGCCATCGGCGCGGCGGATGACGGGGTCTGACATCGTCCGCGGATCGAAGCGCTGGTCGCCGCGAATCAGATCGTGCCAGCCGATCGGCGCGTCATGATCGAGGCGGAAGCGCCAGTGCGGGCGGCGCCCCTCCGCTTCCAGCGCCGCGCGATCGGCATCGGTCAGCGCCAGCGCGGCGCGATCATAGACCGGCGGCAGCCCGCGCCCCAGCAGCACCTTGCGCTTGAGATCCAGTTCCTGCGCGGTCTCATAGGCGGGATAGACGCGGCCGGCGTCCCGCAGCGCCTCGAACCGCGCCTCGTAGAGCGGGAAGCGGGCGGACTGGCGGGTCTCGCCGTCCGCCATCAGCCCCAGCCAGGCGAGATCGGTGCGGATCGCGGCGACGAACGCCTCCCTGGACCGCTCGGCATCGGTATCGTCGATGCGCAGCAGGAAGCGGCCGCCATATTTGTGCGCCCACAGCCAGTTGTGCAGCGCCGTGCGGATATTGCCGACGTGCAGGGTGCCGGTGGGGGAGGGCGCGAAGCGGGTGGTGATCGTCATCGCCGCCGCTTAAGCCGATTCGGCGGCGGACGGAAACGGCCGTGCAGCGAAAAAGCGCGATGCGATCGGATCTTCGGGGCTGATGCCGATCAACCGCCCCTTTCCCTGTGGGACCTGCGCCGCTAAGGGCGGGGCTCGCAAGAGTATCCGTGGGGACGCAAATCGATGAAGCTGCTGGCCGGCAATTCCAACCTGGCGCTGGCGCGAGAGATCGCTGACTATCTGGAAATTCCGCTGACCGACGCCAGCGTCCGTCGCTTCGCCGACGAGGAAGTGTTCGTCGAGATTCACGAAAATGTCCGGGGCGAGGACGTGTTCGTGATCCAGTCCACCTGCTTCCCCACCAACGACAATCTGATGGAGCTGCTGATCTGCATCGATGCGCTGCGCCGCGCATCGGCCAAGCGGATCACCGCGGTGGTGCCCTATTTCGGCTATGCCCGGCAGGACCGGAAGCCGGGGCCGCGCACGCCGATCTCGGCCAAGCTGGTCGCCAACCTGATCACCGTCGCCGGCGCGCATCGCGTGCTTTCGATGGATCTCCATGCCGGCCAGATCCAGGGTTTCTTCGATATCCCGACCGACAATCTCTATGCGGCACCGGTGATGTCGGCGGACATCCAGGCGCGCTTCGGCGATCGCAACCTGATGGTGGTCTCACCCGACGTCGGCGGCGTGGTGCGCGCCCGCGCGCTCGCCAAGCGCCTCAACAACGCGCCGCTCTCGATCGTCGACAAGCGCCGGGAGCGCGCCGGCGAATCGGAAGTGATGAACATCATCGGCGACGTCGCCGGCCGCTTCTGCATCCTGATCGATGATATCGTCGATTCGGCGGGCACGCTGTGCAACGCCGCAGCCGCGCTGAAGGAAGCCGGTGCCGAGGAAGTCGTCGCCTATGTCAGCCATGGCGTGCTCTCGGGTGGCGCGGTGGCGCGCGTCGAGGGGTCCGCGTTGCTCGAACTGGTGATCACCGATTCGATCGCGCCACCCGACGCGGTGCGCGACGCGAAGAAGGTCCGCCACCTGCCGATCGCGCCGCTGCTGGCAGAGGCGATCAAGCGCATCGCCGACGAAAGCTCGGTGTCCTCGCTGTTCGACTGAGCGAACGTCCCTCCCGCGCCGCGGGAGGGGGATAGACCTCAGTTCGGGTTGTCGGCGGTGCTGCCGCCCTGGCCGACCGCGCCGACCTGGCCGATATTGCCGAAGATCTCTTCGAAGAAGCTCTTCTCGCGGCCCAGCGTCGGCGTCTTGCTGCCTTCGGGCGAGATCGAGACGACCTTGTCGAGCCCGGTTTCCTGGACGGTGGCGACGACATCGTTCTTGTCGAACGTCACCTTGAGCACGGTCTGGTTGACGGGCTTGGGCTCGGCGAAGGCGAGCTGGCGCGACTGGCGCGAGAAGTAATAATATTCGCCGGTGTTGAACTGGCCCATGAAGGTCGGGCGGCCAAGCGTACGCTCCACGGAGGCGCGATTGTCCAGCCCCGGCTGGATCGAGCTGACCAGCACCGGATCGAGGATGAAGCCCTGGTGCGTCCGCACGCGGCTGCACGCCGCCGTCGATGCCAGGATCGCGGCCGTGCAGGCGATCATCGCCACCCGCCGCATCGTAACGCTCATTGAAAACTCTCCCGGCATTCGCAACCCGCAACACTCCTGCGCGCCATGGCCATTGCATGGGCGCAACTCTGCCTCAATATGCCGGTCGGCAGCGGCAAACAAGGGCGCCGCCGGGCAAGGAAGACGAGACGAGGATGGGTTTGCTGTCGCGGCTGCTGGGCCGCACCGAGGATCGAGCGGCGCTGGCGCCGCTCTATGCGGCGGTGGTGGCGCGTGCGCGCCAGCCGCACTGGTATCTGGAAGGCGCGGTCGCCGACAGCCTGGATGGCCGGTTCGACATGGTCGCGGCGATTCTGGCGCTGACGTTGATCCGCATGGAACGGGAGCCGGAGGCGATCCCGGCGTCGTCGCTGCTGACCGAAGCGTTCGTCGACGATATGGACGGGCAACTCCGCGAGATCGGCATCGGCGACATCATCGTCGGCAAGAAGATCGGCAACATGATGGGCGTGCTCGGCGGCCGGCTGGGCGCGTATCGCGCGGGGCTGCGCGGTGACGGCGATTTTGCCGCCGCGCTCGTCCGCAACCTCTATCGCGGCGCCGCGCCGGCGCCGGCGGCGCTTGCGCATGTCGAGCAGCGATTGCGCGCGTTCGACGCGGCACTGGCGCAAACGCCGTTGAAATCGCTGCTGGACGGGGATCTGCCGGCATGACCCCCGAATTTTCGCGGACGTGGCCCGCCGGCGAAATCGGCGACCGTCCCCGCGAGGTTTCGATCGAGGCTGACGAAGCCGAGCGCGCGGCACTGGCGAAGCGCTTCGCGATCGTCGCAATCGATCGCCTTTCGGCTGCCGCGCGGCTGCAGCGCCGCGCTGACGGCATTTACGCCGAGGGCCGGGTCTCGGCGCAGGTCGTCCAGAGCTGCGTCGTCACCGGCGAACCGGTGCCGGCCGCGATCGACGAGGCTTTCGTGCTGCGCTTCGTCGAAAATTTCGATCCCGACGCCGAAGAGCTCGAACTGAGCGAAGCCGATTGCGACACGGTGCCGATCGAGAATGGCGCGATCGATCTCGGCGAGGCGGTGGCCGAAACGCTGGCGCTTGCGCTCGATCCGTGGCCGCGCAGCGCCCATGCCGATCAGGCGCTCGACGAGGCGGGCGTTTCGGACGGCAGCGATGTCGGCCCGTTCGCGGCGCTCAGGGAGCTGAAGGAGAAGCTCAAAAAATAAGGCCCGGCAAGCTGCCGGGCCTTCGGTCTCGTGGATCAGAACGGCACGTCGTCGTCGAGATCGTCGTCGAACGGGCGGGAGCCGCCTGCGGGGGCGCCGCCGCCACGGCTGGCGCCACCGCCGCCACCGCCGCCACGGCCGAAATCGCCACCGCCGCCGCCGCCGCCGCTGGCGCGAGCGCCGCCATAACCCCCGGCGCCACCGCCCCGGTCGTCATCGCTCCAGGCGCTGCCGCCGCCACCGCTGCCACCACCGGCACCGCCGCCGTCGCGGCCGCCGAGCAGCACCATCTCGCCGCGGAAGCGCTGGAGAACCACCTCGGTGGTATATTTGTCCTGGCCGCTATTGTCGGTCCATTTGCGGGTCTGGAGCTGGCCTTCGAGATAGACGCTCGAGCCCTTGCGCAGATACTGCTTGGCGACCCGGCCGAGATTCTCGTTGAAGATCACGACGCGGTGCCACTCGGTCTTTTCCTGCTGGTTGCCGTCGCGGTCCTTCCAGCGCTCGGTCGTCGCGACGTTGAAGTTCACCACCTCCCCGCCATTGTTCATCGACCGGGCTTCCGGATCGGCTCCGAGATTGCCGACCAGAATCACCTTGTTGACGCTGCCTGCCACGTCCTGTCCTTTTCTAAAGCCCCAATGCGATCGCGCCCCAATAGGTCGCGCCTGCTGCCACATAAGCGAGGCCGAACAGATATGCCAAGGTGAAGGCCGGCCATTTCCAACCGTTGGTCTCGCGCCGGATCACGGCGATGGTCGACAGGCACTGCGGCGCGAACACGAACCAGGCGAGGAAGGCGAGCGCGGTCGGGAACGACCAGTCCTTCGCGATCTGCTGGCCGAGCGTCTCTTCCGCCTTCTCCTCGTCGGTCTCGTTGATCGAATAGACCGTCGCCAGCGCGGAGACCGCGACCTCGCGCGCCGCCATCGCCGGGATGATCGCCAGCGCCATGTCGTGGTTGAAGCCGATCGGACGGACGATCACCTCGAGCCCGGAGGCGATCCGGCCGGCGATCGAATATTCGCTCTGCCTGAGGCCGCTGCCTTCGGGCGCCTGCGGATAGGAGGTCAGCAGCCACAGGGCGATGGTGACGCTCATGATGATCGTGCCGGCGCGGCGCAGGAACACCCAGGCGCGCTGCCACAGGCCGATCAGAATGTCGCCGATCCGGGGCATCTGGTAGCGCGGCAATTCCATCAGAAAGCCGGTATTCGCCGATTTCGCGATGGTCTTGCGGAAGACGAACGCCACCAGCACCGATCCGACGATGCCGGCGATGTAGAGCCCGAACCAGACCAGCCCCTGCAGGCCGATGCCCCACCCCAGCGCACGCGCCGGAATGACGTTGTTGATGATCAGGCCGTAGACCGGCAGGCGTGCCGAGCAGGTCATCATCGGTGCGATCAGGATCGTCGTCAGCCGCTGCTTGGGATCGTCGATCGTGCGCGTCGCCATGATGCCCGGGATCGCACAGGCGAAGGAGGAGAGCAGCGGAATGAAGGCGCGGCCGTTGAGCCCGACATGGGCCATCAGCTTGTCCATCAGGAAGGCGGCGCGGGCCATATATCCCGACGCCTCGAGGATCAGGATGAACAGGAACAGCACCAGGATCTGCGGCAGGAACACCACAACCGAGCCGACGCCGGCGATGACGCCATCGACGATCAGCGAGCGGAGAAAACCTTCGGGCAACAGGCCGGTGAAAACCTCCTGCAGCGCGCCCTGGCCCGCCTCGATCCAGCCCATCGGCGCTTCGGACCAGGCGAACACCGCCTGGAACATCAGGAAGAACAGCACCAGCAGCAGCACGATGCCGCCGACCGGATGCAGCGCGATCGCGTCGATCCGGCTGGTCGCCTGCACCACCGGCCGTTCCGAGATCACCGCCTTCTGCGCGATCGCGCGGGCGCGGCGCTGGACCTTGACGAACGCCTCCTGAGTCTCGGGGGGCGTCACCGGCTTGCGCGCCAGCGCTTCGGCCAGCTTCTCCTTGACCTCCTCGATGCCGCGCCTGCGCACCGCGACGGT
This sequence comes from Sphingomonas sanxanigenens DSM 19645 = NX02, assembly GCF_000512205.2. Taxonomy (NCBI): domain Bacteria; kingdom Pseudomonadati; phylum Pseudomonadota; class Alphaproteobacteria; order Sphingomonadales; family Sphingomonadaceae; genus Sphingomonas; species Sphingomonas sanxanigenens. Next base: position 5,873,942 of record NZ_CP006644.1, read on the forward strand.
CGGGATCACGGGTATGCCGAGTTCCGCGGCCAGGGCCCCGGCGTCGAGTTCGAGCCCGTCGCGCTCGGCCATGTCGATCATGTTGAGCGACAGCACCGCCGGGATGCCGAGCGCGATCAGTTGCAGCGCGAAGCGGAGATGGTGATCGAGATTGCCGGCATCGACCACGATCAGCAGCGCATCCGGGCGCCGCTCGCCCTCCTGCGTGCCGAGCAGCACGTCGCGGGTCACCGCCTCGTCCGGGCTGCCGGGGTCCAGGCTGTAGGCGCCGGGCAGGTCGACCAATTCGAACGGCCGCCCGTCCGGCAGGCTGGTGCGGCCGCTGTGGCGCTCGACGGTGACGCCGGGATAGTTGGCGACCTTCTGGCGGGCGCCGGTCAGGGCGTTGAACAATGCGCTCTTGCCGGCATTGGGGCTTCCCGCCAGCGCGACCAGGGGCATCGGGTTCATGTCGGCTCCACCATGATGGCGGAGGCCGCGGCGCGCCGGAGCGCGATCGTCATCCGGCCGACGCGGCAGGCGATCGGGTCGCGGCCCAACATGCTGCCGCTGTGCAGCGTCTCGATCGCCATGCCCTCGTCGAAGCCGAGTTCGCGAAGCCGCCGTGCTTCGGCGGGAACGAGCGCCGCCCATTCGATCGACGCGATGCGGGCGGGTGATTTGAGGGGCAGTTCGTCGAGGCGCACGGGCAGCGAGGCTTTCGTGGGGGACATGGGTCTGCGAGCGATTATCAATAGATGGCGGGAATAGCTATAGCGCTCTCCCCTCGCGCGGCCGTGGACGCGGGCGCGGAGCCTGTCCATTTCGCTTGGGTTCCGGCCCTCGATTCCTTATATGCTTGCTATGGCAACCGAACCCAACACCAACGAATATGGCGCTGACTCGATCAAGGTCCTCAAGGGGCTCGACGCGGTGCGCAAGCGCCCCGGCATGTATATCGGCGACACCGACGACGGCTCAGGCCTGCACCACATGGTGTTCGAGGTCTCCGATAACGCGATCGACGAGGCGCTGGCCGGCTATTGCGATCTCGTTCTGATCACGCTCAACCCCGATGGTTCGGTTTCGGTCGAGGATAATGGCCGCGGCATCCCCACCGGCATTCACGCCGAGGAAGGCGTTTCGGCCGCCGAGGTCATCATGACCCAGCTCCATGCCGGCGGCAAGTTCGAGAACACGTCCGACGACAATGCCTATAAGGTGTCGGGCGGACTGCACGGCGTCGGCGTGTCGGTCGTCAACGCGCTCAGCGACTTCCTCGATCTCACCATCTGGCGTGACGGCCAGGAGCATTTCATGCGCTTCCAGCGCGGCGACGCCGTGGCGCCGCTCAAGGTCGTCGGTCCGGCGCCCGCCGGCAAGCGCGGCACGCGGGTGACCTTCATGGCGAGCCACGACACGTTCAAGAACGTCACCGAGTTCGATTTCGAGAAGCTCGAGCATCGCTACCGCGAGCTCGCCTTCCTCAACTCCGGCGTCCGGCTGAAGCTCGTCGATGCGCGCCATGCGGAGCGGGTGGAGCATGAACTCTATTACGAGGGCGGCATCGGCGCCTTCGTGAAATATCTCGACCGTGCCAAGTCGCCGCTGTTTCCGGAACCGATCGCGATCTCGTCCGAGCGCGACGGGGTCGGCATCGATGTCGCGCTGGAGTGGAACGACAGCTATTACGAGAACGTCCTCTGCTTCACCAACAACATCCCGCAGCGTGACGGCGGCACCCACCTCGCGGCGTTCCGCGCGGCGCTGACGCGCACGATCAACGGCTATGCCGAGAAATCGGGGCTGCTGAAGAAGGAGAAGGTCTCGCTCACCGGCGACGACATGCGCGAGGGGCTGACCGCGATCGTCTCGGTGAAACTGCCCGACCCCAAATTCTCCTCGCAGACCAAGGACAAGCTGGTCTCCTCCGAGGTGCGCCAGCCGCTCGAAAGCCTGATGTCCGACAAGATGGCGGAATGGCTGGAGGAAAATCCCGCGAACGCCCGCTCGATCATCCAGAAGGTGATCGACGCAGCCGCCGCGCGCGAGGCCGCCAAGAAGGCGCGCGAACTCACCCGCCGCAAGGGCGTGATGGACATCGCGTCGCTGCCCGGCAAGCTCGCCGACTGCCAGGAACGCGATCCCGCCAAGTCCGAGCTGTTCCTGGTGGAGGGTGACTCCGCCGGCGGTTCCGCGAAGCAGGGCCGTGACCGCAACGTCCAGGCGATCCTGCCGCTCAAGGGCAAGATCCTCAATGTGGAGCGCGCACGCTTCGATCGCATGCTCTCCTCGAAGGAGGTCGGCACCCTGATCCAGGCGATGGGCACCGGCATCGGCCGCGACGACTTCAACCTGGAAAAGCTGCGCTACCACAAGATCGTCATCATGACGGACGCCGACGTCGACGGCGCGCATATCCGCACGCTGTTGCTGACCTTCTTCTATCGGCAGATGCCGCAGATCATCGAGGGCGGCCATCTCTACATCGCCCAGCCGCCGCTCTATAAGGTCGCGAAGGGCCGTTCGGAGGTCTACCTCAAGGACAATGCGGCGCTCGACGCCTATCTCGTCGACGCCGGCGTCGGCTCGATGATGCTCGAAACCAGCGGCGGTTCGCGTTCGGGCCAGGATCTGCGCTCGCTGATCGACCATGCCCGCCGCATGCGCACCTTGATGACCTATGTGCCGCGCCGCTATCCGCCCGCAGTGATCGAAGCGCTGGCGCTGACCGGCGCGTTCGATCCGGCGCTCGAAAACGGCGGCCGCCCGGAGGTCGCGGTGCGTGCCGCTGCCTGGGCCGGGCGCGCCGATCCCGAGGGGGCCTGGAGCGCGGAAGTCGCTGCCGATGGCGGCTATCTGATGCGCCGGGTGTGGCGTGGCGTTGCCGATCACTACATCGTCGATGCGGCGTTCGTCGCCTCGGCGGAGGCCCGCAAGCTGCACCTCCTCGCGAGCGAGCAGGCCGAGAGCTATGCCGACGTGTCGCGGCTGGTGAAGCTCAGTAGCGCCGCGGCTGAAGACGCGGACGATGCGGAGGGCGAGGATGCGGCACCGCCCGCGGCTGCCGCCAAGGGCACGGCGATCAGCCGCCCGAGCGAGCTGCTGGAGGCGATCTTCGCCGTCGCGCGCCACGGCCTCAAGATCGCCCGCTACAAGGGCCTTGGCGAGATGAACGCGGAACAGCTCTGGGAAACCACGCTCGACCCCGCAAACCGCTCGTTGCTGCAGGTGACGCTGGATCAGGCGGATGTGACGGATGAGATCTTCACGCGCCTGATGGGCGACGTGGTCGAGCCGCGCCGCGAGTTCATCCAGGAAAATGCGCTGAACGTCGCCAACCTCGACGTGTGATCGGAACCGGCGCGCGCCCCCTTTCGTAACGATCGGCGGGGCCGTGCGCGCCGGTCTCCCCGCGCATGAGTGGGGGGCGACTTTCGCGTGATCGCCCGCTAGGGGCGCTGCGATGCAGAGCCAGCCCGAGTCCGTGTCGAGTCACCCGTCGCCGCACCATGCCGCGCAGCGCATCGGCTTCGCAGCGATGCTGGCGAGCAATCTCTGCCTGGCGTTCGGGCCGTGGTTCGTCCGTCTGGCGGATACCGGGCCGGTCGCCGCCGGTTTCTGGCGGCTCGCACTCGCGGCGCCGGTGCTGCTCGTTCTGTCGCCCCTCGCGCGCCAGCCGTTCACCCGAATCCCGCCCGCGCTGGTCGTGACCATCGCGATCGGCGGTCTGCTGTTCGCGGCCGATCTCGCGAGCTGGCATCTCGGCATCCTTCACACCAAGATGGCCAACGCCACGCTGTTCGGCAATGCGACCAGCCTGATGTTCCCCATCTACGGCTTCCTCGTCGCGCGCGCCTGGCCGACGCGGATGCAGGGAATCGCATTCGGGCTGGCCACGCTGGGCACGCTGCTGCTGATGGGCCGCTCCTACGAACTGTCCGCGAACAACCTGCTGGGCGATCTGCTCTGCCTGTTCGCCGGCGTGCTCTACACCTGCTATTTCATCGCCATCGAGCGTGCGCGTGCGACGCTGCAGCCGCTGCCCCTGCTCGCCTTGTGCACGATCGCGGCGATCTTGCCGATGCTGCTGTTCGCGCTTGCGCTGGGCGAACGGGTGATGCCGCAGCACTGGTCCGCGCTGATCGGCCTTGCGCTGCTCAGTCAGGTGATCGGGCAGGGGTTGATCGTCTATGCGATCGGCGTGCTGCCGCCGGTGGTGATCGGGCTGGGCCTGCTGACCCAGCCGATGATCGCCGCCGTCGTGGGCTGGTTCGCCTATGACGAGCGGCTGGGCACGCTCGATATCGTCGGCGCCGTCGCGATCGCCATCGCCCTGGTGCTGGTGCGCGCGCCGTCGCGCAAGGCGATCGCCGGCTGACGCTTGGCGCGGCGCGGCCAAGCGCCTAGAGTCGGGCGATGGTCCAGCTTCCCACCGATCCGACGCTCGACGAGTTGCGTGACGCGCTCGCTCCCCTGATCGCCCGCCATGCCGCGTTCGATGGCTGGACGGCCGACGCGCTTGGCGCGGCTGCCGCGGAAGCCGGGGTCGATCCGAAGATCGTCGCCCTTGCCTATCCCGGCGGCGCGATCGACATGATCGATGCATGGTTCGCATCGATCGACCAGGGCATGCTGGCGGCGTGGCCGGCCGAAACGCTCGGCACGCTCAAGATCCGCGCGCGCATCCAGTCGCTGGTGGAGGCGCGGCTCGCGTTGCTCGCGCCGCATCGCGAGCCGCTGCGCCGTGCGCTGGCGATCCTCGCGCTGCCGACCAACGCACCGCGCGCCGCGAAACTCGGCTGGCGCGCCGCCGACGCGATCTGGCGCGCCGCCGGCGACACCGCGACCGACTATAATCATTATACCAAGCGCGCGATGCTGCTGGGCGTCTACGCCTCGACGATGCTGGTGCTCGTCGATGACGAAAGCGAGTCTCTGGTCGAGACCCACGCCTTCCTTGCGCGTCGGATCGACAATGTGATGCAGATCGAAAAAGCCAAGGCCGGCTTCAAGGCCCGGTCCGAACATCGGCTGAGCCTGACCCGGTTTATCGGGCGGCTGCGTTATCCGGCGCTCTGAAGGGAAGGGCGCCGCCCTTCCCCCGGATCGGCCCCCGATCGGCCGATATCGGTCAGCTGTCGTTCAGCGGCTCGCCGTCTTCGCGGGCTTGGCATAGGGCACGAAATCGCCGAGGCCGACGAAGCCCGTCTGCATCCGCGCATTGATGTCGAACAGCTGGATGGTGTCGATGTTGCACAGCTGCGTCGAGACGGTCTTGGTCACCAGCACGTCGTTCCGGTCGAGCGAGCCCGCGCCGATCTTCGGGCGGTTGACGTAGAGCGTGTTGCCGTTGGTGCGATAGACGATGGCCGTGCCGTCGTAGATCGTGCTCGAACGGATGTCGCGCAGGTTGATGCAGCGCACCGGCTTGCCGGCGGTCCTGCCGTCCAGCGCCTCGGCGAGCTTGGCTTCGCCCCGCGCGGTGGTCTTCGAGCCTGCCGCCATGGTGGGGACCGCCGCCAGCAACGCCGCGCCGGCGAGAATGTAAGACGCGAATCGCATGATCATATCCTCGATGATTGCCGGCACCCTAGCATGGCCAACTGAACCGGCGATGAGTGACCCCACCGTTGCTGCCGCCGATGGAAGAGACGACGCGCCGCCGCTTTTTCCGCATCGGTCGTTGGTGGGGCCGGTTGCGCCTCCGGGACGATCATGCCACCAGCCTCCCTATGGCGGACTTGACCTCGAGATCGGGGGGGCTGGATCGCAGCGGCGTCGATGTGGTGATCATGACCGGGTTGGGGACGGGTCATGGCTGAGGTCGCGACAGAAGCCGAAGAGCATGCGCGCGCGCTCGAACGCTGCGCGAGCGAACCGATTCGCATACCCGGCAATATCCAGCCGCAGGGCGCGCTGCTCGTGCTCGACCCGGAAACGCTCGTGGTCCAGCAGGCGGCGGTGGGCGACTCGGCTCCCTTTGCCGGCAGCGCGCTCGGGTGCAGCGTCGCGGATCTGCTGCCGGACGATGCGGCGCGGCTCGCCGAGGGCCTCGCCGCCCTGCCGGCGCAGGGCACCGCGCATCTCGGTACGGTCGGTAACGAAAGCCGCCATCATTGCATCGCGCACCGTTCGGACGGCGCCTATGTCGTCGAGTTCGAGCCGGTGGCGGGCGAGGCGCTATCCTTCGGCGATCTTCATCCCGTCGTCCGCGATGTGCTCGGCCTCGTCCAGCGCGCCGAGACCATCGATGATCTGGCGGGGATCGCCGCGCGCGAGGTGCGGCGGCTGACCGGGCTCGATCGCGTGCTCGTCTATGCGTTCGATCCCGAATGGCATGGTGCGGTGATCGCCGAGGACGGCAATGGTCGGCTGCCATCCTATCTCGGCCTCCGCTTCCCGGCGGCGGATATTCCCGCGCAGGCGCGCGAACTCTATCGCCTCAACCGCCTGCGGCTGATCGCCGACGCAAATTATGTGCCCGTGCCGATCGCGCCGGCGGAAAATCCGGTCACCGGACGACCGATCGACCTCAGCTCTGCCGTGCTGCGCAGCGTGTCTCCCGTCCATCTCGAATATATGCGCAACATGGGGACGATGGCCTCGATGTCGATCTCGCTGCTCAGCGGCGATCGGCTGTGGGGGTTGATCTCCTGCCATCATCGCGATCCGGTGCGGATCGGTTATCCGGTCCGGGTCGCCTGCGACCTGATCGGGCAGATCCTGTCGATGCAGCTTGCCGCCAAGCAGGCGACGATTCTGGCCAGCCGGCGCGACGCGCTGGAGCAGGTGCAGCGTCGTCTGCTGGCGCGGATGGCGAGCGCCGAGCATTTCATCAAGGGGCTGATCGAGCAGCCGGCGGACCTGCTCGCGCTCACCGGCGCGCGGGGGGCGGCGGTGGTCGTCGGCGAGCAATGCGTGCTGGTGGGCGAAACGCCGCGCGAGGATGCGATCCGGCCGCTGGTGCGGTGGCTGGCGGCGGGGCAGCGGCAGGATGTGTTCGCCAGCGACAATCTGGCGGCGGTCTATCCTGGCGGGGAAGCGATCAAGGATGAGGCGAGCGGCCTGCTCGCGGTCTCGATCTCGCAGCTTCACGACAGCTATGTGCTGTGGTTCCGGCCCGAGGTGATCCGAACGATCAAGTGGGGCGGCGATCCGCGCAAGACCGCGCAACCATCCACGGGCGATCGGCTGCACCCGCGCACCTCCTTCGCTGCCTGGCAGGAAACCGTGCGGCTGCGCGCCGAACCGTGGCACGAGGCCGAAGTCGAGGCGGCCGCGCATCTGCGCGCGGCGATCGTCGATATCGTGCTGCGCAAGGCCGAGGAACTGGCGGCGCTCTCCGAACGGCTGGTGGCGATCAACAAGGAGCTGGAAGCTTTCTCCTACTCGGTCAGCCATGATCTGCGCGCACCTTTCCGTCACATCGTCGGCTATGCCCAGTTGCTGAAAAAGCGCGAGGCCGACGCGCTGTCCGAAACCGGCCGCCGCTATATCGAGACGATCGTCGAATCGGCGGTGTCCGCGGGCAAGCTGGTCGACGATCTCCTCAGCTTCTCCCAGATGGGCCGCGCGACGCTGGCGCCGATCCACGTCGACATGAACGCGCTGGTGGCCGAGGTGGTGCGGACGCTGGTGCGCGAAGACAGCGGCCATCGGATCGAATGGCGGGTCGATACGTTGCCGCCCGCGGAGGCCGATCCCGTGATGATCCGTCTGGTGCTGCAGAACCTGATCGAGAATGCGATCAAATTCTCGCGGGAGCGGGAGCCGGCGGTGATTCGCATCGGCGGCGCCGCGGCGGCGGATGGTCTCAACACCTATCGGGTGGCGGATAATGGCGTCGGCTTCGACATGGCCTATGTCGGCAAGCTGTTCGGCGTGTTCCAGCGCCTTCACCGGGTGGAGGAGTTCGAAGGAACCGGCATCGGTCTTGCCAACGTCAAACGCATCGTCGAACGCCATGGCGGAACCGTATGGGCGGAAGCGGCCATCGATGAGGGCGCGACCTTTCACTTCACCTTGCCGAGGGGCAGGAAAAGATGACCGATCTCAAGCCGATTCTGCTGGTCGAGGACAATCCCAAGGATGTCGAACTGACATTGGCGGCGTTGGAACAATGCCAGCTCGCCAATGGCGTGATCGTCGTGCGCGATGGTGCCGAGGCGCTGGATTATCTGATCGGCACCGGCCGCTTCGAGGGGCGCAACAGCGGCAGCCCGGCGGTGGTCCTGCTCGACCTCAAGCTGCCCAAGATCGACGGGCTCGAGGTGCTGGAGCGGATCAAGAGCGATCCCAAGCTGCGCCATACGCCGGTGGTGATGCTCACCTCGTCGCGCGAGGAGCGCGATCTCGTCCGCAGCTACAGCCTGGGCGTCAACGCGTTCGTGGTGAAGCCCGTGGGCTTCGAGCAGTTCTTCGAGGCGATCCGCGACCTCGGCATGTTCTGGGCGGTCCTCAACGAGCCGCCGCCCGCCCGGCAGGCCCCCGGCGCCTGAAATGGCTGAGGTCGAGGGCATGGTGCCGATGAAGGACGTCGCTATCCTCCATCTGGAGGATAGCGCGCTCGATGCGGAACTCGTCGCGGAACATCTCCGCGCCGACGGCATCGATGCCGCGATCGAGCGCGTCTGGTCGCGCGGGGCCTATGTCGGGGCGCTCGCCGCGCGGCCCTTCGCGCTGATCCTCGCCGATCATCAGCTTCCCGAGTTCGATGGCGATTCGGCGCTTGCCATCGCGAGGGAGACCGTGCCGGCGACGCCCTTCATCTTCGTGTCCGGCACGCTGGGCGAAGATGTCGCGGTCGAGGCGCTCAAGCATGGTGCGACCGACTATGTGGTGAAGCGGCGGCTGGAGCGGCTGCCGCGGGTGGTGCGCCGCGCGCTCGCCGAAGCGGCGCAGCGGGTGGAGAATGCCCGGGTCGAACGCGACCTGCGTGAGGGTGAGGCGCGGCTGCGCGCGCTGACCGACCAGCTGCCCGGCGGCATGGTCTATCAGCTCGCGACCAGCCGTGACGGCGGCACCCGCCGCTTCCTCCATCTTTCCAACAGCTATGAACGGATGACGGGCGTTCCCGTGGCGGACGTGCTTGCCGATCCCGCCATCGCCTACAGCCGCATCCTTCCCGAAGACCGGCCGGTCTTCGCTGCCGCCGAGGATGAGGCACTGGCGACGCTCAGCCCGTTCGACGTGCAGGCGCGCTTCGTGCGTACCGATGGTGCGGTGTGCTGGTATCGCACGATCTCGACGCCGCGCGTTCAGCCCGATGGGTCGCTGGTGTGGGACGGCATCCAGATCGACATCAGCGACCACAAGCGCATCGAAGCGGCGCTCGCCGCGCGTGAGGCGCGGCTGCGCTTCGCGCTGAAGGCGGGGCGTCTGGCGGAGGCGTCGTTTCAGATCGGCAGCGAGGATTTCAGCCATTCGGAGGCGTTTCCCAACCTCTTCGGCTATCCCGCCGGCACCCGCCTGACGCTGGAGCAGGTCCGTGCCGGCTATCATCCCGACGATGTCGAGCGGATCATGGCGGAACGCGCGGCGATCCTCGCCGGGGGGCAGCGCTTCTTCGAGCTCGAGCATCGCGTGGTCTGGCCGGACGGCAGCGTCCACTGGCTGTATGGCCGGGGAGAGGTGGAACGCGACGAGGCGGGCAGACCGATAGCGCTCGCCGCGGTCTATCTCGACAATAGCGAGAAGAAGGCGGTCGAACAGGCGCTGCGCACCGTCAACGAGCGCCTGGAGCAACTGGTCGCCGATCGCACCGCGGCGCTTGCCGCCAGCGAGGCGCGGCTGCGTTCGATCCTTGCCACCAGCTATCAGTATCAGGGGCTGCTCGCGCTCGACGGTACCGTGCTGTTCTGCAACGACACGGCGCTCTCGGCGATCGGCCTGCCTGCCGATGCGGTCGTCGATCTCCCTTTCTGGGAGACGCCCTGGTTCATCGGCACCGAAGGCATGCCCGCGATCATCCGCGCGATGGTGCGCGAAGCGGCGCTGGGCACGGCGGGGCGCCGCGAACTGCGCCTCAACCTCGCGGCGGGATGGCGCTGGCTCGATTTCTCGATGCGGCCGATCCGCGGTGCCGACGGCACCGTCACCGGCATCGTTCCCGAAGCGGTCGACATCACCGAGCGCCGGCAGGCCGAGGAAGCGCTGCGCCAGAGCCAGAAGCTGGAGGCGATCGGCCAACTCACCGGCGGCGTCGCGCATGATTTCAACAATCTGCTGACGCCGATCATCGGCAGCCTCGATCTGATGCACCGCCAGAAACTGGGCGGTGAGCGCCATCGCCGGTTGATCGAAGGAGCGCTGCAGTCCGCGGAGCGTGCCCGCACGTTGGTGCAAAGGCTGCTCGCCTTCGCGCGGCGCCAGCCGCTGCAGCCGGTTCCGGTCGATCTCGACATGCTGATCCGCGACATGGCGGGGCTCATCCAGAGCACGACCGGCCCGCGCATCGCCGTGACGGTGGCGGTGGCGCCCGGGTTGCCACCAGCGCTTGCCGACGCCAACCAGGTCGAAATGGCGATCCTCAACCTCAGCGTGAACGCACGCGACGCGATGCCCGATGGCGGCCGCCTGACGATCTCGGCGGATGCGGTCGCGGTGGATGGCGAGGCGCCGGCGGGGCTGACGCCGGGCCGCTACGTGCGCGTCTCGGTTGCCGACACCGGCCATGGCATGGATGCCGAGACACTGGCCCGCGCAATCGAGCCGTTTTTTTCCACCAAGGGCGTCGGCAAGGGCACCGGCCTTGGCCTGTCGATGGTCCATGGCCTCGCCTCGCAACTCGGCGGTGCGCTGCAGATCGCGAGCAAGCCGGGGCTCGGCACCGACGCGACCCTGTGGCTGCCGGTCAGTGCGAAGCCGGTCGATCGGCCGGGCGAACAGGAGCCTGCGGTTGCCATAGCTGCTGCCGGCCGCGCGCTTGTCGTCGACGATGAGGCGCTGGTGCGCGCGACCACGAGCGACATGCTCGCCGACCTGGGCTACCAGGTGACCGAGGCGGAATCGGCGGAGGCGGCGCTGGTCTTGCTCGATGGCGACGGTGCCGATTTCGACCTGCTGGTGACTGACCATCTGATGTCGGGCATGTCCGGCGCCGAACTGGCGCGCATCGCCGGCGAGCGCTGGCCGAAGATGCGGGTGTTGCTCGTATCCGGCTATGCCGATGCCGGCGATCTCGACACGGCGCTGCCGACGCTCAGCAAGCCCTTCCGCCACGCGCAACTGGCAGCCTCTCTGGACGACCTGCGGGGCGCCTAGGAACCCGCGTACCGATCCGACGTTGTGCAGCGATGCGACGCTGCGGGGGCGTGCAGCGCGGAAGGCGTGTTGGATGGATATGGGGGCTGACCGGCCGGCGCTTCGTTTTCTTGCCGACGGCGGCATTCTGGGCGATCGGATCGCCAATTTCGACTGGTCGGCGACGGCGCTGGGGCCGATCGACGGATGGCCCGCGAGCCTGCGCCACACCGTCGGGCTGATGCTGCGCAGCAGGGTGCCGATGGTGCTGTTGTGGGGCGCCGCCGGCATCATGATCTACAACGATGCCTATGCCGATTTCGCCGGCGGCCGCGACGCGGGATTGCTGGGCGCCGAGGTGCGCACCGGCTGGCGGGAAGTCGCCGACTTCAACGATCATGTCATGAAGGTCGGGCTTTCCGGCGGCACGCTCAGCTACAAGAACCAGCCGCTCACGCTCGATCGCAACGGCCGTCCGGAACAGGTCTGGATGGACCTCGACTATTCGCCCGTGCCTGGGGACGATGGCACGCCGGCGGGCGTCATCGCGATCGTCGTCGAGACCACGGAGACGCACAACGCCCATCGCGCGCTGGAGGCGAGCGAGACGCGGCTGCGCTTCCTCGACGAACTCGGCAAGGCGGCGTCGGGCACCCGCGACGCCGATGCGATCCTGACGATCGCCACGCGGATGACCGGCGCGCATCTCGGCGTGTCGGTCTGCGCCTATGCCGACATGGACGAGGATGAGGACGGCTTCACCATCCGCGGCGACTGGCATGCGGCCGGCGCGCGCTCGATCGTCGGACGCTACCGCCTGGCGGATTTCGGAACGTTGGCGGTCACCGAACTGGGCGCGGGGCGCCCGCTGATCGTCAATGACAATCGCCGTGAACTCGCGCCGCACGAGGCAGCGACCTTCCAGGCGCTCGGGATCACGGCGACGATCTGCATGCCTTTGGTCAAGCAAGGGCGGCTGACCGCGCTGATGGCGATCCACGATCGGGAGGCGCGGACCTGGACCGACGATGAACTAACGACGATCCGGGAGGTCACCGAGCGCTGCTGGGCGCATGTCGAACGCATCCGCGCCGAAGAACTGCTGCGCGAGCGTGAGGCGCAGAACCGCCAGATCCTCGACAGCGCGTCCGATTATGCGATCATCGCAACCGATCTCGACGGGCGGGTGATGCTGTGGAACCGCGGAGCCGAGCAGATGCTCGGCTGGACCGAAGCCGAGATGATCGACGTCGATCTCGATCGCGTCTCGGTCGAAGGCTGGGGACCGACGCGCGCGCTCGCGCTGGCGGAGGGCCGGGCGGGTGGGGAGCAATGGCAACGCCGACGGTCCGGCGAACGTTTCCGTGCCTATGGCGAGACCACGCCGCTGCGCAGCGACTGCGACGGGGCGGTCGGGTTCGTCACCGTGCTGTCCGATCGCACCGACGAGCATCGTCGGCGCGCGGCGCTGCGCGCAACCGAGGATCAGTTGCGCCGCGCGCAGGAAGCCGGCGGCGTCGGGCTGTTTTCGGTCGATATCGCGAACGACATGGTCACCGCCACGCCCGAATTCTGCAGGATCTTCGGGTTCGACCCATGCGGGCAGTTGCCGACCGCGGCGCTGGAGGCGCTGATCGTTCCGGATGATGCGGATATGGTGTCCAGTTCGCAGGGGCGGCGCGCGGCGACCTCACCGCTCGACGTCGAGTATCGCATCCGCCGCGCCGATGACGGCGAGATCCGTCTCATCGCGCGCAGGGGTGAATATGAATATGACGATGCCGGGCTTCCGGTGCGCATGGTCGGCATCGTTCAGGATATCACCGAGCGCAGGCGTGTCCAACTCGCGCTGCACCGGAGCGAGGCGGGGTTCGGCGCGCTTGCGCAGTCGATGCCCAATCAGGTGTGGACGGCCACCGCGGATGGCCGGCTCGACTGGTTCAACGCGCAGGTCTACGCCTATAGCGGAATCCCGCCGGGCGAACTCGATGCAGAGCGCTGGATGGCGCTGGTCCACGAGGATGATCGCGCATCCACGACGGCGCGATGGAATGCGGCGGTGGCCTCGGCATCGACGTTCGAAACCGAATTCCGCGTGCGCGACTCCGCAGGCGCCTATCGGTGGTATCTTTCCCGCGCGCTGCCGCTGCGCGACCCGCAGGGCGCGGTGAGCGGCTGGATCGGCACCAACACCGATATCCACGCCCAGAAACTTGCGGAGGTCGCGCATGCGCAGGAGCGTGACCGGCTGTGGGCGCTCAGCCAGGATCTGCTGCTGGTGTGCGATATCGAAGGGATGATCGTCGCGGTGAATCCCTCGATCCGCCGGATGCTGGGGTGGGACGAGGCGGAAATGGTCGGCCGGCCGCTGTCGAGCTTCGTTCACCCGGACGATCTGCCGGCGACCGCTGCGGAACTGGCTTCGCTGGCGGGCGGCGGCAGCACCTTGGCGTTCGAAAACCGCTACCGCACGCGTGACGGCGACTATCGGCTGCTGGCCTGGACGGCGGTGCCCGACGGCAGTCGTATCCATGCCGTCGGTCGCGACATCACCGAGCAGCGACAGGTGGAAGAGGCTTTGCGCCAGAGCCAGAAGATGGAGGCGGTGGGGCAGCTTACCGGCGGTATCGCGCATGACTTCAACAATCTGCTGCAGGGTATCACCGGCAGCCTCGATCTGATGCGGAACCGGATCAGCCAGGGACGAACGGGTGACCTCGAACGCTTCCTGACCGGCGCGATGTCCTCGGCGCAGCGCGCGGCGGCGCTGACCCACCGGCTGCTCGCCTTTTCGCGCCGCCAGCCGCTCGATCCGCGCCCGGTAAAGGCCAACCCGCTGATCGCTTCGATGGAAGATCTGCTGCGCCGGACCCTCGGCGAACGGATCGAACTGGAGATGGTGATGGCCGGTGGGCTGTGGCTCACGCGCTGCGATGCCAATCAGCTCGAAAGCGCGATCCTGAACCTTGCGATCAACGCGCGCGATGCGATGCCCGATGGCGGCCGGCTGACCGTGGAGACCTGCAATGCGCATCTCGACAGCGCCTATGCCGCACGCCAGCGCGACGTGAAGCCCGGCCAGTATGTCTGTGTCTGCGTGACCGATACCGGCACGGGCATGAGCCAGGATGTGATCGCCAAGGCGTTCGAGCCCTTCTTCACGACGAAGCCGCTCGGTCAGGGCACCGGCCTCGGACTGTCGATGATCTATGGCTTCGCGCGCCAGTCGGAAGGCTATGCGCGGATCTACAGCGAGGTGGGAAAGGGCACGACCGTAAAGCTCTATCTGCCGCGCTGGCGCGGTGCGGCGGAGGGCGACGAGGTCGAGCCGGCGATGACGGTACCCGGTGCGGAAGATGGCGAGACGGTGCTGGTGGTGGAGGACGAGGCCGTCGTGCGCGGCCTGATCGTCGATGTGCTGGGCGAACTCGGCTATAACGCGATCGAGGCCGCCGATGGCCCCAGGGGGCTCGAGATCCTCCAATCGCGCCAACGGATCGATCTGTTGATCACCGATATCGGCCTGCCCGGGCTCAACGGCCGGCAGGTTGCGGATGGCGGCCGCGCGATCCGCCCCGGGCTCAAGATATTGTTCATGACCGGCTATGCCGAAAATGCCGCGCTGGCATCCGGTTTCCTCGAGCCCGGCATGGCGATGATCACCAAGCCCTTCGCGATGGATGTTCTCGCCAACCGTATCCGCGAGATCATCGAGGAGCGGTAGGCGGCGGCGGGTTCAGGCCGTGTGGGGAAGCGTGGCTGCCGCGGAATCGAGAGCAGCCGGCAACGGCAGGACCTCGCCTTGCAGCAGCCGCGTCGCCTGGCGACGGTCGAGCGCGCGCGAGAAGAGGAAGCCTTGGCCATATTTGCAGCCATAGCGCTGCAGCAGCCGGCACTGCGCCTCCGTCTCGATTCCCTCGGCGACGACCCGCAGCTTGAGACCGTCGGCAATCGCGATCAGCCCCTGCACGATCGCAGCGCTGCCCGCATCGGTGCCGAGCTGCTGGACGAAGGAGCGGTCGATCTTGATGATGTCCACCGGCACCGAGAGCAGGTGCGTCAGCGAGGCATAGCCGGTACCGAAATCGTCGAGCGCGATGCGGAGCCCGCGCGCCTGCAATCCTTCGAGAACGCGGCGCACGGTATCGGCGCGCCGGTCCATATGGACCGTCTCGGTCACTTCGACGACCAGATGGCCGAGCGGCACGCGGGCATGCTCGAACGTGTCGGCCAGCGTGCGTTCGAGCAGGCCGCCGCCATGGATGTCGGCGGAGCCGACGTTGATCGAGATCTGCGGATCGGCGATGCCCAGCCGCATCCAGTGCGCGATGTCGCCGGCGACGATCCTCAGCATCCGTCGCGTGAGTTCCGGGGCGATGCGCGGGTGCGACATCGCTTGGTGGAAGGCGGCGGCCGGCAGCACTTCGCCCGTGGACGTCGTCAGGCGGCAGAGCGCCTCGAACGACGTTACCGCCCATGTCTCCAGTTCGACGACCGGCTGATAATAGGCGTCGATACGATCTTCGTGCAGTGCGCGCTCAAGATCGTGCAACGCGTCGGGATGGCTCGCCACCGCATTGCCCAGGCTCGCGGAATAAGCGAGGTGGCCGCCGCGGTGCGACTGCTTGGCGTGCTGCAGCGCATTGGTGGCATGTTCGAACAGAATGTCGGACGTCTTCGCCGGATCGCTGATCGCAAAGCCGATGGTCGCACCGATCAGGATGGTCTCGCCCGAAAGCTGGATCGGATCGCCGATCGACGTCCCGATGCGGATCGCCAGACCCGCCGGATCGCCCAGCGCGTCTTCCTCATGCGCGATCACCGCGAAGGAATCGCCGCCGGTGCGGAAGGCGGAATCGGGCGTAACGGCGGCGGCGATGCGGCCGCCGACCAGCCGGATCACGGCATCGCCCACGCCATGGCCCAGGCTGTCGTTGACGCGGCGGAAGCCATCGAGGTCGATGAGCAGCAGCGCCCAGGGTCGCCTGTCTGCGTTTGCGAGCGCGGCCAGCGTCTGGTCGAACGCAATGCGGCTGCCGAGCCCGGTCAGCGGGTCGATCGTCTCTGCGCGGCCGGGGCCGATGCGGCCATGGCGCTCGATCGCGATGGCCAACAATTGCGCGCAGGTTGCGACCACCTCTTCCTCGGCCGCGGTCGGACCGCGCGCCGTGCGGAAATAGAAGCCGAAAGCGCCCAGCGCGGCGCCGCGGCCATCGAGAATCGGGCTCGACCAACAGCTTTGAAAGCCTTCGGCGAGCACGACGTCGCGATAGCCGACCCAGGCGGGGTCGTTGGCGATGTCGGTGGAGGTAATCGGCCGGCGGTGGAAGATCGCGCTGCCGCACGCGCCGATTTCCGGCCCGACCGCGACGCCGTCGACCATTGCCGCGATCGCCTTCGGTAACAGGCCGTGGGCGAGGGGGTGAAGACGCCCCGTCCGGTCGACCGTCACGACCGAGGTGGCGACGTCGGGCAGCAGCGCCTCGATCTCGGTGCACAACCGGCCAGCCGTCACTTCCAGCGGATCGCCGCGCGCGACCATCTCGAGAATGATGTTCTGGAGCCGTTGCATGCGTCGTGTCGAACCCTGAGCAAATCCGGTCGAAATGATGTTCGACGTGATCTGATTAGGAGGAGATGCTGAATATCAGGTTAAGGTCATAGTAAGATTAACGACGGTCCTTCACGGAAAACAAAAGACAGGTGCGATATAAAAAGGGAGGCGGCTGTTAACCATCCACGGCTAGGGTGGCTCCATGCGAACCCTGTCGCGTCCGCGCCGATCCTTTGGCCCCCTGGAAGCCGTGCTGCTGGGTCTCCTCTATTTCGTCGCGGCGGCCGCCGCGGCGCGGCTGACGCGTCTCGAGGGCGGTGTCGCCTGCCTGTGGATCGCCAATGCGCTGCTGATCGCGGTGCTCGTCTTGATGCGGCCGCAGCGATGGGGGGCGCCGGTCACCGCCTGCGGCATCGCCAGCCTGTGTGCGACGGGCCTGTTCGGTTTCGGGTGGGCGGGCGCCGTGCCGTTCATGACGATCAACATCGGCGAGGTGCTCATAGCGGCGGCGCTGCTGCAGCGGTTCGGTCGACGGGATGCGTTCGAATCGATGAGGCATCTCGGTGTTTTCGTGCTCGCCGCGGGCGTCGCCGGGCCGGCTGCGATGGCGGTGCCGGCGGGGTTGGTGGCGAAGCTGCTGACGGGCACGGCCTTGTGGCCCAACGCCGTCAATTATTTCCTTGGCCATGCACTCGGGGCGCTGACCTTCACGCCGCTGTTCACGATGATCCTCGTCGGCGATGCCCGCCGCTGGGTGAGCGCTGCGGGCGGCAGGCGGTTGCTGGAAGGGCTTGTGCTGCTCATTGCGATCGCCGCGGTTTCCTATGGCGTGTTCGCACAACACCGCCTGCCGCTGTTGTTCCTGCCGATCCTGCCGATCACGCTCGCGACCTTCCGGTTTGGCCGGCTCGGTGCCGTGGCCTCGTTGATGATCCTGACGACGATCGCCGGCATACTCACCGCGCATGGCATGGGCCCGCTCCGGCTGATCGATGCGAGCCCGATCGTGCATATGCGGTATCTGCAATTCTATCTCGCCGCGACGGTGCTGACGATATTGCCGGTCGCGGCGGATCTCGGCCGGCGCGACCGGCTCTATCGCAAGCTGCAGGAGAGCGAGGAACGCTTCCGGCTCATCACCGAACATGCGAGCGACATCGTCATGACGACCCTGCCAGATGGCACGATCGGCTATGTTTCGCCGTCGATCGTGCAACTGGGCGGTTACGACCCGCTCAAGCTGGTCGGGCGGCGGGCGATCGACATGATCGCGCCGTCCGATCATGAACATGTGCGTGCCGAGTTCCTGCGTGCGCTCGACGCGCCCGAGACGACGGTGGCGTTCGAATATCGCGCGGTGACGGCCGACGGTGCCGAGCGCTGGTTCGAATCCAATGTCCGCGCGATGGTGGGCGAGGATGGCGTGGTCGACGGCGTGATCAGCGTGATCCGCGACATCGACCGGCGCAAGACGATGGAAGTCGAGCTCGCCCGAGCCGCTGCCACGGATGCGCTTACCGGCCTCGCCAATCGCCGCGCGTTCGCGACGGCGTTCGATCGCTGCCTGAACCAGGGCACCGCCTGCGGCTGCGTGGCGGTGTTCGACATCGATCATTTCAAGCGCATCAACGACCGCTACGGCCACGACGCGGGCGATCGCGTGATCCAGGCCTTCGCCGAGATCGCGCTTCGGCATGTCCGCGAGGAGGATATGGTTGCACGGCTGGGTGGCGAGGAATTCGGTGTGATCCTGCCCGGCGTCGAGCCCGCGCAGGCGCAGGAGATCTGCGAACGCCTGCGCCGTGCGCTGGGCGCCGAGGCGATCGAGGTCGGCGCGGGCCATACCGTCTCTATGACGGTCAGCGCCGGCGTGGCGGCGTTCAGCGCCGCGCAGGATCGCGACGCGGTGATGCGCGCGGCGGATGTCGCGCTTTACGAGGCCAAGGGGGCTGGCCGCGATCGTCTCGTGCTGGCGGCTTGACCCGAAGTCGCGGTGAACGTGAAATTATTGTCGTGTTGCCGCGTCGCCATGGTGTCGGTCCTTCAGTCCACGATCTGCACATACTCGACGGTGAGGCCGCGCGTGTAGATCGGGCTGAGAAAGTTGCAGATGAAGTTGCCCGCGCCCTGAACATGCTCGGGTTCGAGCAGCTTCATGTCGCGTGCGGCGAAATCGCGCGCCAGCGCGTCGAGGTCGGGAACCTCGAAGGCGACATGGTGGATGCCGCCGGCGCCCTTGTTGAACTTGAGCAGCGGGCCGCCATCGGGAACGACGAATTCGAGCGGCGAGCGGCCGACCGCCTCGGTGAAGATGCAAAGGGCGTGGAATTGGGGGACGTAGCCGCGATGCACCTCCGTCAGCCCCAGAACCTCCATCATCGCGAGTGCCTCTTCCTCGCTCGGCTGAACGATGCCGACATGATGGAGGGGCGGATTGACCAGCATCACTTCTTTCCTTCCGGTTCGAGCTCGGCGGCAACGCGCGGCGCCAGCCAGTCGGTCACCACGCGGGCACCGCCGCTCGTCAGGTGGGCATAATCCATGAACAGGTCGGCGCGGGGGGAAACGAAGCCGCCGTTCCACACCGTGCCATATTGCCGGTAGAAAGGCTCTTCCTGGATCGTCGTCGGCCCGGAATAATAGGGCAGTGAGAGGAAGGCGAGCTTGACGCCGTGGCGCCGGGCGAGCGCCGCCATCCGCCGGACGTTCGTCCGGTCGTCGCCGAACTCCAGATCCGCCATGCTCTCGGGCAGCACGCGCGGATCCATGCTCGCTTCCAGCTTGCGCACGCCGCGATCGAGCTCGGCCGCGCTCGCCGGCACATCGCCCTCGCGCACCGTGCCGTCGGGCAGGTGGACGTCGCCTGTGGTGTCGTAGGTCGAGCCGAGATAGGCCTTCGCATCGAAGGTCTTGGACAGCCCCATATAGCCCGGCGCGATCTCTGCCAGGAACAGCTTCATCTGCCGGAAGGGCAGGTAGATCAGGTTCGACGGATAGTTGAGGTTGCTCACATAGCCGGGGTTCGCGATCAGCCCCGGGCGCGCCATATATTTGAATGCGGAATGGCCGAAGCGGCCGGGCCGCTCGACGACGCCGATGATGACCAGCTTGGGCTTCTTGGTCTCAAGCACCTCTTCGAGCACCGCATAATTGATGTCGCGGCCATTCTCCGGGAACGAGAAATTGACGACATTGGCGGGCAGGCCGCGCGCGGCGAGCGCCTCGCCCAGCCGCGGCGCGTTGATGGCCGCACCGATGCGCGACGGGCCGACGACCATGACGTCGATCGGCGCCGGATCGAAGTGCGAGCGTTCATAGATCCACCGCGATTTGCGGTGGATCGTTTCGTCGAGCAGCTGCGCCCGCTGATAGGGATTGTCGGGCAGCATCGCCGCCCCCACGCCACACAGCAGCGAGACGCCGAGGATGGCGAGGGCGGTCCGGTTCGAGCGAAGGCGCTTCATCGATGCCTCCTTAGAAATTGAAGTACAGGAAGATCGTCTGTCCGCGCTGAATGAACATCAGCCCGAAGAACAGGATCACGCCGCCATAGACGATGCCCAATGTGGACGGGCGCCACTGCCAGCGCAGCAGCGCCGGTGCCTCGTCCTTCCAGTCGCCCCAGTTATAGGCCGGGTTGAAGCGGCCCATGATCTGCTGGGTGTTGGGAGTGAAGGCGATCAGCAGCGTGCCGACCACGATCATCAGCAGGGTCGTGGTGTCGAACACCCACGGCGCCGTCTCGACCGAGACCGCTCCGCCGAGGCCAACCATCGACTGCCACACCGTCATCGCGTCATGCACGCTCGGCGCGCGGAACACGACATTGGCAAACATCACCGCGAGCAGGGTGATGACATGGTAGGAGGCGATCTCCGCCACGCCGGGCTCAGCCATGGTCTGCTTCAGCTTGCGCAGCCGACGCCGCTTCTGGTTGCGGCGCGCGCGCCAATATTCGTTGACGCAGACATAGATCGCGTGGAGCACGCCGAACAGCACGAACGTCCAGCCCGCACCATGCCAGATGCCGATGATCACGAAGGTGAGGAAGGTCGGCAGCATCGTTGCCATCGCGAACGCCGGCCAGGTCGAAAGGCCCCGTGCGGCCGCGGCGCGCGCCATCGGCAGCGCCAGCGGCTGGAAGATATAGGCGGTGATGAAGCGCTGCAGCGTCATGTGCCAGCGGCGCCAGTAATCGATCACGCTGGCCGCGCGCAGCGGCGAATGGAAGTTCAGCGGCAGCTTGATGCCGAACATGCGGGCAAGGCCGATCGCCATGTCCGAATAGCCAGAGAAATCGAAATAGAGCTGCAGCGTGAAGGTGATCGCGGCCATCCAGCCGGTCCACACGCTCACCGGATCGCCGCTCGCCGCCAGCTTGAACAGCTTGTCGACCTGATCGGACAGCGGATCCGCGATCACCGTCTTCTTGAACAGGCCGATCGCGAAGATCATCAGCCCGACCATGATGTTACGGCCGATCCAGCGCGCGAACAGCGGCCCCTGGATCTGCGGCACGATCTCCTTGTAGTGGACGATCGGCCCGGCGATCAGCTGCGGGAAGAAGGATGCGAACAGCGAGAAATCGAGGAAGCTCATCCGGTGCGCGTGGCCGCGCGCGCTGTCGATCAGATAGGCGACCTTCTGGAAGGTGAAGAAGGAGATCGCCAGCGGCAGGATGATGCGCTCGATCTGGATGCCTGCGCCGGTCGCGAGATTGACGTTGTCGACGACGAAATTGGCATATTTGAACCAGCCGAGCAGCCCGACGTCGACCGCCAGGCCGAAGATCAGCCAGATCTTGACCAGCGTCGAGCGGTCGGCGTCATAGGCCTTCTGGATGCGATCGCCGACGACGAAGTTGAAGATGATCGAACCGAGCAGGAGCGGCAGATGGATCGGCCGCCACCAGGCATAGAAGCCCAGCGACATGATCGTGAGGCTGAGTTTCGCTACCGACTTCCACCGTCCGGGGCCGTAGAACAGCACAAGCGCGATCGGCAGGAAGCCGAAGATGAAGACAAACGAGTTGAACAGCATCCTAGCGCTCTCCGCCTGCCGCCATGATCATGTGATGTTCCTTGCAGTCGCTTGAGCCAGTGGCGGGCGGCCGCGCCGAAGCGAGGCCGAACGGTCCGTATGTCGCACGGAAACCGCCGCCACCCATCGGGTGCCGGCGGCGGTCCTTCGGGGAGAGACTCCGAACGAGCGGGTCGGACGGATGCGTCCGACACCGACAATGCGAACGGCTCGGACGGCGCACGCTTGCCTGCCGGCAAGTCGATCCTGTCACCGTTCGGTCGTTCACGCGTGCCCCCCGAAAACCGCCGACCGGCGGCGTGGCCTTATCCGAGCTTGCCGTCGATCACCGACACGAGCTCACCGACGTTCTTGAGCCCTTCGATTTCGCTGTTCTTGAACTTGATCCCGAACTGGCGCTCCACCGCGACGACCAGCCGGATGTGGCTCAGGCTGTCCCACTCGTCGATGTCGTCGGCCGAGGTGTCCGCGGTGAGCTCGAAATCGTCATCGAGATCGAACACGTCGATCATGATCTCGCGGATGGTTTCAAGCGTCGATTCGGACATGTTCTTCTCCAAGACTCTTCGTTTCATACGTGAAGGGAAGCTCCTTCATCGCATATTCGTCGATATTCATTTCCCACTCGGACGCGCCGTCATCCGCGATCGACGTGCGGGTGAAGCCCAGCTTGCCGAAATGCTCGGCGACCATGCCGTTCTTCGCGGTCGGGATGTAGCGGCCGATCAGGCGCTTGACGCCGGCGGCGCGCGCGCCCTCGATGATCGCCTGCAGCGTTGCTTCCTCCATGCGGCGGCCAAGCACACGGCAGCTCATCAGCCAGGTGTCGCATGCCCAGGCATCGTTGCCCTCGGGGCGCATCACGACCACGGCGATCATGCCATTGTCGCCGAACTTGTCGGCGAGGCGGATCTGAAGCGTGAACACGTCCGGATCGCCCTCCAGCGCGCCGATCTCGGCCTCGGTGTAGCGCCGGGTGGTGAGGTTGAACTGGTTGGACTTGTTCACGAGCTGCGCGATGCGCGCGCGGCCATTCTCGTCGAACGGCCGCATCGAGGTGACCATCTCGAGCGATTCGAGATATTCGTCGAGGCTGCCGAGCTTCTGCGCGGCCTGCGCGCGGACGGCGTTGGCGCGATACTGTTCGGCACGCTGCGCATCGTCGGCGGTGAGGCCGACCGTTTCGAACCAGCCCGAATGCGCGACCGCCAGCGGATAATGCGCCGGATCCTCGCCGACCTCGGGCACCGCGACCTCGGGCAGCATCTGGCGCACGCGGGCGCGCTCTGCGGGATTGTCGTCGAGGAACAGCAGCGCATCGGTGCCGATGTTCAAGGTCTGCGCGATCGTCTTGAGGTTTGTCGCCTTGTCGGTCCAGTTGGCGACGAACACCGCGATGTCGTCACGCTTGAGCGCCATTTCCTCGTGGCTCTCGAACGGCAGCAGCGCGTTCACTTCCTCGTTCTTCGAGCAGACCGCGAGCACGATGCCGCGGCGCTTGAGATCGAGCGCATAGTGCTGGATCGCGAGGAAAGCTTCGCCTTCGGTCGAGCCCTGGCCGATGCGAATGCCCTCGACGCCGTCGTCACCGATGATGCCGCCCCAGCAGGTGTTGTCGAGGTCGAGCACCAGGCACTTGCGCGTCTTGCCCCGGATCGCGCCGAGCAGGCGCGCGACATGATCGGCATAGAGCGGCGTCAGGTCGAGCGCGAAGGGCAGCTTCGCCATGTACCATTGCGAGCGATCGGACCACACCGACTTGCCGACGAGACCGGCGATACGATCGACGTCCAGCACGACCGCGTTGAGGTCCGATGCGATCGTTTCGATCTCGCGGTTGAGCTTGCGCAGCATCGCGAGCAGCGAGCCGCCGGCGCGCGCGTCGAAATGGCCGGCCCAGGGATCGGCGGGCTCGACGAAATTCTGGATGATCACCGCGGCGCCGAGGCGCGAGACGATGCCTTCCGCCAGCCAGCGGATCTGCTTGGCGGCCGAATCGACGATGCCGTCCTGCGCCGCGATGTCGGACTTGGTGAGGCCGAGGGAAATCGCGTCGAGGCTGAGCAGCACGACGTCCGGCGCGAAATTGTGGAGGCCGGTGCCGTCGGCGTAAATCTCCTGCGCGGTCTGGCCATAGTCGCCGACATAGATGTCGGCGAGCACGCCGTGGCGCGGCGCCGACGCGCGGATTGCAGGCACCGAATAGCTGGTGGTCGAGCTGCTGAGCACGGCAAGCTTGAGCGCGCTGAGCGGCGCCGGCTCGATCGTCTCGCGCTTCGCCTCGATCAGCTTGGAGAGCTTGAGCGCGCTGTCGAGATCCAGCGCCTGCGTCGCGAAGTCGCGCAGGATTGCGCCACTGATCGACGGCAGCGCGCGCGCCGCCTTGATGCTTGCCGAAAAGTCGGCTGCCTTGGCCGGAAGCCACGGCAGGCGCGCAACGTCATAGGTCATGACGACCCCCCTCGTGCTCAGACATGATCACTCCACCAGCCGAAAAATAGGTTGGCATTTCGATCGACCGCTTTTTCGCTGCAATGCGGCAAAATGTCCAGCATCATCGGTTTAGCGCGCACCCAGCATCGGCGCGATCAGCGCCAGTGTGGCATCCGCCATGCTGCGCGCGCCGGCATCGTTGAAGTGGCAGTCGTCGTGGCGGAAGCGGCGGCCGAAGCGGTCGGTATCCGGCCCCAGAACGATGCGGGGGTTCGCCGCGGCCACCGCCGTCTGCGCCGCGAGCAGCGGCTGGTTGCTCGTTCTGCGACGCGCGCCGGTGCACAGCGAGGCGCGGTAGAGGACGAGCTTGGCGGCCGGCTTCAGCGCGAAGCTGGTCAGCACCGTGTCGGTGACCTGCTTGATCTCCGGCTGGATCTCGGCCTGGCTGGTGGTGAACCAGGCGTCGGTCTCGCCCTGGTGCCACAGCACGATGTCGGCGGGGCCAAGCTGCTTGGCGGCATCGGCGACGCGCCGGCGCAGGTTCGCCATGTAGGGCGAACGCTTGTCGGTCCAGTCGCTGAACTGCGATCCGCCGATCGCGCCGTTGACGAACACCACCGGCCGGCCGGTGCGTGCGGCGAGCGCCGGGCCCAGCCGCGACCAAACGCTGCCGCGCGTGCCGGTTGTGCCCAGCAGCGGGTCGCGCAGCGCGAAGCAGTGGCCGTCGAAGAACATGAAGACGGGTGCTGCCGGATCGGCATCGAACGGCGTCGAGATCGCATTGGAGGCATTGGACTGGCCGCCCGTCACCACCACCAGCGCGTTGGCGGGGCAGGCGCGCCGGATCTGGTCCGTCAGGTCGGCATTGGACTTCGACCAGCCCTTCGACATGCCGAGTGCGGTGCGCACCTGCGTCTTTGCCGCGATCAGCGTGCCTGCGGGAAAGTCGCCATAAGGATCCGATTCGATGCCGTAGACGGTGCCCGCCAGAAACGCGCCGGCGATCGCCGCGATGGCGACGGTGCCGGCGATCACCCGGCGAATCAACGGTTTCATCGGGGATTGGTCTCCATCGCCGCTTCGGCGGGCTGGGCATGTTCGGTGGGATCGGCAGGCTTGGGATCGCGATAGATCCGGTTGCCGTAGATCAGTTCGTAGGGCCCCACCTCGACCAGCTTGTGGATCACCCATGACACGCCGAGCGCGATCGCGATCGTCGCGACGAGGTAGGGCAGCAGCGTGATCTGCCAGGGATAATTGCCGACCCCAACGCGGCGCAGCAGTTCACGCATCGCGATATAGACATAGGGGTGGGCGAGGTAGAGCGTGTAGCTGATCGTGCCGACGAAGCGGACCGGCGCCGTGCACAGCAGCCGGGAGAGTGCACCCTGTCCGAACAGCACCGCCTGTACGAAGATGAGGGTCGCCACGACGAGCGCGACCGCGGGCAGCACCATCCCCGGCATTTCGAGATAGGTGTTGGTCGGGAAGTCCATCGTGCCCGCGATGGCGACGATCACGACGAGCGCGGCGAGCGCCATCGCGGTCGCCGGCCCAGCGGCGATCACCGGGCGCAGCCGCTGCTGCAGGAAATAAAGCAGCGCGCCGCCGACGAAATAGATGGTGATGTCGTAGGCGGCGAGCATGTAGCCCGCGAGCGTCATGAACGCGATCGCGCCCACCACTCGCCAGGGGCTCGTGCTGCGCAGCAGGAACCACAGCAGACCGTAGGTCGCGATATAGTACCAGACCTCGTATGTGATCGACCAGGCGTTGGGGGTCAGCGCCGGCGTGCCCGCGAAAAGGTCGAGAAAGGTCAGGTTGAGCAGCAGCTTGCCGACGCCCAGCTTCACCGGCTCGTAGCGCGTGACGAGGTTCAGGACGAAGTAGAGCAATGTGAACAGCGCGAACACGGGATAGAGCCGCCAGAAACGCCGGCCGGCGAATTCGCGCGGCGAATAGCGCAGGCAGCTGGAGGTGATCACATAGCCGCTGATGACGAAGAACAGTTCGACGCCATAGGTGCCCAGATAAGCGACGTGATGAACGATGCGTGCGAGCACCGCGTCATCATGGTAGAAATGGTCCCAGAAACCGAAGCTGATGTGCGCGATGAGCACCATCACCGATGCCACGCCACGCAGCCCGTGAAGTGATTGGCTGAACTTCACGCAATCTCCCCGTTCCGCCATATTGCAACGCAGCAGCGCCGTGCGACCGTTACCAGATTGACCGCCCGAAGCCATCGCCAATTTTTGCATTCTCGCGGCGCCCGATAGCGCCGTCGCTGGCTGCAGCACGGTTGCAGTTGACGGTGGCTGCGCTATGGCGATCGATGCTGCTGCGGTGCAGCGTGTTCAAGGGATGAACCCGGCGCAATGCTGTTCGGAGCGAAATTTCGGTCGGCCGCGATTCTGGCGATGGGCCGCGTCACCGACATCGTCTTTCCGTTGCTCCGCGCCTTCTTGCTTGCCCGGCTGTTGCCACAGGATCAGTTCGGCCTCGCGATCACGCTGTCGGTGATGGCGGCGCTCGTCGAACTTTCGACGGACATCGGGCTCGATCGCTATGCGGTGGTCAATGCGGATCGCGAATCGGCCGTGAGGCGCGGCACGATGCATTCGCTGAGCGTGCTCCGCGGCGCGCTGATCGGGCTGCTGCTGGCGGTCACCGGGCCGCTGGCCGGCTGGGCGTTCGATTCGCCGCAGGCCTGGTGGGCCTTCTCGATGCTCGGCGTCGCCAGCTTCATCCGCGGCTTCATGCATCTCGGCGTGAAGGAAGCGATGCGCGACTTCCGCTTCTGGCCCGAAGGCGTGACGCTCGCCTCGGCGCAGATCTCGTGGACCGCGATCTCGGTCGGCCTCGCCTGGTATCTCAACGATTATCGCTGCATGCTGTTCGGCATCCTCGGCGCGCAGCTGATCTTCGTCGCCGTCTCGCACCTCGTGTCGCGCAGCGACTGGTCGCTGCGCTGGTCGCCCGAGGACGCCACGACCATCCTCCGGTTCAGCCTGCCGCTGGTGCCCAACGGCATGAGCCTGGCGCTGCGCCACATGGCCGACCGACTGATCGTCGGCGCGTTCATGAGCCTGACCGCGGCGGCCGTCTACAACGTCAACATGATGATCGCGCTGACCCCGCGCAACATCATCCAGAGCTTCGTGACCAGCGTGACCCTGCCGCTGTTCGCGCAGCATGAGAGCGGCGAAAGGCGCATCGCCGGCCTTTATCCGGTGTGGGCGCTGGCGCTGGCGGTGACCGGCGCGGTCTATGGCGCGGGGGTGATCTGCCTGGCCGAGCCGATCGTCGGACTGATCTTCGGCCCCAAATTCGCGATCGACCAGATCTTCATGACGCTGACCGGCATCATGGTGGCGATCAAGATCATCTACGGCCTGCCGGTGCCGCCGTCGCTCGCGGTGGGCGACACCAAGTTCATCCTGTTCGGTACGGTGGCGGCGCTCGGCAGCCCGCTGTTCGGCGTCGTTTCGGCAAGCATCACGCCCGACCTCAACATCTTCGTCGCGGCGATGTGCCTTGGCGAGTTCCTCGGGCTCGTCTCGGTCGCGTGGCGCTGCACCAATCGCTACGGCTTCAAGGTGTGGGACGTGTGGCTCGCGGTTCTGGTGCCTGTGGCGATGCTCGCCACGCTCGGCACCGTGCTTTACGAAACCGCGCCCGGGCTCATCATGCGCATCGTCAGCTTCGCGGTGTTCGCCGGCCTGTGCGGCGGCGCGGTTGCGTTGGCGGCGGTGCGCAGCGGCATCGATCTGAAGATGCTGTTGCGCCGCAAGCAGCGCCCCGCAAAGCCGCAACCGGCCGAATGAGCCGGACACCGCATAGCGCGCGGCGGCGCCACGATCCGGCGTGGCGCCGTTTCAAGCCCGGCCTGGGCCATGCGGTCGCCGCCGGCGTGGCGCTGCTCTGGCTGTGGTATCTGCTCTACCTCGCCTTTGCGGACGGACTGCCGATGTTCGGGCTGGTCAATGCGGGCGGTTATGCGTGGGGCGTGGCGGCGCTGTTGCTCGGCGCTGTCGCCGCGGTTCGTCGCGGCTGGATCACGGCGGTCGCCGGACTGGTGCTGGGCGTCCTCATCCTGTCGCACATCTATTGGCCGCTGCCGTCCGCCGGCAGCGCCGGGCAACGGATGCGGGTGGTGACAGCGTCGCTGAAGACGGCCAACCCGCTGGTGGAGCGGGCCGCGCGCCATCTGGCGACGCTGGAACCCGACATCCTCGTCGTGCAGGAAGCGGCCGATCCGGCTGCGTTTCTCGCCACCTTCAGGGCGGTGCGGCCGGGCTGGTACGGCACGATATTGCAGAACCGGCTGATCCTGTCGCGCTGGCCCGTCACGACGACGCGCGGCGACCGCGACATCTTCCGCGCGCGCGTGGACGCGCCCGGCGGCGCGTTCACCGTCTGGAACGTCCGCGCACCGAAGG
Source organism: Sphingomonas sanxanigenens DSM 19645 = NX02 (assembly GCF_000512205.2). Classification (NCBI taxonomy): domain Bacteria; kingdom Pseudomonadati; phylum Pseudomonadota; class Alphaproteobacteria; order Sphingomonadales; family Sphingomonadaceae; genus Sphingomonas; species Sphingomonas sanxanigenens. Next base: position 5,902,634 of record NZ_CP006644.1, read on the forward strand.
ACTATCGGGGCGTGATCGGCAACCGCCGCTATTTCCTCGATCTCGCGCAAGACATCGTCGCGACCGGCAGCGGCATCGCCGCGGGTGACTTCAACGCGACCCCGTGGAACGAGGGCTATGCCGCGATCGACCAGGTGATGGAGGAAGGCCTGCGCCGGTCGAGTTGGGCACCGGGCTTCACTTTCCCCGGCCCGGGACGCCGCAGCGGCATCGTCGGGCCGGTCATCGCCATCGACCATATCTTCGCCAGCGGCGAATTCACGCCGCTTGGCGGCCACGTCGCACCGGCCAGCGACGGGGCGGACCATCTGCCAGTGGTGGTCGATTACGCACTTCCGCAGCAGCGGTAAGCCGCGGAATGGCCTCTCCCGCCAAGCGGGAGAGGCTGATCGTCAGGCGTCGGCCAGCGCGAGCAGATATTTGCCGTAATTGGTCTTGGCGAACATCTGGCCGCGGCGGCGAAGCTGGTCGCGGTCGATGAAGCCGTTTTCGTAGGCGATCTCCTCCAGCGAGGCGATCTGGATGCCGGTGCGGTGTTGCAAGGTGCGCACGAACTCCGACGCTTCGATCAGGCTGTCATGCGTGCCGGTATCGAGCCAGGCATAGCCGCGCGATAGACGCTCGACATAGAGCTCGCCCATTTCCATGTAGAAGCGGTTGAGATCGGTGATCTCATATTCGCCACGCGCGGAGGGCTTCACCTTCTCGGCCAGCTCGACGACGCGATTGTCGTAGAAATAGAGCCCGGTCACCGCGAAGTTCGACTTCGGTTCGGCGGGCTTTTCCTCGATGCTGATCGCGCGATTCTCGCCATCGAGCTCGACGACGCCATAAGCCCTGGCATCCTCGACCTGATAGGCGAACACGGTCGCGCCGCGTTCGCGCTGCGCGGCGGCGCGCAGCGCGTGGCTCATCCCCGCGCCGAAAAAGATGTTGTCGCCCAGCACCAGCGCGGCCGAATCGTCGCCGATGAAGTCGCGGCCGAGGATGAACGCCTGCGCGAGACCGTCCGGACTCGGCTGGACGACATAGCTCATCTGGAGGCCGAATTCGGATCCGTCGCCGAACAGCCGCTTGTAATTGTCGATATATTCGGGCGACGAAATGATCAGGATCTCGCGGATGCCGGCGAGCATCAGCACCGACAGCGGATAATAGATCATCGGCTTGTCGTAGATCGGCAGCAACTGCTTGTTCACCGCCAGGGTCGCGGGGTGAAGCCGGGTGCCCGAACCGCCTGCGAGGATGATGCCCTTCATGCCGTCTTGATCTCCAGAAGTTCGCCGACGATCTCGTCCACCATCGCGCGCCACGGGCGCGGCTGGTGGGCGAAGGTCGCGATGAAGCTCGACGTGTCGAGCCGGGAATTGGCGGGCCGGCGCGCCGGCGTGGGATAATCGTCGGTGCCGATCGCCGCGACTGCGGGTGCGGGCCCGCCGAACGGCTGCGCGGCGGCGAAAACCGCCTCGGCCAGCGCGTGCCAGCTGCCTTCGCCGGCGTTGACGAGATGATAGGTGCCCCAGGGCTCCTTGCCGTCCACGATCGCATCGAGCACGGCATAGATGCCATCGGCGATGTCGGGCGCGCCGGTCGGGCAGCCGAACTGGTCTGCGACGACGCGAAGCTCCGGCCGCTCGGCGCCGACGCGCAGCATCGTCTTGATGAAATTATTGCCGTGTGCGCTCACCACCCAGGCGGTGCGCAGCACGACATGCTGCGGGTTCGCCGTGCGCACCGCCAGTTCGCCGCCCAGCTTGGAGGCGCCGTAGACGCTCCGCGGCCCGGTCGGGTCGGCGGGGCGATAGGCGTGGTCGCCATCGCCCTCGAACACATAGTCGGTCGAGATCTGGATGATCGGGATGCCGGCCTTGCGCGTCTCGGCGGCGAAGATCGCCGGGGCGAGCGCGTTCAGCCGCCACGACGCCTCGACGTCGCTCTCGGCCTTGTCGACTGCGGTGTGCGCGGCGCAGTTGACCACCGCCGCCCAGGGGCGCGAGGCGACCGCGGCCGCGATTGCCGCGGCATCGGTGATGTCGAGTTCGTCGCGGTCGGTCGGCACCACCTCGTACCGCGCCGGCGCGCGCCGCTGCAGCTCGGTGCCCACCTGGCCGTGGGCACCGGTGATGAGGATGGGGCGTGGGGCGGTCATCGCTTAGCCGACGCCGAGGCGTTCGCCGCGATAGGCACCCGACAGGATTTCCTGCCACCAGCCCTCATGCTGGAGATACCAGTCGATGGTCTTCTCGATGCCGCTCTCGAAGGTTTCGCGCGGCTGCCAGCCCAGCTCGGTCTTCAGCTTGGTCGCGTCGATCGCATAGCGGAAGTCGTGGCCGGGCCGGTCGGTGACGTAGCTGATCTGCTCAGCATAGGATTTGCCGTCCTCGCGCGGACGCAGGCGGTCGAGCGTGGCACAGATCGTCTTGACGACGTCGATATTCTTCCGCTCGCTGTTGCCGCCGACCATGTAGCTCTCGCCGACCTTGCCGCGTTCGAACACCGCGCGCAGCGCCGCCGCATGATCGTCCACGAACAGCCAGTCGCGGACATTGGTGCCCTGGCCATAGACCGGCAGCGTCTCGCCCGCGAGGCATTTGATGATCATCAGCGGGATCAGCTTCTCGGGGAAGTGATAGGGCCCGTAATTGTTCGAGCAGTTGGTGATCACCACCGGCAGGCCGTAGGTGTGGTGCCAGGCGCTCACCAGATGGTCGGACCCCGCCTTCGACGCCGAATAGGGCGAACGCGGATCATAGGGCGTCTCTTCTGTGAAATAGCCCTCGTCGCCCAGCGCGCCGAACACCTCGTCGGTGGAGATATGATGGAAGCGAAAGCGCGCCTGCGCCTCGGCATCCAGCCCGCGCCAATAGTCGAGCGCCGCCGACAACATGGTGAAGGTGCCGACGATGTTGGTCTGGATGAACGCCGCCGGGCCATCGATCGAGCGGTCGACATGCGACTCGGCGGCGAGGTGCGTGACGATGTCGGGCTTGAATTCGGCGAACAGCGCGCCGATCGCCTCCTGGTCGCAGATATCGGCCTGCGCGAAACGGTAGCGCGGGCTCTGATCGACCTCTGCCAGCGAACTGAGGTTGCCGGCATAGGTCAGCGCGTCGATATTGAGCACCTCGTGCGGCGTCTCGCGGATCAACTGGCGCACCAGCGCCGATCCGATGAAGCCTGCGCCGCCGGTAACGAGTACGCGAAGAGGTTGGTTCAAGGTCATCGAGGCAGCAATCCTGTCAGTCGAGCATGAAAGGTCAGGCGACCGGCGTCAGCGGCACGCCGTCATAAGCGAAGGGGCTGTCGAAGTCGGCGAGGCTGGACAGCTTGCCGTCCTTCACGGACAGGGTCGGGCCGGCTTCCGGCAGCGGCCAGGGCAGGCCGATGTCGGGGTCGTTCCACGCGATGCCGCCGTCGCTTTCCGGCGCATAATAGCTTGAGACCTTGTAGATCACCTCGGTGTCCGGCTCGAGCGTGACGAAGCCGTGCAGGAAGCCGGCGGGCACATAGAGCTGGCTGCCGTTGGCCGCGCTCAGTTCCGCTGCGGTCCATTGGCCGTATGTCGGCGATCCCTTGCGGATATCGACCGCGACGTCCCAGATCCGGCCGCGCACGCAACGCACCAGCTTGGCCTGCGCGTGCGGCGGCGCCTGATAGTGCAGCCCGCGCAAGGTGCCGACCGGGCGGGACATCGAATGATTGTCCTGAACGAACGGATGGGTGATCCCCAGCGCCTCGATGGCGCGATCGCTGAAGGTCTCGGAGAACCAGCCGCGCTCGTCTTCGAAGCGGCGCGGGGTGATGAGCAGAACGGGCAAGGCTTTTTCCGGTAAAGTCGGAGGAACGACGACGCGGTACTGTTCAACCCGCATGGCAGCGGCGGGCTGCCATGTGATCAGAAGGCATTGCGGTGCACGAGCACGCGGAAGGTGGAGAGAATGATCGCGATATCGCGCCAAACCGTCCATCCGGAGAGATATTCGAGGTCCGCCTGCAGACGGTTCTTGAGGTCGGACTGATGGTTGGTCGCGCCGCGGAAGCCGCGGATCTGGGCGAGGCCGGTAAGGCCCGGCTTCATCGCGTGGCGATCCCAATACCGATGGTCGATATCCCAGAACAGCAGGTTTTCCGCCTTGGAGGCGAGCGCGTGCGGGCGCGGGCCGACGATCGACATGCTGCCGAACAGCACGTTCAGGATCTGCGGCAGTTCGTCCATGCTGGTGCGGCGGATGATCCGGCCGACGCGGGTGATACGGTCATCGTCGCGCGAGGCCGAGCGCGAGCCCGTATTGTCGAGCAGTTCGACGCGCATCGAGCGGAACTTGTACATGTTGAACATGCGGTTGCCCTGGCCGATCCGCTGCTGGACGAAGAAGACGGGGCCGGGGCTGTCGAGCTTCACCGCAATGGCGATGACCGCCATGATCGGCGCGAGCACCGGCATCGCCGCAAGCGTCAGGGCCAGATCGAGCATGCGCTTCAAGGTGCGATCGGTAATGCCGAGGCGGCCGGTCGCAACCTGCAAGGTCGTGCGACCGCCGAGACGGCCGAGCTGAAGCGGGCCGATCGCATCGAGTTCCGGCGCAAGTACCTCGGCGTTGACGTCCGCGCCCTTCAGCGCGAGCGCCCAGCGCTGGCGATCCTTGGGCGCGCAGGCGACGATCACGCGGTCGGCGTTCTTGAGCACGCAGCCCAGCCGATCCATCATCACCGGATCGTCGATGGCGGGCGCGAGGCGATAGCGCTTGGCGTCGATGACGAATCGGCCGCCGCTGGCGTCGATATCGACATTGTCGCGGATGATGATTTCGGTCAGCGCGCTGTTGCCCAGCGCGCGGCGCGCCACGCGGGAGAAGGCGAAGCGCTGCACGACGAGCAGCGCGAAGGCGGTGGCGACGCCGAAGCCGAACACGAGGCGCGAGAAATCGCCGGTCGCCTTCAGGAAGAAGACCGCGAGGATCGCCGCGCCGCTGGTGAACAGCAGCGAGGTCGTGGCGCGGTACATGCCCATGCGCCACTGGCTCACCGCCCGCGTGTCATAGGCGTTGCTGTTGAGCGCCGTGCCGAGATAGACCGGCAGGATCGCGACCAGCATGTTGGTGGTGTCGCTGGCGAGCACGCCGTCGAAACGGATCAGGCCGACGAGCACGAAGGCCAGCGTGATCGCGATGATGTCTCCCGCCAGCACCGCCAGCGAGATCGCAAGCCGCCGCGTCTTCTTGGGACGGGGAAGGTCCGCCGGAAGGGGCGGAATCGAGTCGAAATCCGGTGCGGAGGGCAGCGTGGCCGCTTGGGCCGCCACTGCATCGTTCGCCGGTATGATTCGCGTTTGCAGTTTTGTCACGTAAGCCCCGCTTTCGATGACGACCCGTGCCAACGATCTATCATTTTGCAGCGCAATATTTATGACAGTCCTCAACCGCCGCGGCAAGGGGCAGAGTCCCCTCAAATGCGGCATGATGGCGAAACTGAACGGTAAATCGCGCGTTATGTCACGTTCGGGGATAGGTTTAAGCGCTATGAATGCCCATTACTGTGTTTCGCATCACATCGCTGCAGGCATCGGTTGCGCTACCTGCATCACGCAAGTGCGAGTGTGGTGGGGCTGATGCTGGGGTTCAGATGGAAAGCGCGCAGAGACAGGAGGGAGGAGCCGGCGCCGCGCGTCGCGCGGGTGCCCGAGGGTGATCGCGTCTATGCGATCGGCGACGTCCATGGCCGGCTCGACCTGCTCAAGGCCCTGCTGCTCCAGATCGAGGCGGACACATTGCGCCGCGGGGCGGCCACCGGCGTCCATATCGTCTTTCTCGGCGATCTGATCGATCGTGGCCCTGAATCGGCGCAGGTGATCGATTTCCTGATCTCCTATAAGCCGGTGGGGCGTACGCTGCATTTCATCGCCGGCAATCATGAGGAATGTTTCCTCGACATGCTGAACGGCAGCACGACCTCCGAATCGGGTTGGTTCCAGTTCGGCGGCTATGAGACGCTGCAAAGCTATGGCGTTCCGGAGCGCGCGATCATCGCGCGCGGCGCAGTGCTGCAGCAGGAAATGGCCGAGCGCGTGCCGCAGGCCCATATCGAATTCCTGTCGAAGATGGTCGATCAGGTGCGCATCGGCGACTATCTGTTCGTTCATGCCGGCATCAAGCCGGGGCAGCCGCTCGATCGCCAGAACCCGCAGGACCTGCGCTGGATCCGTGAGGAGTTTCTCGAAGACCCGACCGATCACGGCGTCGTGGTCGTCCATGGACACAGCATCTCGCGCATGCCCGTCGTCCGTGGCAACCGCATCGGCATCGATACCGGCGCCTACAAGAGCGGCCGACTCACCGCGCTCGGGCTCGAAGGGGACCAGAGCTGGTTCCTTGCGACGCGCAGCTATGAAGAAGATGTTGCCGCCTGACAGGCGCGTGCGCCGGCATTGCCGGCGTATCGCAAAGAAAAACGCCCGCGCGGCCAAGCCGTGCGGGCGTTCTTCTTTCAACCGGGCATGACCGCCCGGGCCGTGTCACGGATCAGGCGACGGCGTGCGCGCCGGTCTTGTTGTGGATCGCGGCGGCCTTGCGCAGGATGTCCAGGATCTTGTTGAGCGCGCCGGGCTCATCGGTTTCTTCCATTGCGGCCAGTTCGCGCGCGAGGCGGCTGGCGGCAGCTTCGAAGATCTGGCGCTCGGAATAGCTCTGCTCGGGCTGGTCGTCGGCACGGAACAGATCGCGGACCACCTCGGCGATCGACACGAGGTCGCCCGAATTGATCTTCGCCTCATACTCCTGCGCACGGCGCGACCACATGGTGCGCTTGACCTTGGGCTTGCCCTTCAGCGTGTCGAGCGCTTCCCTGAGCGTCTTGTCGCTCGACAGCTTGCGCATGCCGACCGATTCGGCCTTGTTGAACGGAACACGGAGCGTCATACGCTCCTTCTCGAAGCGCAGGACGTAGAGGTCGAGCTTCGCTCCGGCAATTTCCTGGCTCTGCAACTCGATCACACGGCCCACACCGTGCTTGGGATAAACAACATAATCGCCGACATCGAAGCTCAGCGCTTTGGCAGCCATCAATCAGAACCTTTCACTGGAAAAAGTGGACGCAGATCCCCACGGGGCTTGCCGGTGTCGGCCGCCGGTTCTTGGTGCGTCCGTTACGTCGAGATCTCTCCACTCAGGATATGGCTTGGGGTGCGGACAAGGGTTCGCATCGGCAACCCGTATAGCAGATTCGTCATAAAATTGCCAGCCCGCCTTGATTGGCGTCCGCCGGGCCGACTTTGACTCAGCGCGCGAACAGCATCGCGTCGTCGGGAAAGGCCTTGAACTCCAGTGCGTTGCCACTGGGATCGGTGAAGAACATCGTCGCCTGTTCGCCGGGTTGGCCGACGAAGCGGATGTGCGGCGCGATGCCGAAGCTCATGCCCGCTTCGGTCAGCCGATCGGCCAGCACCCGCCAGTCTGCCATCGTCAGCACCACGCCGAAATGCGGTACGGGCACGTCATGGCCATCGACGGGATTGCGATGCGCCGATCGTTCGCCCGCCGCAGGGTCGAGATGCGCGACGATCTGGTGGCCGAAGAGATCGAAATCGATCCATGTTTCGGCGCTGCGACCCTCGGCGCAGCCCAGCAGCCCCCCATAAAACAGGCGTGCGGCATCGAGATCGTGCACGGGAAAGGCCAGGTGGAACGGGCGGATCGTCATGGCGCTGCCAGATCGAAGCAATGCGGCAGGTCGACACGGTCCGCAGCGCCCGCCGCTGCCGCGGCGGTCACCCGTTCCTTCTCGCGGCCCATCGCTTCGTCGATTGCGAGATCGCTGCGCCCTTGGCCGCGCAGCATCTCCCGCGCGCGGTGATCGAGCACCGACGCGATCGTCGCGAGATCCTTGGCCGCCGGCGTTGCGCCCTCGCGCGCGCGAATCTCGTCATAGGCAAGCCGGATATAGGCGGCGCATTGCGGCAATGTCGGCTGTTCGCGCGCGGGCACCTTCGCGCGCATCAGCGGCAGGCAGCGGTCCGCCTCGGCGCGGGCGAACGCATCCGGATCGGCGCTGTCGCCGGCCTCCGCCTGGATCGCGGCGACCGCATCGACGATCGCTTGCTGCACCGCTGCCGGCGCCCGGCCGCTTTGCTCCGCGACCTCGGCAACGACGCGCTCGGCATAGGTTGCGCCGTCTTCTGCGAGGCGGGGATAGTCGCGCCAGCCTTCGGCGCCGCGCTGCTGTTCGGTGGCGACGATCGCCAGCGCGGCCACGCAGCGCACCTGCTTCGCCGCGGTTGCGGAGAGCGGCGGCGCGGGGGCCCCGGCGGCAAGCAGCGCGAGCGTCGCGATGAGGGCGGGGAGGACGGCGGGCATCGCACCCTGACTAGGCCGGGCCCCGCTGCGGCGCAATCATGGCGCCTCGGAGATTGTATTTGTCACGACTCCGCGCAATAGCGGCGCCGTGTTCAGCCGGCCCAAGATCCTCGCTTTCGTCGCCGGATTTCTCTCGGCGACCGGCTTTGCGCCGCTCGATCTGTGGCCGGTCACCCTCGTCGCCTTCGCGCTGCTGCTCTATCTCGTGCGCGAGGCCGGAAGCCTGCGCGGGGCGCTTGCCCGCGGCTACTGGTTCGGCGTCGGTCATTTCACGCTCGGGCTGAACTGGATCGCGCACGCCTTCACCTATCAGGACAAGATGCCCTGGCAGCTCGGCTATGGCGCGGTCGTGCTGCTCTCGCTCTATCTGGCGGTCTATCCCGCCGCGGCGGCGGGCCTCGCCTGGCGCCGCGGCCGCCACGATACCGCGGTGTTCGCGTTGGTCTTCGCCGCCGCCTGGACGGTCACCGAATGGCTGCGCGCGACGCTGTTCACCGGCTTCGCCTGGAACCCGCTGTCGGCGGTGCTGCTACCGCCCGGCCCAGCGCAGATCCTGCTGCCGTGGGTCGGCACCTACGGTCTCTCGGCGCTCGTCCTGCTGCTCGCGGCCGCGGTTCTGCACATCGCCGACTGCGTCGGCACGCATCGCGCCGTGCGCCCGGCCAGCATCGGATGGACCGCCCCGGCAACGCTGCTGTGCGCGCTGTTCCTGCCGCTGTCGATCAAGGTGATGGGCTTCTATCCCGATAGCCGCACCATCGCCGAAGACAAGGCTCAGCCGCTGATTCGGGTGGTGCAGCCCAATATCGGCCAGCAGCAGAAATATGATCCGGCGATGGCCGCCGCCAATTTCCAGCGGCTCGCGCGTCTTTCGGAAAAGACGCAGCCGGGCCCGCGCCTGCTGCTGTGGCCCGAATCGGCGATTCCGGATTTTCTCGAGGAGGAACGCTGGGCACGGCTGCGCGTCGCGGCCTTGCTCGGCCCGCGCGATATGCTGCTCACCGGCGGCGTCGCGCTGATCGGCGATCCCGAGGGCCGCGTGATCGGCGCGCGCAACAGCCTGTTCGTGGTCACCCCCGATGCCCGCCTTGCCGGCCGCTACGACAAGGCGCACCTCGTGCCCTATGGCGAATATCTGCCGGCGCGGCCGATCCTGTCGCTGATCGGCATTTCAAGGCTGGTGCCGGGCGATATCGATTTCTGGCCGGGGCCAGGGCCGCAGAGCCTGACCGTTCCGGGTTTCGGCAAGGTCGGCGTGCAGATCTGCTATGAGGTGATCTTCTCCGGCCAGGTGGTCGATCGCGCCGATCGACCCGCCTTCCTGTTCAATCCGTCCAACGATGCCTGGTTCGGTGTGTGGGGGCCGCCGCAGCATCTGGCGCAGGCGCGGATGCGCGCGATCGAGGAAGCGATGCCGGTCGTACGCTCCACCCCCACCGGCATCTCGGCGATCGTCGATGCCGATGGGCGCCTGCTCGCGGCGGTGCCGCATCATCGGGCGGGCTATATCGAGCGGCACCTGCCGCCTCCCGCGCCGCCGACGCTGTTTGCGCGCTTCGGCAACCTGCTGGGGCTCATCCTTGCCGCCTTGCTCGCGGCAGCAGCGATTGCGCGCGCGCGTTTCGCACGCTAAGGGGCGACATAAGGATATCTTTATATCCTTACCTGGCCAAACCATGGTGGTTCACCAGACACAGGATACATGATGCGCAGCAATTATCTCTTCACGTCCGAGAGCGTCTCCGAAGGCCATCCGGACAAGGTTGCCGACCAGATTTCGGACGCCGTCGTCGACCTTTTCCTGAGCCGTGACCCGGTGGCGCGCGTGGCGTGCGAGACGATGGTCACCACCCAGCGGATCGTGCTGGCCGGCGAAGTCCGCTGCGAGCAGGACGTTTTCCCGTCGCTCGCCGAGATCGAGCATGCCGCGCGCGAGACCGTGAAGCGTATCGGTTACGAGCAGCACGGCTTCCACTGGCAGACCGCCGAGTTCGCCTGCCACCTCCACGGCCAGTCCGCGCATATCGCGCAGGGCGTGGACGAGAGCGGCAACAAGGATGAGGGCGCCGGCGACCAGGGCATCATGTTCGGTTTCGCCTGCGACGAAACACCGGATCTGATGCCGGCGACGCTCTATTATTCGCACCGCATCCTCGAGAAGATGGCCGCCGACCGCCACGCCAGGGTCGTCGACTTCCTCGAGCCCGACGCCAAGAGCCAGGTGACGCTGAAGTTCGAGAATGGCGTGCCGACCGGCGCGACCGCGCTCGTCGTTTCCACCCAGCATTCCAAGTCGCTCAGCAGCGATGCCGGCCAGCGCCGCCTGCGCGACTATGCGATGAGCGTGTTCGAGGAGGTCATGCCCAAGGGCTGGCTGCCCGCGGACCAGTCGCAGATCTACGTCAATCCGACGGGCCTGTTCGAAATCGGCGGCCCGGATGGCGACGCCGGCCTCACCGGCCGCAAGATCATCGTCGACACCTATGGCGGCGCCAGCCCGCATGGCGGCGGCGCGTTCAGCGGCAAGGATCCGACCAAGGTCGATCGCTCGGCCGCTTACATCTCGCGCTATCTGGCGAAGAACATCGTCGCTGCCGGCCTCGCCAAGCGCTGCACCATCCAGCTCAGCTATGCGATCGGCATCGCCGAGCCGCTGTCGCTCTATGTCGACACGCACGGCACCGGCACGGTGGACGAGGCGAAGATCGAGGCGGTGCTGCCCAAGCTCGTCCGGCTGACCCCCAAGGGCATCCGCACTCACCTGGGCATGAACAAGGCGATCTATCAGCCGACCGCCGCCTATGGCCATTTCGGCCGCAAGGCGGATGGCGACTTCTTCACCTGGGAAAAGACCGATCTGGTCGAGGCGCTGAAGGGCGAACTCGCCTGAGGCTGATGCCTGCGGTCAACGACTGAAAAAAAGGGGGAGGCCAACAGCCTCCCCCTTTTTTGCTTCCGTCGTGATGCAGCCGGCTGCCCAATGGGGGCGCCGACACGATCAATGATCAATAAGGCCCGACGACGCCCACTTCGCTGAACGGCTTGGGGTTCGGGGGCGGGCTGGCGCTATCGGTCAGTTCCAGCTGCCAGAAGCCGATATCGCGCCACTGGCCATGCTTGTAGCCGACCTCGCGGAACATGCCGGCGCGGCGGAAGCCCAGCGATTCGTGCAGCGAGATCGTATGCTCGTTGGGCATCGCCAGCGCGGCGATCGCCTGGACATAATCCTGCGCGCGCAAGGTCGCGATCAGCGCCGAATAGAGCAGCCGGCCGACACCCTGGCGCTGCAGATCGCCCGCGACATAGATCGAGGTCTCGACCGTCCAGTGATAGGCGGGGCGATCGCGAAAGCTGTTGGCATAGGCATAGCCCAGCACCACGTCCGCATCCTCGCTGGTCGCGACCAGCCAGGGATAGCGGTCCGCCGCCTTGGCCATGCGGCCGCGCATCGACTGCGCATTGGGCGGATCGGTTTCGAACGAGACCGCGCTCGCCGCCACATAGGGGGCGTAGATCGCGGCGATCTGGTTGGCGTCGGCGGGCTTTGCGGCGCGAATCTTGATCATCGGTAGAGGCCTGCCAGCAGGCGCGTGAACAGGTCAAGCCGTGCCGAGGGATTGTTGGTCGGTTCGCCGCATTCCAGGCACCGCGCCTGGATCGCCGGGCCTTCCGCCAACGCCCGCGCATCCGCCACCGCGCGCTCCGCCACCGCGATGCGCTGCTGCGCCATCCGGGTCAGCAGGTCGGCGGCCGGCGCACCGGCATCATCCTCGTCCCCGCCTTCCGTAAAGCTCTTCATCAGCGTCGCGAAGACGCTCGGGGGTTTCTCCAGATAGACGCGGTGGACCTTGGCGGGATCGAGCTTTGCGCGCTTCGCCGCCTCCTCGACCGCCGCGTCGAGCGAACCGAACGCGTCGACCAGCTTGAGTTGCCGCGCCGTGCCGCCGTCCCACACGCGGCCCTGGCCGATGCGGTCGACCTCGGCGGTGGGCAGCTTGCGCGCGGCCGACACGATCGAGAGGAAGCGGCCATAGATCGTCTCCACGCCCGCCTGCATCACCGCGTCGAACTGCGGTGTCGTGCCGCCATAGATGTCCGGCTGGCCAGAGAGCGGCGTGGTGGCGACGCCGTCGCTGGTCACGCCGATCTTGGCGAGCGCATTCTCCAGCGTCGGGAACATGCCGAACACGCCGATCGAGCCGGTGATCGTCGCTGGTTCGGCGAACACGCGGTCGCCCGCGGTCGACACCCAGTAGCCGCCCGATGCCGCGACGGAGCCCATCGACACGACGATCGGCAGCCCCTTGGCCTTCGCTTCGAGCAGCGCCGAGCGGATCTGTTCGGAGGCGAGCGCGGAGCCGCCGGGCGAATCGATGCGGACGACCAGCGCCTTCAGCTTGTTCTTGGCGATGGCGTCGAGGATCAGCTTCGAGATCGTGTCGCCGCCGGCGCTGCCGGGCCCGGCCTCGCCATCGCTGATCACGCCGGCGACGGTGACGATGCCGATCGCGTCGCCGCTGGTCGATGCCGGGTTGGCGGCCAGCCAGTTGGCGAGTTTGGTATGCTTGTACTGGCCCGCGACGCCATTGTTCGACGCGCCCGCGATCTCGGCCACGCGCTTGCCGAAGGCGGTGCGGTCGCCCAGCCTGTCGATGATGCCGGCACTGACCGCCGCCTTGGCGAGGTCGTTGCCCTCGGCTTTCAGCGCGGCGTCGGGGGCGGCGATGAACGCGGCGAGCTTCGCCTTGGGGCGCGCCTTCGCCACATCGGCCTGCCAGCCGCTCCACAAAGCGTCGGCAAGCGCCTGGTTGGCTTGCTTGGCCTCGGGCGACTGGTCCGCGCGGATATAGGGTTCCACCGCGGACTTGTAGACGCCGACCTTGTAGACGTGGGTGGTGACGCCGAGCTTGTCGATCAGCCCCTTGTAATAGAGGCGCGAGCCGCCCGGGCCGGTGAACAGCGCAGCACCCATCGGGTTGAGCCAGATCTCGGAGGCGTGCGCGGCGAGTTGATAGCCATCGTCGCTATAGCCGGTGGCGTAGGCGAGCACCGGTTTGCGCCGGGCGCGGACCTTGTCGAGCGCGGCGGCGACATCGGCGAGCGCGACCTGGCCGCCTCCGGCGAAGCGATCGAGATCCAGCACCACCACCTTGATGCGATCGTCGGTTGCGGCGGTCTCCAGCGCATGGACGACATCGCGCAGGCGGTTCTCGCGCATGACCTGGCTGCCGGTGACCGCGGCGAACGGGTCCGTTTCCGCCGGCTGCTCGACGATCACGCCTTCGAGGTCGACGAGAAGCGCGCCCGCGGTCACCGCGCCGGGATTGGGCGTGGCGGCCAGCGTCGCGAACAAGAGTCCGAAGAACAGCAGCATGAACAGCAGGACGAGCGCGTCCTTGATGCCCACCAGGAGCTTCCATGCGCCGCGCACGAGTTTCACCAGGCAATCTCCGCCGATACAAAGGGGAATTGGTCAAGGTGCTACAGACTGGGCCGGCCGGTGTAAACGCACGGCCTCGGCCCGGCGCGCATCGGGCGCCGTCCGGCGACGGATGCGCGCAGCCGTCACAAAAATCGACTAGCGAGCCTTGACCGATACGACAGGCCGGCACATATCGCGGCCCGTTAGCACTCACGAAAGATGAGTGCTAATCATGCTTCGCCGATGGCGGGCGAGAGAGGATTTGGGGCTTTTCAGAGCACGTCGTCGATCGTCCGGCCATCAACTTTGAGGGAGACGTACATGAATTTCCGTCCGCTGCACGATCGCGTGCTCGTCCGCCGCGTGGAGGCCGAGCAAAAGACGGCTGGTGGGATCATCATCCCCGACACCGCCAAGGAAAAGCCGCAGGAAGGCGAAGTCGTCGCCGCCGGTTCGGGCGCGAAGGCCGAAGACGGCAAGGTGACCCCGCTGGACGTCAAGGCCGGCGACCGCATCCTGTTCGGCAAGTGGTCGGGCACCGAGGTCAAGGTCAACGGCGAAGAGCTGCTGATCATGAAGGAATCGGACATCCTCGGCATCATCGGCTGAGCGATACGACCGGTTCTCCTCCCGAATTTTTGAACCCAACAACGGAAAGGTAGCCACATGGCAGCCAAGGACGTGAAATTTTCGCGCGACGCTCGTGAGCGCATCCTGCGCGGCGTCGACATCCTCGCCGACGCGGTGAAGGTGACGCTCGGCCCCAAGGGCCGCAACGTCGTGATCGACAAGAGCTTCGGCGCGCCGCGCATCACCAAGGACGGCGTCACCGTCGCCAAGGAGATCGAGCTCAAGGACAAGTTCGAGAACATGGGCGCCCAGATGGTGCGCGAAGTGGCCTCGAAGACCAACGACATCGCCGGTGACGGCACCACCACCGCGACCGTTCTCGCCCAGGCGATCGTTCGCGAGGGCATGAAGTCGGTGGCCGCCGGCATGAACCCGATGGACCTGAAGCGCGGCATCGACCTCGCCGTCACCAGGGTCGTCGAGGATCTCAAGGCCCGTTCGAAGCCGGTCGCCGGCACCTCCGAGATCGCCCAGGTCGGCATCATCTCGGCCAATGGCGACACCGTGGTCGGCGAGAAGATCGCCGAAGCCATGGAGAAGGTTGGCAAGGAAGGCGTGATCACCGTCGAGGAAGCGAAGGGTCTCGATTTCGAGCTCGACGTCGTCGAGGGCATGCAGTTCGACCGTGGCTATCTCTCGCCCTACTTCATCACCAACCCGGAAAAGATGCAGGTCGAGCTCAACGACCCGTACATCCTGATCCACGAGAAGAAGCTCTCGAACCTGCAGGCGATGCTCCCGATCCTGGAAGCCGTCGTCCAGTCGGGCCGTCCGCTCCTGATCATCGCGGAAGACATCGAGGGTGAGGCTCTCGCCACGCTCGTGGTGAACAAGCTGCGCGGTGGCCTGAAGGTCGCGGCCGTCAAGGCGCCGGGCTTCGGCGATCGCCGCAAGGCGATGCTGGAAGACATCGCCATCCTCACCAAGGGCGAACTGATCAGCGAAGACCTCGGCATCAAGCTCGAGACCGTTTCGCTCGCCATGCTCGGCCAGGCCAAGCGCGTCACCATCGACAAGGACAACACCACCATCGTCGATGGCGCCGGTGACAGCGAGTCGATCAAGGGCCGCACGGAAGCGATCCGTCAGCAGATCGAGAACACCACCAGCGACTATGACCGCGAGAAGCTCCAGGAGCGTCTGGCGAAGCTGGCCGGTGGCGTCGCCGTGATCAAGGTCGGCGGTGCGACCGAGGTCGAGGTGAAGGAGCGCAAGGATCGCGTCGATGACGCGCTGCACGCGACCCGCGCGGCCGTCGAAGAGGGCATCGTCCCCGGCGGCGGTACCGCGCTGCTCTATGCCACGAAGTCGCTCGAAGGCCTCAAGGGCGCCAACGACGACCAGACCCGCGGCATCGACATCATCCGCAAGGCGATCGTCGCCCCGATCCGTCAGATCGCGCAGAACGCTGGCCATGACGGCGCCGTCGTCTCGGGCAACCTGCTCCGCGAGAATGACGAGACCAAGGGCTTCAACGCCTCGACCGACGTCTACGAGAACCTCGTCGCCGCCGGCGTGATCGACCCGACCAAGGTCGTTCGCACCGCGCTGCAGGACGCGGCCTCGGTCGCCGGCCTGCTGATCACCACCGAAGCCTCGATCGCGGAACTGCCGGACGACAAGCCGGCGGCCCCGATGGGCGGCGGCGGCATGGGCGGCATGGGCGGCATGGACTTCTAATCGAAGTCGCATCCGCCTGGCTGTCTCGCCGGGCAAAAGGAAGGGCCGGGGGAGCAATCCTCCGGCCCTTTTCTTTTGTGTGCGTGCCGGAGTATGGACTGAAGTCCAACTTTCGTGACGATCGGGGATGGAGCGTGGCCACGCGGCGCAACGATGTCGATGATGCCGCGCCGGGCTCGCGGCGCGCGCAGAACCGGGCGCGGACGCGCGCTACGATCCTGTCGGCAAGCCTGGCCTGCTTCATCGAGGCGGGCGTGCAGGCGACGACGATGGATCAGATCGCCGCCGCCGCCGCGGTCGCGCGCGCGACGTTGTTCAACTATTTCCCGGCCAAGGCCGACATCGTCGTTGCGCTGGTCGCCGCGCATGACGAGAATTTCTTCCTCGCGCTCGATGGCTGGCGGCGGGCGCCGGGGCTGACAACGGGTGAACGTCTGCTGGGTCTGTTCGTCGCCACCGCGCATTATCTGCGTCGCGCGCCGGCGCGCAAACGCGTGATCCTGCGCCTTTCGTGGACGAACTGGGCCGAGCCCGCGAGCGCCGAGCGCATCCGCCGGGTCGGTGCCGGTTTCGCGGGGCTGTTGGTGGACGGGCGGGCGACGGGCGACATTCCCGCCCATGTCGATCCGATGCTGGCGGGCGAGATGATCGGCGATGTCTATATGGGGCTGGTGCACCGCTGGTGGATGGACGAGCCGTCGCCCGACCCCGAACATTTCGACCGCACCGCGCGACTGCTCGTGCAAATGGTCGGTCCCGGCATGCCATTGCCGGAAAATGCGCCGGTGTTGCCGGTTCTTGCTACGCATTTTGTCGAATAAGTCTGGACCCTAGTCCAAATTTCAACTAGTCCGAGTCCATAGACCCTGCGGGAGAGGGGCATGGACGGTTCGGACGAACAGGTGATGGCGTTGCTCACCGGCGCGGGGGCGCCGTTCGAGTTGATCGACATCAGCGTCGCGGGCGCGGCGATGCGTGGCTTCCGCCGTGCGGAGGCGTCGCTGGACAGCCTGTTCGCCGGTTTCGAACTGCATGGGGAAAAATCCTTCATCGTCGAGGATGGGCGGCGGCTGACCTATGCCGAGACCGCGGCGGCCGCGGCGCGGCTGGCGGCGGACCTCGATCGGCGCGGGGTTCGCGCGGGGGATCGCGTCGCCATCGCGATGCGCAACGGCGCGGAATGGATGGCCGGCTTCATCGCCATCGTCGCGATCGGCGCGGTGCCGGCACTGGTCAACAGCCGCGGTGCGCCCGGCGAGATGGCGGCGGCGATAGATCTGGTCGGCGCGTGCCTTGCGCTGGCCGATTCATCGCGGGCGGACATGCTGGCGGATGCAGTCGATTGCCTCGTGCCGGTGCTCGATCCGTCACCGGGCGCGCCGCCGCTGCCGCGCGGCGGCGCCGCGCCCGGCGATGCGGCGATGATCCTGTTCACCTCCGGCACCACCGGCCGCGCCAAGGGCGCGACGCTGAGCCATCGCGCGGCGCTGACCGGGCTGCTGCTGTCGCAGATGGCGGGCGCGATGATCGCGATCCGCATGGCCGGGCCCGCGGCGCTCACGATGCCGCGACCGCAACAGGCGCCGTTGCTGGCTTTTCCCCTGTTCCATGTCAGCGGCTGCCACGCCACCTTCCTCGCAGCGCTCGCCTCGGGCAGTCGGCTGGTCTCGGCGCCGCGCTGGGATCCCGACCGGGTCGTTGAGCTGATCCGCGACGAGGGGGTGACCAGCGTGTCGGGATCGCCTGCGATGATCTGGGATCTGATCCAGGCGAAGGATCGCGCCGGGGTGGATCTGCCCACCTTGTCCTCGGTGTCGACCGGCGGACAGGCGCAGCCGATCAACCTGCTCGAAGCGATCGTCGCTGCCTTCCCCCACGCGGTGGTCGGCACCGGTTTCGGTTCGACCGAAACGGCAGGGGCGATCGCGATGCACACCGGTGCCGACTATCTGGCCCATCCGCGCGCGGCGGGGCGGGTGCTTTCGCTGGCCGACGTGCGCATCCGCGACGGTGACGGTGCCGACCTGCCGCCGGGGATGGCGGGCGAGATCGTCGTGCGCGGGCCGATGGTGATGAGCGGCTATTGGAATGACGCCTCGGCCAGCGCGCGCGCGCTGGCGGGCGGCTGGTTCCGCACCGGCGACGTCGGCTTGCTCGACGCGGCGGGCAATCTCACGATCCTCGACCGGCTGACCGACATGGTGATCTCGGGCGGCGAGAATATCTACTGCGCCGAGGTCGAAGCCGCGCTGCAGCAGCATGGCGATGTCGTGGAGGCCGCTGCTTTCGGCTTGCCCGACGATCGGCTTGGCGAGCGACTCGTCGCGGTGGTGCGGCCATGCCCCGGCGGCACGATCGCTGCCGATGCGGTGCGCGCGGGGCTCGCCGGGCAGCTTGCCGACTACAAGATCCCGACCGCGATCTTCGTCATCGACCGGGGCCTGCCGCGCAACGCGCTGGGCAAGGTCGACAAGCGCGCGCTGCGCGCCACCTTTGCCGGAAAGGATATGCCTGCCGATGCGACCGCGTGACATCCGCGTCATCGATACGATGCTGGGCGTGCCGCTGAAGGAGGACCGCTCTGACTGGTTCGACTTCTTCCGGCCGCTGCTGCGCGACAAGCAGAGCCTCGAGCAGTTCGCGATGCCGGCGCAATACATGTTCCGCAACATCCCGGCGGCGGAAGGGGTGGATGACCTGCCGGGCTGGACGGTCGGCGAGATGGACCGCTTCGGGATCGACAAGGCGCTGATCGGCTATGTCGAGGGTTCGCCGCTCAACGATATCGTCCGCACCCGCTTCGCCGATCGCTTCGTGTTCGACATGCCGGTCGACCCCAATGGCGGCGTCGATACGGTGCGCGCGATCCGGCGCGCGCATGAGGCGGTGGGGCTGAAGGCGATCAGCGTGTTCCCGTGCGGCTGCGTGCCGCAGGTGCCGATCGACGACAAGCGGATGTGGCCGATCTACTCGCTGGCCTGCGAACTCGACATCGCGGTTGCGGTCAATGTCGGCGTGCCGGGGCCGCGTGTGCCGATGGCGCCGCAGCATGTCGAACTGATCGACGAGGTCTGCTGGTTCTTCCCCGAACTGCGCTTCGTGATGCGCCACGGCGCCGAGCCTTGGGAGGCATTGGCGGTCAAGCTGATGCTCAAATATCCCAACCTCTATTACTCGACGAGCGCCTTCGCGCCGAAACATTATCCCAAGGCGATCGTCGATTTCGCCAACACCCGCGGCGCCGACAAGATCATCTATGCCGGATATTTCCCGATGGGGCTGAGCCTGGAACGGATCTTCGCCGACCTCGATGCGGTGCCGTTCAAGGAAAATGTCTGGCCCAAATTCCTGCGCGACAATGCCCGCCGCGCCTTCAAGATCGATTGAGGAACCAGCCGATGAGCGAGATCGATCCCGCTGCCGATGCCCGCACCGCGCCGGTCGCGGTGTGGAAGATGCTGTCCGAACTGAAGGGAGATGCGCTCGCGGACTGGCGCGTCGCCGAGGTCGCCAACCGGCCGAGCCCCGAGGAGCGTGGCATCGACCTGCCATTCCCGCTCGGCTGGTTCGCGGTCGGCTATTCGGACGAACTGCCCAAGGGCGAGGCGCGGCCGATCCGCTATTTCGGGCGCGAACTGGTGATGTGGCGGGGCGAGGACGGGCAGGTGAGGGTGCTCGATGCCTATTGCCGGCACCTCGGCGCGCACATGGGCCATGGCGGCCGCGTCGTCGGCGATCTGCTCGAATGTCCGTTCCATGCGTGGCGCTATGATGGCAGCGGCGTCGTCCGCGAAATTCCCTATGCGCGCGCGATCCCGCCGCAGGTGAAGCGGCCTTGCCCGCAGCAATGGGCGGTGGAGGAGGCCAACGGCTTCATCTGGACCTGGTATCACCCGCATGGCGTCGCGCCGAAATGGGCGCTGGATCATTATCCCGAGGCGAGCGATCCCGCGTGGACGCCCTATCAGCGGCACGAATGGTTCGTCTATTCGCCGCTCCAGTCGATGGCCGAGAACGGCGTCGACAACGCCCATTTCCAGTTCGTGCATGGCACCGCCAGCTTCCCCGATGCCAAGATCGCGTGGGACGGGCATCGCCGCACCGGCGTCGTCGCCGCGCGGATGGGCACGCCGGCGGGCGAGGTCGATGGCCGCATCGTCAACGGCCAGAACGGGCCGGGGCAGGCCTATACCCGCTTCGAGGGCATTTCGGAGACGCTGCTCGTCGCCGCGATCACGCCGGTCGATCGCGACCGCGTCCATGCCCGGTTCGCCTTCACCCAGCCCCGTGCGCAGGCCGAGGGACCGGGCGCCGGCCTCGCCCGTGCGCTGATCCGCGACATCTGCAAGCAGTTCGATCAGGACAAGGTGATCTGGGACCGGCAGGCCTATCTGCCCAATGCGATCATCTGCGACGGCGACGGCCCGATCATCCGTTTCCGCCGCTATTACGATCAGTTCTACGCCGAACGCACCGACGAACCCACCGTCCGCAGCGCCTGATCCGCGATCGAGGAGGGAAAGTCGATGCCCGCGCGCCCAACGTCTGCAACTGCCGCGCCGGCATTCGCGAAACCCGCGCGTGCCGGGGCGGTGGCCTGGTACGCGCTGGTGCTGCTGACGGTGATGTACAGCCTCAGCTATGCCGACCGCTACCTCGTCGCGAGCCTGGGCGATCCGATCAAGGCGGAGTTCGGCCTGTCGGACAGTTTCCTTGGCCTGCTGATGGGGCCGGCCTTCGCGTTGCTGTTCGCCGTCTCCGCCATCCCGATCGCGCGGCTGGCGGACAGGATGAAGCGCGTGACGATCCTTGCGGCCGGCTGCTTCATCTGGTCGCTGTTCACATTGCTCTCGGGCGTTTCGACCAGTGGCTGGATGCTGGCGGTGATGCGGATCGGCGTCGGCATCGGCGAGGCGTCGTTCGTGGCACCGGCCTATTCGTTGCTCACCGATCGCTTCCCGGCAGCGCGGCGCGGGCTGGCCTTCGGTATCCTCGCGCTGGGCATCTATCTGGGGCAGGTCGGGGGCTATGCCGGGGGCCCGGCGGTGGCGCATCTGGCGGGTGACTGGCGTGGCGCCTTCATCGCGCTCGGCGCCGGCGGGGTCTTGCTTTCAGGGCTGGTGCTGGCGACGATCGCCGAGCCGCAGCGCACGCATGTGCCGCGGATGGGGCCGCAACTCCGGTTGATCGCGCGTGTGCTCTGGCGCGAGCCCGCCTATCGGCTGGCCAATCTCGGCATGGCCTTCGGCAGTTTCTCGGGGATGGCGTTCGGCATGTGGGGCGCAACCCTGTTCGCACGTGCCTTCGCGGTGCCCGTGGCGGAAGCCAGCGCGCGCTTCGGGCTGACCTTCGGCCCCGCTGGCTTCGCCGGCGCGCTGCTGTTCGGCGTGCTGTCCGACCGGCTGGTGCGGCGCGATCCGCGCTGGCCGCTGCGGCTCGCCGGCCTCTCGCTGACCGCCGCGACATTGGCGATCCTCGCGGTGAGCTGGGCGCCCGATATCGGCACCGCGACGGTGCTTGCCCTGTTCGCCGGGCTGCTGGGCGGCGGCTGGTCGGTCGGCGTGCTCACTGCGCTGCAGACGATGTTGCCGCAGACGGTGCGCGCAACCGCGACCGCGCTGTTCACCTTCGTCACCACGATCGTCGCGATGGTGTGCGGGCCGTTCGTCGTCGGGCTGCTGAGCGATCTGTTCGGCACCGGAGACGCGGCCAGCCTGCGTCCGGCATTGAGCCTGTGCATCATCGCCGGCTTCCCCGCCGCGGTTGCGCTGTGGCGGGCGAGTGCCAGCATCGAGGCGGCGCGCACCGGCCTTGCCGATCATTTCGATACGAGGCCCTGATGCAGTTCGCCCTGACGGCGGAACAGGAACTGATCGCCGACACCGCGCGCGGCCTGTTCGCCGAATTCGCGCCATCGCTGCGCGCAACCATCGCGAGCGAGGCCGGCTATGATCGGGAACACTGGCGCCGCGTGACCCGTGACATGGGGTTCGGCGCGATCATGCTGCCCGAAGTCGGGGGAGGGGCCGGTCTCGGCATCGTCGAACTGGCGCTCGTGATGATCGAGATGGGGCGGACGCTGTTTCCCTCGCCCTTCCTGCCCGGCATCGGCGCGGCGCTGCCGCTGATCGGGCTCTCCGGTTCGCCGGAGGCGCCCGGGATCGCATCCGGCGAAACGATAGCCGCGCCCGCGATCGGGTCGGCTCTGCAACTCGAAGGCGATCGGCTGTCGGGCGAGGCGCTGGTTCCGTTCGGGCATGTCGCGGACCTGTTCGTCGCGGTGGTCGGTGATCGGGCGATGGTGGTGCCGGCGGGCATGGCGCAGGTCGAGCGACTGGCGACGATGGACGTCACCCGGCCGCTCGCGCGCGTCCGTTTCGATCGGGTGGCGGTGGCCGCCGCCTGCGGCGCCGGGCGCGCGCTGGATCAGGCACGGATCGCGCTCGCCGCCGAGTGTGTCGGTGGTGCCGATGCCGCGCTGGCGGCGACGGTCGATTATGCGAAACAGCGCATCCAGTTCGGGCGGCCGATCGGCAGCTTCCAGGCGCTCAAGCACCGCATGGCGGATATGATGATCGCGATCGAGGCGGCGCGCACCGCGGTCTATTATGCCGCGGCGGCGATGGACGAGGATGATCCCGCGGCACCGGAGGCGGCGGCCATTGCCCATTTCACCGCGATCGAGACCTACCAGATGGCGGCCGGCAACATGATCCAGCTTCATGGCGGCATCGGCTTCACCTGGGAACATGATGCGCATCTCCATTTCAAACGTGCGCGCAGCGCCGCGACGATGTTCGGCACGCCCGCCGAGAGCCGAAGCCGGCTCGCGACGCTGATCGGCCTCGACGCGCAGGCGGCCTGAGCGATGCGGCTTGGCTTCACCCCCGCGCAGGAGGCGTTTCGTCGCGAGGCCGCTCATTGGCTTGACGCGCAGATGACTGGCGATTTCGCGATGCTGAAGGGCCTTCGTAGCCAGAGCGCGTTCCCCGAGGAGCGCCGCGCCTGGGAAGGGCGCCTCGCGCGGGACGGCTGGAGCGTGATCGGCTGGCCGCGCGAGCATGGCGGGCGCGGCGCGACCCTTGCCGAGCAGGTGATCTTCGCGGAGGAATATGCCCGCGCGGGCCCGCCCGGGCGGATGAGCCATATCGGTATCGAACTTGCCGGGCCCACGCTGATCCATTTCGGCTCGGCGCAACAGAGGGCGCGCTTCCTCCCCCGCATTGCCGGCGGCGAGGAGTTCTGGGCGCAGGGCTATTCCGAACCCGGCGCCGGATCCGATCTCGGCAATGTCAGCACGCGCGCCCGGCTTGAAGGCGACGAATGGGTGATCGAGGGGCAGAAGATCTGGACGTCGCTCGCGCAATTCGCGGACTGGATCTTCGTGCTCGCGCGCACCGAGGAAGGGAGCCGCGGCCCCAGGGGCCTTTCCTTCCTGCTCGTGCCGATCCGCCAACCCGGCATCAGCCTGCGCCCGATCCGCCAGATGAACGGCGCCGCCGAGTTCAACGAGACTTTCTTCGATGGCGCACGGACGCACCGCGACAACGTCGTCGGCGGCGCCGGCAATGGCTGGCAGGTCGCGATGGGCCTGCTGGGCTTCGAGCGCGGCGTCGGCACGCTCGGCCAGCAGATGAGCTTCGTCGCCGAATATGAGGCGCTGGTCGCCGCGGCGAAGGCCAATGGCGCGATCGCCGACCCGTCGATCCGGGATCGGCTGGCGCGCGCCTATGCCGGGCTCAGGATCATGCGCCATGCCGCGCTGCGCAGCCTGTCCGCAAATGGCGGGCAGGGGCTGGCGGGTGACGCGCTGACCCACAAGATCTACTGGGCGACATGGCATCGCGCGCTCGGCGAACTGGCGATGGATGTGCTCGGACAGGCGGGGGAGGTCACCGACGCCGGTGCGGATGGCTTCCCGCTGCTTGCGGACCTGTTCCTCTCCAGCCGCGCCGACACCATCTATGGCGGCACCAGCCAGATCCAGCGCAACCTGATCGCCGAGCGGGGGCTGGGGCTGCCCCGCGAACCGCGCGGCGAGGCGCGCTAGTCTAGGGCGCCGCGTTCACCTCCGGCGCGGTGCCGTTCGCATCGTCATCGTCGGCGCGGTTCATTTCGGCGAGCATCGCCTCGGCCTCGTTGAGCATGCGCGCCTCGTCGGCGCTGACCGCGCCGGGGGGCGTCTCTTCGCTGCTGCCGCATCCACCCAGCAGCAGGATCGCCGCGATCGGCGCCGGCATCCATCGCTTCATCGTCTCATCCCGGATCATGGTCGTCGCTAAAAACAAGGGGCCGCGCTCCCTTGAGGGAGGCGGCCCCGAGCGGCATCAGCCCGAGCGAAACCTCAGTTGGTCTCGTCCTTGATGTCCTTGCCGGCCTCTTCGAGCGCATTGCCCGTCGCGGTCGCGGCATCGTCGGCGGCGTCGCCGATCGAATCCATGCTGTTCTCGGCGGTGCTCAGCGCGCTGTTGGTGGCGGCCTCGAGGTCGTCACCGGCCTCGTCGAGCGCGTTGGCGCCGTCCGCGACCGAGGCGTTCACCGCTTCGCTCGCCTCGTCGGCGGCCTTGTCGGTGCAGGCGGCGAGGCCCAGCGCGGCCGCTGCGACGATCGGGAGCGCGAAAAACGTCTTCATCGGGAAGTTCCCCTGTGGTTCAGCATACACGCGCGGCTGTTGAAAGCCGCGCTTGCGCTGGAATAAGGCCGGCGTCAGAGGCAGGCAAGCCCGCGCGCCGGAATCGCCTGCGCTGCCACCAACCTTGACATTGATATAAAGATATCCTTATGTCTTGAAATCATGTCGTCAACAGCCCTCGATATCTTCCGCGCAGCGGCGGATCCGACGCGTCTTCGGATCCTCGTGCTGTTGCGCGCGATGGAGCTGTCGGTGGGCGAACTGGCGCAGGTGCTGGGGCAAAGCCAGCCGCGCGTCTCGCGCCACGTGAAGATTCTCGCCGATGCCGGCCTTACCGTCCGGCGCAAGGAGGGGAGCTGGGTGTTCCTCGGGCTTGGGGAAACGGGTCGTGTCTCACCCCTGCTCGACGCGATCGATGCCTGGACGCGGATCGACGGGGGCGATCACTGGACGGTTGCCGATGCCGCGCGGCTCGCCGCGGTCCGTGCCGAACGCGCCGCGTCCGCCGAACGCTATTTCGCGCAGCATGCCGACCAATGGGATGCGATCCGCTCGCTCCACGTCGCCGAAAGCGATGTCGAGGCGGCGATGACCGCGCTGCTGGGCGCTGGGCCGCTGGGGCGGCTGGTCGATATCGGGACCGGCACCGGCCGGATGATCGAGCTGTTCGCCGATCGCGCCGCTTCCGCCTGCGGCGTCGACCGCAGCCCGGAAATGCTGCGCCTCGCGCGCGCCAAGCTTTCCGACCGCGGCTTTGCCAATGTCGAGCTGCGCCAGGGCGACATGTATGCGCTGCCGCTGGCCGGCGGCACCGCCGATCTCGTCATCCTCCATCAGGTGCTCCATTTCGCACAACAGCCGGGGGCGGCGATCGCCGAGGCGGCGCGGCTGCTGGATGGCGCCGGGCGCATCCTGATCGTCGATTTCGCACCGCATGAGCGCGAGGAACTGCGCACGCAGGATGCGCATGTTCGCCTCGGCTTCGGCGACGACCAGATCGCACGCTGGTTCGGGGAGGCCGGGCTGGCGATGGACCGCGTCGAACGGCTCGGCGGCGGCGAGCTTACCGTCAATCTCTGGCTCGGCAGCAAGGCCGGTGCCGCACGTCTCGAGGAAGCAGCATGACCTTATCGCTCGGACAGCTCGAAGAGGCGCGCCGCGCGCTTGACGCGCCGCTGTTCGCCGATCTCGCCGGCGACGCGCAGGTGTCGTTCGAATTCTTCCCACCCAAGTCGGAGAAGATGGAACAGACGCTGTGGGAAGCGGTGCAGACGCTGGCGCCTCTCGGCCCGCGCTTCGTCTCCGTCACCTATGGGGCCGGCGGTTCGACGCGCGAGCGCACCCATGCCACCGTCGCGCGCATCGCCAGCGAAACCGCGATCCCGGCGGCGGCGCATCTCACCTGCGTGGACGCCAGCAAGGCGGAGATCGCCGAGGTGGCCGAGGCCTATTGGCAGGCCGGCGTGCGCCACATCGTCGCGCTGCGCGGCGATCCGCCGCGCGCGGGCGAGCGCTTCGTGCCGCATCCCGACGGTTTCTCCGGCGCCTCCGCGCTGGTCGCGGGGCTGAAGGCGGTGCGGCCGTTCGAGATTTCGGTCGCCGCCTATCCCGAAACCCATCCCGAGGCGGTGTCGGCCGGGTCCGACCTCGACAATCTCAAGGCGAAGCTGGATGCGGGTGCCAACCGCGCGATCACGCAATTCTTCTTTTCGCCCGAGGCCTTCTTCCGCTTCCGCGACCGCGCGGCGGCTGCGGGCATCGATGCGGAGATCGTGCCGGGCATATTGCCGGTCTCCAACGTCGCGCAGACGCGCAAGTTCGCCGCGATGTGCGGCGCCGCCATCCCCGACTGGATGGACCGGCTGTTCGAGGGGCTGGACGATCACCCCGCAGCACGCCAGCTGGTCGCTGCGACCATCGCCAGCGAATTGTGCCGCAAACTCTATGCCGGCGGCGTCCGCCACTTCCATTTCTACACGCTCAACCGCGCCGAGCTGAGCTACGCAATCTGCCATCTGCTCGGCCTGCGTCCGGATGCGCCGGCGCTGACGGAGAAAGCCGCATGACCAAGCTCACCCCCTCCGCCGCCGCCCAGCGCCTGCGCGAACAGGCGGCGCAGCGCATCTTGCTGACCGACGGTGCATTCGGCACGATGATCCAGTCCTACCGGCTGACGGAGGAGGATTATCGCGGCGGGCTCCATCTCGAGATGGACCAGAAGGGCAACAACGACCTGCTGGCGATCAGCCGCCCGCACGTGATCGCCGAGATCACCGAGGCCTATCTGGAGGCGGGGTCGGACATCGTGTCGACCAACACCTTCAACGCCAACACGATCAGCCAGGCCGATTATGGCGCCGAGCATCTGGTGCGCGACATGAACCTCGCCGCCGCGCAGATCGCCCGCGATGCCGCGCGCGCTGCCGAAGCGCGCGATGGCCGTCCGCGTTTCGTGGCGGGCGCGATCGGGCCGACCAACAAGACGCTGTCGCTCTCGCCCGACGTCAACGACCCCGGCTATCGCGCGATCGGCTTCGACGAGCTGAAGGACGTCTATCGCGGCCAGGTCGACGCGTTGCTCGATGGCGGCGCGGACTTCATCCTGATCGAGACGGTGTTCGACACGCTCAACGCCAAGGCCGGCATCATGGCCGCGCTCGAGGCGGGCGAGGCGCGCGGGCAGGAGGTGCCGCTGATGCTCAGCTTCACCGTCACCGACATGTCCGGCCGCAACCTTTCGGGCCATTCGATCGAGGCGTTCTGGGCGAGCGTGCGCCATGCGCGGCCGCTGACGATCGGGCTCAACTGCTCGTTCGGCGCGCCGCAGCTTCGGCCGCACGTGGTGTCGATCGCCGGCATCGCCGACACGCTGGTGATGGTCTATCCCAATGCCGGCCTGCCCAACGATCTCGGCCAATATGACGAGCAGCCCGAGACCACTGGCGGCTTCATCCGCGAATGGGCCGATGCCGGGCTGATCAACATCGTCGGTGGCTGCTGCGGCACGACGCCCGGGCACATCGCGGCAATGCGCCACGCGATCACCGGCCAGGCGCCCCGCGCGCTCGCCAAACCCGCCCGGCACACCGTGCTCGCCGGCCTCGAACCGATGGTCCTCGCCTAAGCGTCTTTCTCCCCCCCCTCTCCCCCCGAGGGGGGAGGCCGGATCAGGACCTTCTTTCTTCTCTCTTTCCTTCAGTTCAGGAACACCGCCCGATGACTGCCGCCCCGCTGCGCTCCGAGCCAGACCCCGCGCAGCAGCGCGCGACCTTCGTCAACATCGGTGAGCGCACCAACGTCACCGGATCGGCGGCGTTCAAGAAGCTGATCATGGCGGGCGACTACACCAGGGCGGTCGAGGTCGCGCGCCAGCAGGTCGAGAACGGCGCGCAGATCGTCGACGTCAACATGGACGAGGGCCTGCTCGACGCCGAATATGCGATGGTCACCTTCCTCAAGCTGATCGCGGCCGAGCCGGACATCGCGCGCGTGCCGCTGATGATCGACAGCTCCAAATGGTCGGTGATCGAGGCGGGGCTGAAGTGCGTCTCGGGCAAGCCGATCGTCAATTCGATCAGCATGAAGGAAGGCATCGAGCCCTTCCTGGCGCACGCGCGCAAGGTTCGCGCCTATGGCGCCGCGGTGGTGGTGATGGCGTTCGACGAGGTCGGCCAGGCCGACACCAGGGACCGCAAGGTCGATATCTGCGAGCGCGCCTACAAGCTGCTGGTCGAGGACGGTTTCCCGCCCGAGGACATCATCTTCGATCCCAACATCTTCGCGGTGGCAACCGGCATCGACGAGCATCGCCGCTACGCGATCGACTTCATCGAGGCGACGGCGGAGATCCGCAAGCGCTGCCCCGGCTGCCACATCTCCGGCGGCGTCTCCAACCTCAGCTTCTCGTTCCGCGGCAACGAGCCCGTGCGTCGCGCGATGCACAGCGTGTTCCTCTACCACGCCATCCAGGCGGGGATGGACATGGGGATCGTCAACGCCGGCCAGCTCGACGTCTACGACCAGATCGATCCCGAGCTACGCGAGGCGTGCGAGGATGTGATCTGGGACCGCCGCGAGGACGCCACCGAGCGGCTGATCGCGATCGCCGAGCGCTTTCGCGGCACCGATGCCGCTGCCGAGAAGGCGGCCGAGGAATGGCGCGGCTGGCCGGTCGCCAAGCGGCTCGAGCATGCGCTGGTCAAGGGGCTGGACGCGTATGTCGTCGACGATACCGAGGAGGCGCGCCAGCAGTTCGCGCGGCCGATCGAGGTTATCGAAGGCCCGCTGATGGACGGCATGAACGTGGTCGGCGATCTGTTCGGATCGGGCAAGATGTTCCTGCCGCAGGTGGTGAAGTCGGCGCGCGTGATGAAGAAGGCGGTGGCGCACCTGCTGCCCTTCATCGAGGCGCAGAAGGAAGCGGGTGCGCGCGCCAAGGGCCGCATCGTGATGGCGACGGTGAAGGGCGACGTCCACGATATCGGCAAGAACATCGTCGGCGTCGTCCTCCAGTGCAACGGCTTCGAGGTGATCGACCTCGGCGTGATGGTGCCCTGGACGAAGATCCTCGAGACCGCGCAGGACAATGACGCCGACATGATCGGCCTCTCCGGCCTGATCACCCCCTCGCTCGACGAGATGGTGACGGTGGCGGAGGAGATGAAGCGTGCGAAGATGGCGATGCCGCTGCTGATCGGCGGCGCGACGACGTCCAAGGCGCACACCGCGCTGCGCATCGCCCCGGCCTATGACGGCCCGGTGGTCTATGTGCTCGATGCCAGCCGCGCGGTCGGTGTCGCCTCGACATTGGTCAGCGACACCCAGCGCGACGAGTTCGTCGAGAAGACCGCGGCGGACTATGCCGCCGTCCGCCGCGCGCGAGAGGGCAAGGGGCAGAACGAACTGCTTCCGCTCGAAAAGGCGCGCGCCAATGGCTTCGCCGTGGATTATGCCGCCAAGCCCGGTGCGCCGAAGCAGCCCGGGCTGCACGTCTATGCGGATTGGGATCTCGCCGATCTGCGCGCCTGTATCGACTGGACGCCCTTCTTCCGCGCGTGGGAACTGGCCGGCACCTATCCGGCGATCCTGAGCGACGAGGTGGTCGGCGAAAGCGCGACCAGCCTGTTCGCCGACGCGCAGAAGATGCTCGACCGGATCATCGAGGAGAAGTGGTTGACCGCCAAGGGCGTCGCCGCACTGTGGCCGTGCCACCGCGAGGGCGACGATGTGATCATCGATGCCGGCGAGGGGGCGGTCCGCATGCCCTTCCTCCGCCAGCAGATCGCCAAGCGCGAGGGCCGCGCCAATATGTGCCTCGCCGATTTCATCGATCCGGCGGGCGACTGGTTCGGCGGCTTCGCCGTCACGACGGGCCACGGCATCGATGCGCATCTCGCCCGCTTCAGGGCGGACAATGACGATTATTCGGACATCCTGCTGAAGGCGCTGGCGGACCGCCTCGCCGAAGCCTTTGCCGAGCGCATGCACCAGCACGTCCGCACCACCCTGTGGGGCTATGCCGAGGGCGAGCAGCTCACCAATGAGGCGCTGATCCGCGAGCAATATCGCGGCATCCGTCCGGCGCCGGGCTATCCCGCGTGCCCGGACCACAGCCTCAAGCCGATCCTGTTCGACCTGCTCGATGCCGAAGCGAATACCGGTATCAGCCTGACCGACAGCTTCGCGATGCTGCCGACCGCCGCGGTCTCCGGCTTCTATTTCGGCCACCCCGACAGCCAATATTTCGGCGTCGCGCGGATCGGTCCGGATCAGGTCGAGGATTATGCCGCCCGGCGCGGCATCGATCGCGCGACCGCGGAACGCTGGCTGCGGCCGAACCTGGACTGAGAAAAGCAATTCCCACTTCTCGCCGCGATGCTCTAAGGCGCTGCGCGGAGCCGAGTGGCAGGAAAGTGGAAATGGCAGACAGATTGCGTGTTGCGCTGGCGGGACTGGGGACGGTCGGCGGCGGTGTCGTCCGGTTGCTCGAGGCCAATGAAGGGCTGATTACCCGTCGGGCAGGCATGCCGATCGAGATCGTCGCGGTTTCCGCGCGTGACCGCAGCCGCGATCGCGGCATCGATCTGTCGCGTTTCGACTGGGTCGACGACACCGCCGGGCTGGCGTCGCGCGACGATGTCGACGTCGTCGTCGAACTGATCGGCGGGTCGGACGGCCCGGCGCTCACACTGGCGCGCAACACGCTCGCGGCGGGCAAGGCGTTCGTCACCGCCAACAAGGCGATGATCGCGCATCACGGGCTGGAACTTGCGCGGCAGGCCGAGGACAAGAGCGTCGCCTTGAAATATGAGGCGGCGGTCGCCGGCGGCATCCCGGTGATCAAGGGGTTGCGCGAAGGTGCGGCGGCCAATGAGATCGGGCAGGTCTATGGCATCCTCAACGGCACCTGCAACTATATCCTGACGACGATGGAAGAGCGCGGCAGCGACTTCGCCGACGTGCTCGCCGAGGCGCAGGCGCTGGGCTATGCCGAGGCCGATCCCAGCTTCGACATCGACGGCGTCGATGCCGCGCACAAGCTGGCGATCCTTTCCAGCCTGGCGTTCGGCACGCGGCTCGATTTCGACGGCATCGCGGTTTCGGGCATCCGTCACGTGATCGCAGCGGACATCGCCGAGGCGCAGGCGCTCGGCTTCCGCATCCGCCTCATCGGCCTTGCCGAATCGGATGCCGGCGGCCTGTTCCAGCGCGTCCATCCCTGTCTGGTGCCGACCAGCCATCCGCTGGCGCATGTCGCGGGCTCGCTCAACGCGGTCGTCGCCGAAGGCAATTTCGTGGGCCGGCTGTTCTTCCAGGGCCGTGGCGCGGGCGACGGTCCGACCGCCTCGGCGGTGGTCGCGGATCTCATCGACATCGCCCGCGGCGAATATGGCCCCGCCTTCGCGATGCCGGTCGATGCGCTCGCCGAACCGCCGGTCGCCTCCAGCGCCGTACGTCGCGGCCGCGCCTATCTGCGCTTCACCGTCGTCGACAAGCCGGGCGTGCTCGCCGAGATCGCCGCTGCGATGCGCGATTCGGGCGTGTCGATCGAAAGCCTCATCCAGCGCGGTACCGCGCCCGATGGCTCCGCGATCATCGCGATCGTCACCCATGCCGGCCCAGAGCGCGCGGTGACGGATGCGCTGGAACGGCTGCGGGGGTCGGCCAGCCTGACGGGTGAGCCGATGCTGATGCACATTCTCGATCTCTGAGGCACGTTTTAGCTGCATTGCAGCAAAGCCGTTCGCACCGTTCTCGACAACGCCATATCGGGCGCTTATCGCCGGATCATTCGTGCCTCTTCTCAAAGGATCGCCCACGTCATGGTGAAAGCAAGCCAGGTTCTCGATCGCGTTCTGGTGCTTGAAATGGTGCGCGTCACCGAAGCCGCGGCGATCGCCGCCTCGACGATGATCGGCCGGGGTGACGAGAAGGCGGCCGATGCCGCTGCCGTGGAGGCGATGCGCGCCGCGCTCAATGAACTGCCGATGGATGGCACCGTCGTCATCGGCGAGGGTGAGCGCGATGAGGCGCCGATGCTCTATATCGGCGAGAAGGTCGGCTCGAAGCAGGGCAAGGGCCCCAAGATCGATATCGCGCTCGATCCGCTGGAAGGCACCACGATCACCGCCAAGGCCGGCCCGAACGCGCTTGCGGTGCTGGCGATCGCGGAAGAGGGCAACCTCCTCAACGCACCCGACGTCTATATGGACAAGCTCGCGGTCGGCCCCGGCTATCCCGAGGGCGTGATCGATCTCAACAAGACGCCGACCGAGAATGTCAACGCGGTTGCCGCCGCCAAGGGCGTCGAGCCCAGGGACATCATCGTTTGCGTGCTCGATCGCCCGCGTCACGAAAAGCTCGTCGCCGAACTGCGCAACATCGGCTGCGGCATCATGCTGATCCCGGACGGCGACGTCGCCGGCGTGATCGCCACCACCGATCCCGACACCACCATCGATCTCTATATGGGTTCGGGCGGTGCCCCAGAGGGCGTGCTTGCCTGCGCGGCGCTGAGCTGCGTCGGCGGTCAATTCCAGGGCCGGCTGCTGTTCCGCAACGATGATGAGCGCAAGCGCGCCGCCAAGTGGGGCATCAAGGATCTCGACAAGGTCTACAAGCTGGACGAGCTGGTAAAGGGCGACGCGATCTTTGCGGCAACCGGCGTCACCGACGGTTCGCTGCTCGAAGGCGTCAAGCGTCGCAAGGGCTGCATGACCACCGACACGGTGGTCATGCGCGCAAGCTCCGGCACCGTCCGCTGGGTCAAGGGCGAGCACCGCAAGTTCAAGTGATGGTCGGGCGCCGGACAAGCACTTCGCTTGATCGGCGCTCTGCCCCGGTTCGTCTCTCGGCTGCGAACGCAACCCTTTTCTGTCAACCTCGTTGTTTCAGGTTCATGCAACTTCGATCAATAGCGCGGCGTTGGGTTGTTCGTTCCTCAAGAGGGAAAGAAAGGGACGTTTTGCGATGAAGAAGCTCATGCTGGCCCTCGGGGCCTTTTCGATGGTCGCTCCGGCGACGATGGTGCTTCCGACCGACAAGGCCGAAGCGCGTGACGGTCGTCATCGGAATTACAAGTATCGGGAATGGCGCGGCCGCGACGGCCGTCAATATTGCCGCAAGAAAGATGGTACGACCGGCCTGATCGTTGGTGGTGCAGCCGGTGCTCTCGCGGGCCGCGCGATCGACACCCGCGGTGACCGAACGGTCGGTACGCTGGGTGGCGCTGTCGCCGGCGCGCTGCTGGGCCGCGAAATAGACAGGGGTGGCAGCAGCCGTCGCTGCCGCTGATCCGGTCCAACGCCGAAATCAAAAAAGGCGCTGCACTCGCGAGAGGCAGCGCCTTTTTCATGTCAGCCGCCAGCGGTCGATCTACTCCGCGGCGATCAGCTTGACCTCCGGCGCGCCGTCGTCCGCCTGCCGTGTCAGCCGGCCATCGACCGCGGCGCCGCCGTCGATGCTGACCGTTGCGTAGCTGAGGTCGCCGGTGATCCGCGCGCTCTTCTCGATCGTCAGAGCCTGCGCGTCGACGGTGCCGTCGACCCGGCCCGCAATCCGCGCTTCCCGCGCCACGACATTGCCGGCGACCCGGCCGTTGACGCCCTGGGTGAACTGGGCGCAGCGAATATCGCCCTTCACCTCGCCGTCGACATGCAGCGCACCTTCGGCGGCGATATCGCCCGTGATGACCACATCGGCGCCGATGATCGACAGCGCGTGTGCCGCCTTCGAGCGGCCGTTCCCGCCCGTCTTGTCGGATTTGAACATGCGACCCCCTGCTCGGTCGCGGCTCATGGCCGCACCCGCAGCATAGGTCGCGTCTGGAGCCGATCAAGCGCGGCGGTCAGCGCTCCTGCCGGATTTCGGGCATCTCGGCGCCGAAGGATTCGATATCGTCGCCCTCATCATCGTCGATGATGTCCGGTATCAGATCGGCCTGGAGCAGCCCGTCGGTCGGCGCGTCCTGCGTGGTCATCAGGATCTGCGCGCGCTGGCTTTCGTCATAGCCTTCACCGTCAGGCCGCTGCGTATTGCGCGCCTGGGTCATGATCGTCTCCTCTCTTGTTCTGAGGCGAAGGCTAAACCCGAATCGGCGAAACGCGAAGCCCGATCGGCGGTTCGTGTCGCGGGGCGGGCGAAGCGATCCCGTGCCGGTCGGCGCCGGACGGCCGGCTCTTCTCTTCGCGGCGCCCAGCGCGTAAATATCGGCGATGCTCGACACACATGTTTCTGCCGTCGCCCCGCTGTCGCTCGCCGACGAGGCGGCCGACCCGCAGGCCTTCGCCGCCGCGCTGGGCGGCTCGTTCGAACGCTTCGGCTTCGCCGTCGTCGCCGATCATGGCATCGATCCCGCGCTGATCGACCGTGCCTGGGCGCTGACCAAGGCCTTCTTCGACCAGCCCGAAGAGGTGAAGCGCGCCTTCCACATCCCGGGCAAGGGCGGCGCGCGCGGCTACACCCCGTTCGGCATCGAGATCGCCAAGGGCGCGACCGAGAACGACCTCAAGGAATTCTGGCATGTCGGCCGCGAACTGCCCGCCGGCCACCGCTATCGCGAGACCATGCCCGACAATCTGTGGCCGGAAACCCCGGAGGGGTTCAAGGCGACCTTTCTCGCGCTCTACCGGGCGTTCGATCGCGTCGGTCTGCGCCTGCTCTCGGCGATCGCCCGCCACCTCGGCCTCGATGCGCACTGGTTCGACGCCGCGGTGGAGAATGGCAACAGCGTGATGCGGCTGCTCCATTATCCGCCGGTGCCGCCCGAGGCGCCGGGCGTGCGCGCTGGCGCGCATGAGGATATCAACCTCATCACCTTGCTGCTCGGCGCCGAGGAAGCCGGCCTCGAACTGCTCGACCGCGACGGCCGCTGGCTGCCGATCAAGCCGCCGGAAGGCGCGATGGTCGTGAATGTGGGGGACATGCTGCAGCGGCTGACCAACCATGTCCTGCCCTCGACCACGCACCGCGTCGTCAACCCGCCGCCCGAGCGCCGCGGCACGCCGCGCTATTCGATGCCCTTCTTCCTGCATCTGGCCCCCGACTTCCTGATCGAGACGCTGCCGGGCTGCGTGGGCGGGGGGAATCCGGATCGCTATCCGGAGCCGATCACGGCGGACCAGTATCTGCACCAGCGTCTGCGGGAGATCGGGCTGATGAAGTAGGCGGACGGGACTTTCGCGGGTCGGGTCGCCGCTCGGCAGCCTCACGCCGCCAACCGCGCCGACGCCCCGCGCAGATCCGCCACGAATCGCTCATGCTCCCCGTCCGCATCCTCGCGCACGCGCAGCAGGAAGCTGGGATGCACCGTCACCCACGCCTCGCCGCCCTCCGCCAGCGGGATCGGCCGCCCGCGCAGCGATGCGATCGTGCCCGCCTTCGGGCCCAGTACCGATCGCACCGCGGTCGCCCCCAGCAGCACGGTCATACGCGGCGCGACCAACGTCCGTTCCTGATCGATCCACCAGCGGCAGGCATCGACTTCGCCGGCGCGGGGGCTCTGGTGGATGCGGCGCTTGCCGCGGCGCTCGAACTTGAAATGCTTGACCGCGTTGGTGAGGTAGAGCCCGGCGCGGTCGATGCCCGCCTGCCGTAGCGCCTGGTCGAGCCGCTGGCCGGCGGGGCCGACGAACGCGCGGCCGGCGAGATCCTCCTGGTCGCCGGGCTGCTCGCCGACCAGCATCATCGCGGCATCCAGCGGCCCTTCGCCGAACACGGTCCGGGTGGCATCCTTGAACAGCGGACAGCGCGTGCAACTCGTCGCTTCCTCGCGCAGCGCCGCCCAACTCGACGCGCTGTTGCCGCCCAATGCCGTTCTCGCCGTCGCGATCATGCCGCTCTCCCGGGCTTGCGCCCCGGCTATCAGTTCCGAGACCAACGCCGTTTCGGGCATGTTGTGCCAATAGCGGCGCGGCATCTCCTTCAGCATCATTCCCACCTTGAGGCGCGCGGGGTTGAAGATGGAGGCGTAATAGGTCTTCCACACCTCCTCGATCGGATCGCCCGACGGGGCATCCGCGCGGGTGCCGCCGGGCCCCTCGGTCACCGTCTCGCCATCCCAGTGGATCGAGAGGTCGGGCGTCAGGATCGACCAGCGCATCGCCGCGAAGCGCCGGACGAAGAAGTCGGCATTGGCGCGCACGATATGATGTTCGGGCTCGAACCAGGCGACGAAGCGGTCGCCGCCCCCGCCCTCACCAGCATCGCCGGCGACCTCGCGGAAGCGCAGGAAGGCGCGCATCTTGTGGATGTCGCGATGGACCTGCTTGGCCATTCCCTCCAGCCGGCGGACGACCGGATCGGCATGATCCTCGATCCCCGGCCCGCCGTCGCGGATGCGCAGCAGGACGATGTAGAGCAGCGAGAACCGCGCGGGATCGCGATGGAGCACGACGCTTTCGGCAAGGTCCACGAAGTTCCGCGGCACCGCGAAGGTCGCGCCCGGCGGCGGCAGCGGCCGGGCTTCGGCGAACAGGTCGGCGGGCGTCTCGTCGGTCTGCCACTGGATTGCGCCGGCGGGCACCCGCGCGCCGGCCAGCGC
This sequence comes from Sphingomonas sanxanigenens DSM 19645 = NX02, assembly GCF_000512205.2. Lineage (NCBI taxonomy): Bacteria > Pseudomonadati > Pseudomonadota > Alphaproteobacteria > Sphingomonadales > Sphingomonadaceae > Sphingomonas > Sphingomonas sanxanigenens. The sequence continues at coordinate 5,939,386 of NZ_CP006644.1, forward strand.
CCGCGCCGCGCTGCGCCAGCCTTCGAAATCGTCGGGCGCGGAAAGATCGACCCGGAACATCGGTTCAGGCCGCGAACAATTCCATCTGCTCGGCGCGGGGAGTCAGGCGCTGGCGCAGGTCGGCACGATCGGTCAACTGCACCGGGCGCCAGTCGTCGGCGGAGATGAACGGCCGGATCTTGGTGATCGACACCGTCAGCCGGCCGACATCCGCCAAGCCCAGTCGCCGCCAGCGCCGCGCGGCGAGGATCGCGTCGACCGCCTTGGTGCCCAGCCCCGGCACCCGCAGCAGCGCCTCGCGCGGTGCGCGGTTGACGTCGACCGGGAAGCTCTCGCGAAACTTCAGCGCCCAGGCGAGCTTCGGATCGATGTCGAGCGGCAGCATCCCGTCTTCGCCCGTCGCCGACACCACCTCGTCGGGGGTGAAGCCATAGAAGCGCATCAGCCAGTCGGACTGGTAGAGCCGATGTTCGCGCATCAACGGCGGACGCTTGAGCGGCAATATGGTGCTGGCGTCGGGGATCGGGCTGAACGCCGAATAATAGACCCGCCGCAGATCATGCGTCTGGTAGAGGCTGCTGGCGCGGCGGACAATATCGCCGTCATGCGCGGCATCGGCACCGACGATCATCTGCGTCGACTGGCCCGCAGGCGCGAAGCGCGGTGCGGATTTGTATCGGCGCGCGGCATCGCCGGCGTCGGTGATCGCCCGCTTCATCCCCGCCATCGCACCGTCGATCCGCGCCGCCGATTTCTCCGGCGCCAGCCGCTTGAGCCCGCCGGTGGTCGGCAGTTCGACATTGATCGAGATGCGGTCGGCATGCAGTCCGGCCTGATGGATCAGTTCCGGGTCGGCATCGGGGATGGTCTTGAGGTGGATATAGCCACGGAAATCATGATCCTCGCGCAGCGACCGCGCCACCTCGACGATCTGCTCCATCGTATAGTTGGAGGAGCGGATGATCCCCGAAGAGAGGAACAGCCCCTCGATATAGTTGCGGCGGTAGAAGGAGAGGGTGAGGTCGACCACCTCGCGCGCGGTGAAGCGCGCGCGGCGCACGTTCGAGCTTTTGCGGTTGATGCAATAATGGCAGTCGAACACGCAGCTGTTGGTCAGCAATATCTTGAGCAGCGAGATGCAGCGTCCGTCCGGCGCATAGGCGTGGCAGATGCCCATCCCCTCGGTCGAACCGATGCCCTTGCCGCCCCTGCTGTCACGCTTGGCGGTGCCCGACGACGCGCAGGACGCATCATATTTTGCTGCATCGGCAAGAATTTCCAGCTTCTGGGCGATACTCGATTGCGCCATGTGTTCAGTATATGTTCTGCATGACGGCAAGTCCAGCGCAGGACGGCGCGGCGTCCGCCCGCACCGGCGCATCCCCGCCCGCTTGCGCCTGTCACCACGCTTCTCCACAAGCGCCGGTCATGAACCCGCTCTACGCCAACATGCCGACCACGATCTTCGAGCATATGTCTGCGCTCTCGCGCGAGACCGGTGCGATCAACCTCGGCCAGGGCTTCCCCGATTCGAACGGCCCCGAGGATGTCATCGCCGCGGCGGCGCGGGCGCTGAGCGAGGCGAGCAATCAATATCCGCCGATGCCGGGGCTGGCATCGCTGCGGCAGGCGGTGGCGGATCATTATCGCCACCACCATGCGGTCGATCTGGACTGGCAGCAGGAAGTGGTCGTCACCTCGGGCGCGACCGAGGCGCTCGCCGCCGCGATCCTCGCGCTGGTTACCCCCGGTGACGAGGTGGTGCTGATCCAGCCGATGTACGACGCCTACCTGCCGCTGGTGCTGCGCGCCGGCGGCGTGCCGCGCTTCGTGACGCTGCAGCCGCCCGAATGGCGGATCACGCGCGAGGCGCTGGAGGCGGCCTTCACGCCGAAGACCAGGTTGGTGCTCCTCAACAATCCGATCAACCCCAGCGCCACCGTCGTGCCGGCCGACGATCTCGCCTTGCTCGCCCAATTCGTCACCGCCGCCGACGCGGTGGTGGTCAGCGACGAGGTGTGGGAGCATGTCGTGTTCGACGGCCGCGCGCACCAGTCGATCCTCGGCGTGCCCGGCCTGCGCGACCGTGCCGTGAAGATCGGATCGGGGGGCAAGATCTTCGCGATGACCGGCTGGAAGGTCGGCTGGACCTGCGCCGCGCCGGCGATCACGCGCGTGATCGCCAAGGCGCACCAGTTCCTCACCTTCACCACCCCGCCCAACCTGCAGGCCGGCATTGCCTATGGCCTGAGCAAGGAAGATAGCTATTTCGCTGCGATGCGCGCCGATTTCGCGCGTTCGCGCGACCGGCTGACCGATGGGCTGACCGCCGCCGGCTGGTCGGTGCTGCCCAGTGCGGGCACCTATTTCCTGTCGGTCGATCTCATCGCCTCGGGCGTCCACCTCGACGACGTCACCTTCTGCGAGCGGCTGGTGCGTGAGTTCGGGGTCGCCGCGATCCCGATCTCTGCTTTCTACACCGAAGATGCGGTACGCCACGTCGCACGGCTGTGCTTCGCGAAGACCGATGCCACGTTGGATGCAGCGATCCCGCGACTGGCGCTCGCACGCGAAACGCTGGCGGTCGCGCCATGATCCTGCAGCGTGATTGACGCCGATCTGTCATAAAAAATCCGCCATCCCGCAACATGGGCCTCCTACGCCCGACGCCGGGTGGGGATGGGGCTGATGCCAAGAAGCCGATCATCCTCCTGTGTAGAAAAGGGGATGATGATATGGCGCTCGGTCTCGGTTCGATCGCGTTTACGGGCTTCAATGCCGACGGCAATGACGACATCGCTTTCGTCGCGCTGGAGACGATCCCCGCCGGAACGGTGATCTATTTAAACGATCAGGAATGGCAGGGCACCGGCTTCAACACCGGCGAGGGCCAGGTGACGTGGACCGCGAGCGCCGACATCGCGCCGGGCACGATCGTGACGATCAACAGCTTCGGCAGCAATCCCGCCAGCAATCTCGGCACGGTCGGCGGCAGCAGCGGCCTCGGCAGCGATGGCGAGATCGTCTACGCCTATGTCGGCGCGCCCTTCGCGCCGACCGCCTTCCTCGCCGCCATCGCCAATGACGGGTTCGCGCAGTCGGGCGGCACCTTGGAAGGCACCGGCCTCGTCGTCGGCGAGACCGCGATCGACCTCGGCAATGGCGGCGCCAACCCGGGCGAGGATGTCGCGGTGTTCACCGGCCCGCGCAACGGCCAGGCGAGCTATGCGGACTATGCCGCGGTGATCAACGACGTCGCCAACTGGACGACGCAGGATGGCAGCGGCGACCAGTCGGGTGACGGCACCGCGCCCGACCTGCCGTTCGATCTCGGCGGCTTCACCTTGGGCGGTGCCGAGAGCCAGAGCATTGGCTTTCAGGGCGCGCTGATCAGCCAAATCGAGGGCAATGACGGAACGACGACCTTCACCTTCACGGTCGCGCGCAGCGGTGGCAGCACCGGCGTTCTCGACTTCACCGGCACGATCGCGGCGGGCGGCACCGACGCCGCCGACTATGCGGGCGGGACGCTGCCGACGAGCTTTTCCGGGAGCATCGCGGCGGGGGAGACCAGTGCGACGGTGACGGTGACGGTTGCCGGCGACACTGCAATCGAAGCCGACGAGAGCTTCACCCTCACGTTGACAGGCGCCACCAACACCGAGATTCCCGCGACGATCAACCCGGGCGCCGCCAGCGCCACCGGCACCATCGTCAACGACGATGCGGCGCCGACCGGCCTCGTCGCCGGCGACATCGCCTTCGTCGGCTTCAACGCCGACGGCAACGACGACATCGCCTTCGCCGTGCTGAAGGACATCGCCGCCGGCACCGTGATCTATTTCAACGACCAGGAATGGCAGGGCACCGGCTTCAACACCGGCGAAGGCCAGGTGGTGTGGACCGCGACCAGCGATATCGCCGCGGGCAGCATCGTCACCATCAACAGCTTCAGCGACGCGCCGACCAGCAATTTCGGTTCGGTCTCGGGCAGCAGCGGCCTCGGCAGCGATGGCGAGATCGTCTACGCCTATGTCGGCGCACCCTTCGTGCCGACCACCTTCCTCGCCGCCATTGCGAATGACGGGTTCGCCCAGTCCGGCGGCACCTTGGAAGGCACCGGCCTCGTCGTCGGCGAGACCGCGATCGACCTCGGCAATGGCGGCGCCAACCCCGGCGAGGATATTGCCGTGTTCACCGGCCCGCGCTCGGGCCAGGCGAGCTATGCGGACTATGCCGCGGTGATCAACGATGTTGCCAACTGGACGACGCAGGACGGCTCCGGCGACCAGTCGGGCGATGGGACCGCGCCCGATCTGCCCTTCGATCTCGGCGGCTTCATCCTTGGTGCCGAGCCGGCCCAGTCGGTCGCTTTCGCCGCCACCGCGGTGAGCATCGCCGAAGGCGATGACGGCACCAAATTGCTGACCTTCACCGTCGCCCGCACCGGCGGCACCAGCGGCCAGATCGACTTCTCCGGCAGCTTCGAGGCGGGCACCACTGATGCCGCCGACTTCGGCGGCGCGCTGCCCACCGGTTTCACCGGCAGCATCGCCGCCGGTACCAGCGCGACGACGGTGACGATCACGATCAGCGGCGACACGGCGATCGAGGAAACCGAAGCCTTCACGCTGACCTTGACCGGCGTGACCAACACGCTGGGCAGCGATGTGACGATCACGCCCGCGGGCGCGGCCGCGACGGGCACGATCCTCAACGACGATTATGGTCTCTCGATCGGCGGCATCAACGTCTACGACGCGGCCGAATCGCTCCAGGGCAGCGCCACCACGCCGACCGCGACCGACGATATCGTGCTCGTCCGCCTCGGCTCGATCCAGGGTGCGACGGCCGGCGCCGAGAGCACCGCCTTCCTCGACGGCAAGGTCTACGCCACCAACATCAACGGCGATGCGATCAACGTCGCGACCGTCACCGCGCAGGGCACGCTGGTCAACGAAGCCGCGATCTCGCTGGCGGGCCTGCCCGACTACAAGGCCGGCGGCGTCAATGCGGTTGCTGCCAAGAATGGCGTGATCGCGGTCGGCTACGAAAGCGTCACCCCCGGCCAGCCCGGCCACGTCGCGCTGTTCAACGCCGCCGACAACAGCCTGATCAAGACCATCACCGTCGGCGTGCTGCCCGACCAGCTGACCTTTACGCCCGATGGCAGCAAGCTGCTGGTCGCGAATGAGGGGGAAGCGGTGTCGGCGGCCGAAAACCCGGTCGGCGGCATCAGCATCATCGACCTGTCGGGCGGCGCCGCTGCGGCAACGGTCGCGACCACGATCGGCTTTGGCGGGTTGGACGGTGCCGAGGCGGCGCTGGCCGATCGCGGCCTCACCCTGTTCCCGGGAACGGCGGCCTCGGCCGACATCGAGCCCGAATATATCACTGTCTCGCCCGACGGCTCCCGCGCCTATGTGACCCTGCAGGAGGTCAATGCGGTGGCGGTGATCGACCTGACCGACCCGACTGCGACCGCGCCGATCGCGATCCAGCCGCTCGGCTTCATCGATCGCAGCCTCGCCGGCAACGCGTTCGACCCGAGCGATCGCGATGGCGGCATCAACATCCACAATGCCGAAGTGTTGAGCGTGCTGCAGCCCGATGCGATCGCCAGCTTCTCGGTGGGCGGCGCGACCTATTTCATCACCGCCAATGAGGGCGACGCGCGCGTCGCGGTGACCGATTCGGTGCGCCTGGGCGACAGCAGCTATGTGCTCGATCCGACCCTCTTCCCGAATGCCGCCGAACTCAAGGCGGATGCGGAACTGGGCCGGCTCAACGTGCTGACCAATGTCGGGGATACCGATTTCGACGGCGATTTCGACGTGATCTACACGCTCGGCGGCCGCGGCATCTCGATATTCCGCCAGGAAGCCGATGGCAGCATCACCAAGGTGCGCGAGACCGGCGGCGAGTTCGAATCGATCATCGCCCAGAACTATCCGGCGATCTTCAATTCCAACCAGAGCATAGCGGGTTCGTCGGCCGACACCCGCTCGGACGACAAGGGCCCCGAGCCCGAGGGCGTGACGATCGGCACGATCGGCGACCGCACCTATGCCTTCATCGGACTGGAGCGGGTCGGCGGCTACATGGTCTATGACGTGACCGACCCCGCCAACGCCTTCTTCGTCACCTACAAGCCGCAGACCGCGCAGGATCTGGGGCCGGAGACGAGCGTGTTCGTGTCGGCGGAAGACAGCCCGACCGGCCAGGCGCTGCTGATCAGCGGCCAGGAGATCAGCAACACGGTCACGCTCTATTCGGTCCAGACGCAGAGCGAGAATGCCGACACGATCATGGGCGCCGGCGATGCCGACACCTTCTTCGGCCGCGGCGGCGATGACTCGATCTCGGGCCTCGGCGGCAACGACGTGCTGACCGGCGGGCTCGGCGCCGACCGGCTCGATGGCGGCGACGGCATCGATACGGCGGGCTATGCGGCGGCGACCGCGGCGGTCAGCGCGTCGCTGTTCGCCGGCCGTGGCCTCAGCGGCGAGGCGCTGGGCGATCGCTTCGTCTCGATCGAGAACCTCACCGGTTCGGCGTTCGACGACGGCCTTTATGGTGACAATGGCGCCAACGCGATCCTCGGCGGTGCCGGCGACGACACGCTCTACGGCTATCTCGGCGACGACCGGCTCGAGGGCGGCGCGGGCGACGATCTCGTCCGCGGTGGCGAGGGGGCGGACATGCTGCTGGGCGGCGAGGGTGTGGACAAGCTGCTCGGCGACGATGGCAACGACGTCATCGCCGGCGGGGCAGGCAGCGACATCGTCTATGGCGGTGCCGGCGATGACAGCATCGACGGTGGCGCCGATGCCGACACGCTGCGCGGCGACGAAGGCAATGACACGCTGACCGGTGGCGACGGTGATGACGTGCTGCTGGGTGGTGACGGCAATGACGTGCTGATCGGCGGCGCGGGCCGCGACTCGATCTATGGCGGCGCCGGAGCCGACCGTTTCGTGTTCAACGCCGTGTCGGACAGCGTGGGCGCGCGCGACATCCTGCGGGACTTCAGCCAGGCCGATGGCGACCTGATCGATCTGAGTGCGATCGACTCGGGTGCAGCGGGCGGCACCTTCACGCTGGTCGGTGCCTTCACCGGCACCGCCGGCGAACTGACCGCGACCACTGTCGGCATCTTCCAGCAGGTGCAGGGCGACGTGAATGGGGACGGCGTCGCCGACTTCACCCTTCTGGTCGCAGCGGGCGGTGCCAGCCTGACCACCGCCGACTTCGTTCTGTGAGGTAGCGCGGGGCCATCGCCTGATGGCCCCGCAACACCGGCTCCGGCGCTCAGCGCTCGGAGAGGTAGTAGCGCTCGATCTCGGCGAGATCGTCGTCGAGCGTGTAGACGATCGGCTGACCGGTCGGGATTTCCAGCCCGGTGATCTCGTCGTCCGAGATGCCCGAGAGATGCTTGACCAGCGCACGCAACGAATTGCCATGCGCGGAGATCAGCACGCGTTCGCCTGCCTTCAGCGCGGGGGCGATGCGCGCCTCCCAATAGGGCAGCACGCGCGTGATCGTGTCCTTGAGGCTTTCGGTGTTGGGCACCGCGATGCCGGCATAGCGGCGGTCGGCGGCAGGATCGAACGGGCTGCCGGGGTCCATCGGCGGCGGCGGCACGTCGAAGCTGCGGCGCCAGATCTTCACCTGATCGTCGCCATGCCGGGCGGCGGTCTCTGCCTTGTTGAGCCCGGTGAGGCCGCCATAGTGGCGCTCGTTGAGCCGCCAGTCCTTCTCCACCGGCAGCCACAGCCGGCCCATTTCCTCGAGCGCGAGGTTCAGCGTCTTGATCGCGCGGCTCTGCAGCGAGGTGAAGCACTGGTCGAAATCCAGCCCCTTCTCCTTCATCAGCCGTCCCGCGGCGCGCGCTTCCTCGACGCCCTTTTCGGTGACATCGACGTCCCACCATCCGGTGAAGCGGTTCTCGAGATTCCAGGTGGATTGGCCATGACGGATGAGGACGAGCGTCGGCATGCTGCACTCCGGCGATTGATGTCGCCGCGTGTCTTAGTCAGGCACGGGCCCGGCGTCACCCCAGATTGCGGGCCGTGTCGGGGCCGTGCGAAGGGAGCGGGACCAAGCCACCGGGAGTCGCGAAATGACGATAGAACGCAGGACAATCGTGCATGAAGGACCGGGGGGCGCCTTCGAGAGCGTTTTCGCCGCCGACACAGCGGATGGTGCACCGCGCCCGGGCGTGCTGGTGCTGCCCAACGTGCTCGGCCAGAAGGAAGCCGACAATCTGGTGGCCGAACGGCTGGCCGCGCTCGGCTATGCCGCGCTGGCGGCCGACATGTTCGGGCAGGGCAACCGCACGACCCGCCAGTCGGCCGATCCGGCGGTCTTCATGAACCAGCTCAACGCCGATCGCGGACTGTTGCGCGATCGGCTCCACGCCGCGCTCGCCGTGCTGACGGCGCAGCCCGAGGTCGATGCCGCGCGGACCGCGGCGATCGGCTTCTGCTTCGGCGGCAAGTGCGCGCTGGATCTTGCCCGCTCCGGCGCACCGGTGCTCGGTGTCGTCAGCTTCCACGGCGTCTATGACCGGCCGGACTATGACACGGTCAAGCCGATCAAGCCGAAGGTGCTGGTCTGCCATGGCTGGGACGATCCGATCGCGCCGCCCGCGGCGACGCTGGGGCTCGCGACCGAACTGACCGAGGGCGGGGCGGACTGGCAGATCCACGCCTACGGCCACACCGCGCACGCCTTTACCGACAAGGATGCCAAGGCGCGCGACCGCGGCGTCTATTATCAGCCCGACGCCGACCGGCGCAGCTGGAAGGCGGCGACGGACTTTCTGGTCGAACTGTTCGGGTAGGTTCTCCGCCGACGCTGCGGCGGGGAGGAAAGACAAGCGACGCCGCTTCCGCCCTCCGTTCGCCTCGAGCGCAGTCGAGCATCTGTCTTCCAGGTCAAGCGGGTTTGGGCGCCCACACGCGATTTTTGGTGATGAGGGTGTTGGCAAGCGCGACGAGTTTTCGTGCGACGGCGATGAGGGCGAGCTTTGGAGCTTTTCCGCGCGCGAGAAGGCCATCGTAGAAGCGCTTCAAGTCGGGGTTGCGGCGGCTGGCGACGAGCGCGGCCATGTAGAGGGTGGATCTGAGCTCGGCGCGTCCGCCGCGTATGGATCGCTTGCCGCGCATGCCGCCGCTGTCGCGGGCGAAGGGCGCGAGGCCGACGAGGGCTGCGGCCTGCTTGTTGGTAATGCGGCCGAGTTCGTGGAGGTATGAGAGGAAGGCCTGGGTGCTGATGGGGCCGATGGCGGGGATGGATCGCAGGATTTTGGCTTTGCGCGTCATCTCGGCATCAGCCTTGATCAGTTCCTCGATCTTCACCTCGATGCGATCGATATGCGTGGCGATCGAGCTCAGCCTTCTTTTATGTTCGCTCTTGAGGAAGCTGCCCTGCGTGACGCTGAGCCTGTTGCGCAGCGCGGTCTGTTCGGCGAGCGCCGCGGTGCGGGCGCTGACGAGTTCCTGAAGCTCCTCCTGCCGCCGGCTCACCGGCTCGGATGCCGAGAGGCCGAAGCGATCGGCCATCAATGCCAGCATGGCGGCATCGATCGCATCGGTCTTGGCGAGTTTGCCGGCAGCCTCGGCGAACAGCCTGGCCCTCAGCGGATTGACGAGCGCCACCGGCAGTCCGGCATCATGCAGATGGCGTTGGACGTCCCGATGATAGCGCGACGTCGGCTCCATCAGCACCAGCTTCACCGCGAACCGGCCGAGCACCTCGACCAGGCGGTCATGCCCGGCACTGTCGTTGCTCACCCGCAGCTGCTCGCCCACCGGGTGAATGTGGATGTCCAAATTGGCCTTGCTCACATCGACGCCGACATGGACCTCCGGCAGCGACTTGTCCTCGACCTTTCCTTGCATACGGGACTTGCTCCCCTTCATCTGTTCAGGCCAGACTTGAAGGGACGGACGGACCGATCTCGACTACGGCTCGAACCAAGGGACACTCGGTCCCGTCCGTCCGACCGCCGGGGGTGGCCACCCCCGGCGGTCGCCCTTCTGGACTACCAGATCGGGCTGACCGCAAGATGCAAGGGGCAGCGTCGAGCGAAGCCGAGACGCGGGGGACACGTAGGGCGCGGGTCTCGCGTTCTCGGCTGCGCTCGAACGACCCCCCTCGACTGCGCTCGGGGCGAACGAGGGGCGGGTAGGCGGCCTTACCCGCCAGCGTGTCGGTGGGTGTCGAACCCAGCTCCTCGCAGCGCCTCCACCAACCGGGCCTCCCCACCCGCCTGCAACACCAGCAGCGCCTCATAGGGATCGCCCTCGATCCCCAGCGCCCGCGCAAAGGCCGGTTCTGTCTTCAACCCCTGCCGGCGCAGCGTCATCACCGTCGCGCGCAAGCGCGCGCCGCCCAGCGCCAGCAGCCGCTGCTCGACGAGGAAATGGCGCCAGCCCGCCTGATCCGCGACCGGCTCGGCAGCGGCGAAGATCTCGAACGGCCAGCCACGTGCGGTGAAGGATGCGATCACCGGCCGGCCGCCGCCCACCCACTGGTGCATCCGGAAATCCTGCCGGTCGCCGAGCGCGCACCAGATCAGCGCCACAAACGCCTCGGCGTCGGGGGCGTGGCACAGCAGGTCGATGTCGCTGCCCGGCAGGTCGAGCCCCAGCGGTGGCGTGCCGGCGACATGCGGATCGAACGGCGCCAGCAGGTCGAGCAGCCCGCTCGCCGCCAGCGCCGCGTCGTAGGGCGGCCGGTCAGCCGAGATCGTCGATCATCTCCGCCAGCACGGCCAGGCAGTCGCGCGCCAGCGCCTTGCTGCGCTCGGGCGACCAGCCGAAGACGGGATCGGGGCTGTCGTCATGATCCTTGAACGGCATCTCGAGCGTCATCGAAACCGCGCCGAAGCGCTCGGCGAGCTGGTTGGTCGACATCGAGAGATTGGCCTTGCCCGCGGGGGCGACGCCATAACCCCTGGCAGTCTGGAACAGCGGCGAACGCTGGGCGAGCATATCGCGATAGCGATAGAACAGCGTGCCCTGCGCTTCGGTCCATGACGGGATGCCCTCGAAGCCGGCGAGGAAATTGGCGGGGATCGCTTCGTCGCCATGCACGTCCATCGCGAAGTCGACGCCGGTGGCGTCCATCGCGCGCAGGACGTGCAGCACTTCCGGGCTGCGCTCCTCGCTCGGCTCATGCCATTCGCGGTTGAGGTTCACCCCTGCGGCGTTGGTGCGCAGATGGCCGCGACGGCTCCCGTCGGGGTTCATGTTGGGGACGATGTGCAGCGTCGCCTTGCTGCGCAGCGTCTGCGCTACCGCATCGGCCGGATCGGTCAGCAGCTCCAGCGCGCCTTCCATCCACCATTCGGCCATGGTCTCGCCGGGATGCTGGCGCGCATAGAGCCACACCTGCTTCGGCCCCTCGCCCATCTCGAGCACGTCGAGCGGCTGGCCGTCGAGCGTCTTGCCGAGTTCGCGCTGCGAGACGCCGGGCAGGCCGCCGATCCGCGCGACGAGGTCATGATGGCGCTCCATCGAATAGGGCGCGAAATACGCGACCCACAGCGCGTCGCGGGTGGGCGTCGCGCGGATCGTCAGCACGCCGTCGGCATAGTCGGTCGCCGCCATCGTCCAGCGCTCGCGATCCTCGCTGATCCGCGCGCGATAGCCGGGCCAGCCCATCGGATAGGCGGACCCCGCGCAGTTGACGATGCGCAGCGTCACCGCGCGCCCCGCCGCGCCCGCCACACGGAAGTGGAACCACTGGTAGAAGTCCGAGCGGTGATCGTGGACGATCTCGAGATCGGCGGAATCCTCGCCGACCGCGACCACCCGGATGTTGCCGCCATCGAAGGCGGCGGTGATGCTGAGGGGGGTGATGCTGATGGTCATTTGACGCTGATAGTGCGCCCCGACTCTCCCGGAAAGTCCTTGAACAAGGCTGCCGACAGCCGATCGGCAGCCAGCCCCGGCTGTGCGGCGGGCGCATTTTCGCGCGCCTCGGTTTGGGCACGGCCCTCCCACACGACTTCGCCCGAGCCACGCCGCTTGATCTGGACGCTGAGCTGCGTGGTAACGACATCGCCGCCCTTGCCGCCGCCGATGCCGAACCCGACACCCAGCCCGAGACCGACACCCCCGCCGCCGGTCCCGCCACCGACGCCGATGCTGACCGGAGAACGCCGGCCGGTGCTGGCGGGGCGGACACCGCGCGCATAGCCGACGACGGCGATGAAATCGGAGCGGTCCTGCCCGATCCGATAGCCGATACGCGACAATTCGCGTTCAACGCCCGCGATGTAGGCGCGATATTCGAGGCTGCCCGAATCGGTGCCCGGTTGCGCCTCGACCGTCACCGAGCCGCGCACGACCGGCGCGCCGAGGTGGAAGCGGGTGACGTCCACGGGGGCGACCGGGGTCGCGCAACCGGCCGCGCCGAGCAACAGCAATAGGGCGGCGAACCGGGGCGGACGTGACAACATTCTGCGACTCCTCTGGTCTGGGCCTCGCCTTGTCGCAGACTGCCGGCCGCCGGGCAATTTCCGTTGCATCGCAGCAATGTCTGCCATGTTTCGGCGAACCGTGGCCGTGCCAGAAAAGCCGTACGGATCAGCGAAGCAATGCCGCAGCGGCGCTTTCCAGCCGATCGCGCCAGGCGATCCGGCCGCGCCAGGCGGCCGGGATCGCCGCATGGCCGTGGAGCGCGCCGGCAAGCTGGCCGGTGATCGCGGCGACGGTGTCGGCATCGTCGCCGAGATTGGCTGCGAGCAGGACGGCGTCGTCGAAGCCGCTGCCGTTCGCGACGCTCCAGATCGCGGCCTCCAGGCTGTGCACGACATAGCCGGAGGATCGGATCTCGTCGCGCCCCTTGCGGCGCCAGCAACCGCGGAAGATGGCGCCGACCTCTGGCGTCGTGTCGAGGTCTCCGGCGCGGGCGAGCGCCTCATCGAAACCGGCGCCGTGGAACGGCGCGTGCAGGACGACCGCGAATCCCTCGCACGCATCGAGACAGGCAATGGTGCCGTGCGTCGTCGCGCTCTGGTCGCGCGCGGCCTCGCGCATCGCCGCTTCTCCAGCACCGATGCCCCAGATCGCAACGGGGGCGAGGCGCATCAGCGAGCCATTGCCCGCAGCATCCCAGTCGGTTGCGCCGGCATAGGGATTGCCGTCGCGCACGAAGCGCTGCAGCGCCTGGACGGTGGTGACGCCGATGTCGAAGCAGGTGCCGGTGACGCTATAATCGCCGTCTCGCCACCAGCCGACGAAGCGCGTCATCAGGTCGCTGGCGTCGAGGCCGTCGCAGTCAGCGAGGCTTTCGGCCAGCGCCAGCGCCATGGCCGTGTCGTCGGTCCACTGGCCCGGCGCGAGCGCGAAGGGGCCGCCACCGACCATGTCGGTCAATGGCGGGGCGCTGTCGCGCGGCTTGAATTCCAGCGTCGTGCCGATCGCGTCGCCCACCGCGAGGCCGATCAAGGCGCCGGTCGCGCGGTCGGCAAGCATGGAAGGGGTGGTCATTGCGGCCTCCGATCGCGCGACCTGCGCCTATTGGAGCGGCTCGGCAGCGTGAGCAAGGATGGGCGACGATATCTCCTGCGCAATTATCAGACAATGGGCCTGCAGACAGTGATGCTTCAGTCGCGCGAACGGCTTATTGTGCGCTGCACAAATGGCGCGGCGGCGGTCGGTGCGGCACAGGCCCATTTTGCGGTCGCCGGACCTGCTTTGACTGTGTTCCTTAAGCAACAGCGCAGGAGGATCGTGCCCATTCGGCCAAGTTTATTGTCTGACTAATGCAAATTGTCTGGCGCGCGTCCCTCCTCCCAGCTATATATGACAGCAAGGTCCACATGATGGGAAACGGTGGGCCAACGACAGGGAGGATGGGGATGAGCTTTTCTAGCACTGTTCGATATGGCGCGGGTACCAGCCTGGCGACGCTCGCATTCGCTTCGATGATGGTGTTCGCGGCACCGGCCCACGCGCAGGATGCGCCGCCGCCCGCAGAAGCGGTCGATGCGGCGCCGGCCGAAGCGCCCGAACAGGATATCGTCGTCACCGGCTTCCGCGCCTCGCTCGCCAGCGCGCTCAACCAGAAGCGTACTGAGACCGCCGCGATCGACAGCATCGTTGCCGAGGACATCGGCAAGTTCCCGGATTCCAACCTCGCCGAATCGATGCAGCGCGTGCCCGGCATCGCGCTTCAGCGCGGCGACGGCGGCGAGGGCCGCAACATCTCCGTGCGCGGCCTCGGGCCGGGCTTCAGCCGCGTGCGCATCAACGGCATGGAAGGCACCGCGCAGACCGGTTCGTCGGACATTTACGGTGCCGGCAACAATGGCCGCAGCTTCGACTTCAACGTCTTCCCGACCGAGATATTCTCGGCGCTGGCCGTGCGCAAGACGCCGTCCGCCGACGTCGAGGAAGGTTCGCTCGGCGCCACGGTCGACCTGACCGCGCCCAAGCCGCTCGACCAGAAGGAGGATTTCGTCCTCACCGCGACCGCGCGCGGCGTCTATAACGAGCTGTCGAAGAAGGTCGATCCGCGCGCCTCGCTGCTCGTGTCGAAGAAGTTCGGCGACGGCACGTTCGGCATTCTCGGATCGTTCGCCTATCAGAAGCGCCGCCTGCGCGAGGTCGGCTATTCGTCGGTGGACCTGCTGTCAGCGAACACCAATGGAGGCTTCTGCTCGCCGGTCGGCTTTGCGTCACAGAACCCCGGCGACAATGCGGGCAAGGGCACTGATGCGCTGAACTGCAGCACGGGCAACCCGCGCACGAGCAACGCCGCCGCCTATCAGACGATCCTCGACCTGCGGCGCGACGACCTGCCGAATGTCGAGGGCAGCGGCGCCTTCCTGCCGCGCATTCCGCGCTATCTGAACTCCGAACAGAATCAGGAGCGCATCGGCGGTTCTCTGAGCCTGCAGTTCCAGCCTGACGACGATACCGACATCTCGCTCGACATGCTCTATTCGCGCTTCGAAGTGACCCGCCGCGATAACTATATCGCCGGCATTTCGTTCGCGCGCTCGGCCTCGAACAATGGCCAGCCGATGACCTCGGTGCGCGACATCGAGTTCGACGAGAATGGCTCGCTGCTCTCCGGCCTGTTCGACGGCGTCGACGTCCGCTCGGAAGGGTTGATCGACAATTTCGTGTCGACGTTCAAACAGGCCAATCTGAACTTCAAGCATAACTTCACCGATACGTTCACGGTAACGGCGATGTTTGGCCTCAACCGTTCGATCTGGGACGGCAAGAAGCGCCTCCAGACCTTCATCGATGCGATCGACACCGATAATTTCTCGATCGACTTCAACGGCAATTCGACGCCCGTGCTGGGCTTCGGGGTCGACGTGAACGACCCGACCAGCTTCAACTATGCGCCGGGTCGTGCCGATGGCACCGTGCTGGGCGGGTTCAGCTTCCAGGGCAAACCCTCGAAGAACACCACCGACGGCCTCACTGGTGAGGTCAATTTTGACTGGGAATTCACCGACGGTTTCAAGCTGAAGTTCGGCGGCCAGTACCGCGAGAGCGACTTCCGCTCGACCTTCCTGCGCGCCTACAACGCCGATACCGTCGTGCGCGCGTTGCCGGCCGGCACCACGCTGGCGGACATCACCACCAACATCACCGGTGTCGACAAATTGTGGGGCAATGGTGCGCCGTCGAGCTGGGTGGCAATCGATCCCGAGAAGTGGGAAGAGACGTTCGACTTCGACAGCGTGCGCTACTGCGGCGTCGAATGCGGCGGCGGCGATACCAATGTCCGTGAGAGCGTGACCAGCGCCTATGTGATGAGCACGTTCGACCTGCAGGATCGCCTGTCGTTCGGCGTCCGCGGCGACATCGGCGTCCGCTATGTCCATACCGAGCAGTTCAGCTCGGGCATCATCCCGGTTGCGCCGCCGGCGGGCACCACCTCGCCGACCAACCTCGTCGGGCAATATGCGTCAGTAAATCGCAGCTATGACAACTGGCTGCCATCGGCGAACCTCGTGATCGAGCCGTTGGACAATCTGCTGCTGCGCTTCTCGGCGGCGAAGGTGCTGTCGCGTCCGGAACTCGGATTGTTGGCGCCGACCAGCGGCGTCAACCCGGTAACCCGCGTCGGCAACGTCAACAATCCGATGCTTGAACCGATCAAGGCCGACACATTCGATGCCGCCGTGGAATGGTACTTCCGTCCGGGCGCGCTACTGTCTGCGGCGTTCTTCTACAAGGACGTCAAGACGCTCGTGCAGTCGGTCACCAGCCAGGTGCCATTTAGCGAACTCGGCCTGCCGAACGCGCTGCTTGAAAATTCGAACACTGCGCCGACGGAGCTGTTCACCGTCTCGCGGCCGGTCAATTCGCCGGGCGGCACCTTGAAGGGTATCGAAATCAACGCGCAGGTGCCGTTCGATTTCGCCGGTGGTATCCTGAGCAACTTCGGTGCGTTGGGCAACTTCACCTACATCAAGTCGGACTTCGAATATTGCCTGGTCAGCACCGGCGGCGCCTGCACGGTAACGGTGGAGAACGACCTGCTCGGTCTCTCGCGCTACACCGCCTCGGGTACGCTGTACTATGAGGATGACAGGTTCAGCATCCGCAGCACGGTCAACTATCGCGACAAGTTCCTGCGCGGCATCCCCGCCTCGCCGGGCAGCGACGTGCAGGGCAATGCCTCGACCATCTATGTCGATGCGTCGGCCTCCTACAGCATCAACGACAACATCAAGCTGATCGTCGAGGCGACCAACCTCACTGACGAGCAGAACCGTCTCTACATCGACAGCCAGCGTCAGGACACATTGTTCGAGACGCGGATCGGCCGGACCTTCACCTTCGGCGTCAATGTCCGGATGTAAGCCCGGCGGGTCGCTGCCAGAGGCATGAGAGGAAAGGGGGCCGAATGGCCCCCTTTCTGATTCCCGGCGCGGCGAGAATGACCGCAGGCACACCTTGTCACACCGGCGCTATTAAGCATATTCATCTGATAATAGGCAGAGAGGGGGCGTGAGGTGACAGTGCGCGGCACTTGCGGCAGAACGCTGCCGTGCAGACCGATATGACAGATATGGATCCGACGCTCGGACGTTCGGAACTCGGACGGAACCTCACCTTGGGGATGCTCGACACGCTGGGCCGTGCGATCGTCACGGGGCGCTACGAGACGCGGCCTTTTCCCACCGAGGCGGAGCTTGCCAAGGCGCATGGCGTCAGCCGATCGGTGACGCGTGAGGCTGTGAAGATGCTGACCGCCAAGGGGCTGGTCAGCGCGCGGCCGCGGCAGGGCACGGTGGTGCAGCCCGCCGCCAACTGGAACCTGTTCGATCCGGACGTGCTGCACTGGCTGCTCGAGCGCAAATTCTCGGTCGATCTGCTCCGCCAGTTCAACCAGCTGCGCGTCGCGATCGAGCCCGAGGCGGCGGCGCTCGCGGCGCAATTCCATGACGCGGCGGACCTGGCTGCGATCCGCGCCGGGCTGGCTCGCATGGAAGCGGCGGAGGCGGGCGAGGATGACCCGCTCGATGCCGATATCGCCTTCCACATCGCCATCCTGCGCGCGTCGAAGAACCCGTTCTACGCGCAGTTCCAGATGATGGTCGCAACCGCGCTGCGCACCTCGATCCGCTTCACCAACCGCATGAAGGGCCGCTCCGCCAACATCGGCGATCATGGTGCCGTCGCCGACGCGATCGCCGCGCGCGATCCGCAGGAAGCGCGGCTGGCGATGCGGCGCATCATCGGCGACGTGCTGGAACTGATCGCGGCGGACAAGGCCGGGGTGTGACGCTCATAGTCCTCCCCAAGCTTTGCTTCGGGGCGGACACAGGACAAAAAAGGGCGGCCGCATCGCGACCGCCCTTTCTTTTTGCGTATCGGCCGCCGGACCTACTCGATCCGGTTGGCGAGCTCGCGGTTCAGCCACAGCGCCAGCAGCGTGCCGGCGGCACCCGAGAGCAGATAGGCGCCCGAGGAGATCAGGCCGAACTGGCTCGACAGCAGCAGCGCGACCAAAGGCGCGAAGCCGGCGCCGAACAGCCAGGCGAGATCCGAGGTCAGCGCCGAGCCGGTGTAGCGATGGCGCGGCGAGAAGCTGGACGAAAGCGCGCCCGAGGCCTGGCCGAAGGAGAGGCCGAGGAGAACGAAGCCCATCAGCATGAACATGATCTCGCCCGACTCGCCGGCGTCGAGCATCTGCGGCGCGAAGCCGCTGAAGGTCGCGATCGCCGCGGCGGTGGCGCCGAGCAAGGTGCGGCGCCCGATGCGGTCGGCGAGCTGGCCCGAGACGATGATCGCGATCACGCCGATCGCGGCGGCGATCGCCTCGATCACCAGGAAGCGCGTCGGGCTCTCGGTGGTGAACAGGAAGACCCAGGAAAGCGGGAACACGGTGACCATGTGGAACATGGCGAAGCTGGCGAGCGGCGCGAAGGCGCCGATCGCGACGATGCGGCCCTCGGCGCGCAGCGTCTCGCCCACCGGCGCCGGCTGCAGCTCGCGGCTCTCGAACAGCTCGGCATATTCCGGCGTCACCACGATGCGGAGACGTGCGAACAGCGCCACCACGTTGATCGCGAAGGCGACGAAGAAGGGATAGCGCCAGCCCCAGTCGAGGAAGTCGGCGGCGGGAAGCTGGGTGATGAAGAAGGCGAACAGCAGGCTCGACACGATCAGGCCGAGCGGCGCGCCGAGCTGCGGGATCATCGCATACCAGCCGCGCTTGTCCTCCGGCGCGTTGAGCGCGAGCAGCGAGGCGAGGCCGTCCCACGTGCCGCCCAGCGCGACGCCCTGGCCCATGCGGAACAGCGCGAGCAGCAGCGCCGAATAATGGCCGATCGTCTCGTATCCGGGCAGGAAGGCGATCGCCGCGGTGGAGCCGCCGAGCAGGAAAAGCGCGGTGGTCAACTTGGCGCCGCGGCCGTAGAGTCGATCGACCGTCATGAAGATCAGCGTGCCGACCGGGCGCGCCATGAAGGCGAGTGCGAAGATGGCGAACGAATAGAGCGTACCCGTCAGCGCATCGACATAGGGAAAGACCAGCTTCGGGAACACGATCACCGAGGCGATCGCATAGACGAAGAAGTCGAAGAACTCGGAGGTGCGACCGATGATCACGCCGATGACGATTTCACCGGGATCGATCTTGTGGCCATCCGCGTGGAGGGAGCGGACATCCTTCTCCGGCTGGGTCTCGGCTACCGGTTGGGCATTCATTCTCTTCGGCTCCCGGGGCGCGACCCCTGTGCATGAATCGACGGCGCGCGGGTGCGCCCGCGAGCGGATGAGCCCCTTTGATACTGCAGCGCACACAAGGGCATTGGACAAAATGTCCTATGTCTTTTCGCACGTGCGGCATTAGGCGCAGCGTCATGCTCCACTCCGCCCGCCGAATCCGGCCGCCGCTGCGGCTCCTCAACGCCGCCGCCCTCGTCCCGCTGCTCGGCGGGTGCCAGACCGTCGTTCTCAATCCCGCGGGAGACGTCGCGCGGCAGCAGGGCGATCTGGTGGTCATCTCCACCATGCTCATGCTGCTGATCGTCGTGCCGGTGATGGCGCTGATCGGCCTGTTCGCCTGGCGCTATCGCTCGGCCAATACCGAGGCGCGCTACGAGCCGGACTGGGATCACTCCACCCAGCTCGAACTGGTGATCTGGGCGGCGCCACTGATGATCATCATCTGCCTGGGTGCGCTGACCTGGGTCGGCACCCATCTGCTCGATCCCTATCGTCCGCTCGCGCGCACGGCGCCGCAACAGCCCGTGAATGCGGCGGTCAAGCCGCTCGACGTGCAGGTGGTCGCGCTCGACTGGAAGTGGCTGTTCATCTACCCCGAATATGGCATCGCGACGGTCAACGAGTTCGCGGCGCCGGTCGATCGGCCGGTCAGTTTCCGCATCTCGTCCTCGTCGGTGATGAACTCCTTCTACATCCCGGCGCTCGCGGGCCAGATCTACGCGATGCCCGGCATGGAGACGAAGCTGCACGCCGTGTTCAACGAACCCGGCGAGTTCAAGGGCTTCTCCGCCAACTATAGCGGCGCCGGCTTCTCGCACATGCGCTTTGCCGCCAGGAGCCTGTCGCCCGCCGCGTTCGACGCGTGGGTGGCCGAGGCCAAGGGCGGCGGCGGCGCGCTCGACCGCGCCGGCTATCTCGAACTGGAGCGCCCGAGCGAGAATGTACCGGTCGCCCGCTTCGCCAATGTTGAGACCGGCCTGTTCGACAAGGTCGTCAACATGTGCGTCGAGCCCGGCAAGATGTGCATGACGGACATGATGGAGATCGACGCGAAGGGCGGCCTCGGCCTCGCCAGCGCGCACAATGTCCGCCGCCTGCATTATGACAAGACCGGCGGTCGCGGCACCGGCCCGCTGGTCGACCGCCGCGTCGTCGCCGCGCTGTGCGCGCAGGACGAATCGAAGTCGGCGCACAGCCATGTGAAGGCCGGCCCCTCGGCGCCGGTCGATCTCGCGCCGCTCACCGGCGTGGGCCTCTCGCGCCCGGCCGACCGCACCGGTCTCACGCTCATCCCGTCGGCGCGCGCGGAAACGTCCGCGCCCGCCCGCCCGTAACCGTCGGAACCCATATTCATGTCTTCTGATCCGACCGCGCCCATGCCGTTCAGCCCGATCTTCGGGCGGCTCTCGCTGGATTCGCTGCCGCTCCATGAGCCGATCGTCGTTGCGACCTTCGGCGCCGTCGTCATCGGCGGCATCGGCGTGCTCGCCCTGCTCACCCGCTTCAAGCTGTGGGGCTATCTCTGGAACGAGTGGTTCACCAGCGTGGACCACAAGAAGATCGGCATCATGTACATGGTGCTGGGCCTCATCATGTTCCTGCGCGGCTTCGCCGATGCGGTGATGATGCGCCTGCAGCAGGCGTTGGCCTTCAACGGCTCCGATGGCTATCTGAACGCGCACCACTATGACCAGGTGTTCACCGCGCACGGCGTGATCATGATCTTCTTCGTGGCGATGCCGTTCGTCACCGGGCTGATGAACTATGTGGTGCCGCTGCAGATCGGCGCGCGCGACGTCTCCTTCCCGTTCCTGAACAATTTCAGCTTCTGGATGACGACCGCGGGCGCGGTGCTGATCATGACCTCGCTGTTCATCGGCGAGTTCGCGCAGACGGGCTGGCTGGCCTATCCGCCGCTCTCCGGCCTGGCATACAGCCCCAATGTCGGCGTCGACTATTATATCTGGTCACTCCAGATCGCGGGCGTGGGCACGACATTATCAGGTATCAACCTGATTGTGACCATCATCAAGATGCGTGCGCCGGGCATGTCGCTGATGAAGATGCCGGTGTTCACCTGGACCTCGCTGTGCACCAACGTGCTGATCGTGGCGTCGTTCCCGGTGCTGACCGCGGTCCTCGCGCTGCTCAGCCTCGACCGTTACGTCGGCACCAACTTCTTCACGAACGACTTCGGCGGCAGCGCCATGATGTACGTGAACCTGATCTGGATCTGGGGCCACCCTGAGGTCTACATCCTCATCCTGCCGCTGTTCGGCGTCTTCTCGGAAGTCACCTCGACCTTCTCGGGCAAGAAGCTGTTCGGCTACAGTTCGATGGTCTACGCCACGGTCTGCATCACCATCCTGTCCTACCTGGTGTGGCTGCACCACTTCTTCACCATGGGTTCGGGCGCCAGCGTCAACAGCTTCTTCGGCATCACCACGATGGTGATCTCGATCCCGACCGGGGCGAAGCTCTTCAACTGGCTGTTCACCATGTATCGCGGCCGGATCCGCTTCGAACTGCCGATGATGTGGACGGTCGCGTTCATGTTCACCTTCACGATCGGCGGCATGACCGGCGTGCTGCTCGCGGTGCCGCCCGCGGACTTCGTGCTGCACAACTCGCTGTTCCTGATCGCGCACTTCCACAACGTGATCATCGGCGGCGTGCTGTTCGGCCTGTTCGCGGCGATCAACTTCTGGTGGCCCAAGGCGTTCGGCTTCAAGCTCGACAAGTTCTGGGGCCTGGTCTCCTTCTGGTGCTGGGTCGTCGGCTTCTGGGTGGCGTTCACCCCGCTCTACGTGCTCGGCCTGATGGGCGTGACGCGGCGCATGCGCGTGTTCGACGATCCCTCGCTGCAGATCTGGTTCGTCATCGCCGGCATCGGCGCGGCGCTGATCGCGGCCGGCATCGGTGCCATGCTCGTCCAGTTCGCGGTCAGCATCTGGAAGCGCAAGGAACTCGCCGACACCACCGGCGATCCGTGGGGCGGCCGTACGCTGGAGTGGGCGACCTCGTCGCCCCCGCCGGAATATAACTTCGCCTTCACGCCGGTGATCCACTCGCTCGACGCGTGGTACGACATGAAGTCGCGCAATGCCGAGCGTCCGCTGAGCGGCTTCCGCCCGATCCACATGCCCAGCGGCACCGGCACCGGCGTCATCCTGGCGGGGATCAGCACGGTGATGGGGTTCGCCCTGATCTGGCACATCTGGTGGCTGGCGGGCCTCGGCTTCGTGGCGCTCATTGCCACCGCCATCGCCCATACCTTCAACTATAAGCGCGATTTCCACATCCCGGCCGAAACGGTGGCGACCACCGAGGCCGAGCGGACGCGCCTGCTCGCGGCAGGAGCATGACGATGAGCGCATCCCAGACGATGACGGCCGGCGGGCCGGTCAGCTTCTACGACCTCGACGAACATGATCATCCCGAAGGCGGCAGCACGATGCTGGGCTTCTGGATCTACCTGATGAGCGACTGCCTCATCTTCGCGATCCTGTTCGCCTGCTACGCGGTGCTCGGCGGCAATTTCGCCGCCGGCCCGTCGCCGCGTGACCTGTTCGATCTGCCGCTGGTCGCGGTGAACACGGCGATGCTGCTGTTCTCCTCGATCACCTATGGCTTCGCGATGCTGGCGATGCAGCGCGATCAGGCGCGCCAGGTGCAGTTCTGGCTGCTGGTCACCGGCCTGTTCGGTGCCGCCTTCCTCTCGATCGAACTCTATGAGTTCGCGCACCTGATCCACGAGGGCGCGACGCCGCAGCGCAGCGCCTTCCTGTCCGCCTTCTTCACGCTGGTCGGCACGCACGGCCTGCACGTGACCTTCGGCATCGTCTGGTTGCTGACCTTGATGGTGCAGGTGGGCAAGCGCGGGCTGATCCAGGCCAACAAGCGCCGGCTGATGTGCCTCAGCCTGTTCTGGCACTTCCTCGACGTCATCTGGATCGGCGTCTTCACCTTCGTCTACCTGATGGGAATGCTGCGATGAGCCACGACGCGCACGACGCGCATCACGATCATGCCGATGGCGGCCATGGCAGCATGCGCGACTATGTGATCGGCTTCCTGCTGTCGGTCGTCCTCACCGCGATCCCGTTCTGGCTGGTGATGGCCCGCCCGATGTCCGACGGCGCGATCGCCGCGCTGATCATGGCGTTCGCCGCGGTGCAGATGGTCGTCCACATGATCTACTTCCTGCACCTCAAGGGCAGCACCGAAGGCGGCTGGAACATGACCGCGCTGATCTTCACGATCATCGTCGTCGTGATCATGATGACCGGCTCGATGTGGGTGATGTACCACCTCAACACCAACATGATGCCGATGCCGGCCGCGTCCGACATGCGGCAGATGCCGTGAACCCCGCCCGCCGCCCGCGCCCGTCATGGGCGCGGATGGCGCTGGCCGCGACGATGCTCCTGCTCGTCGCGGCCTTCGTTGCTCTGGGCGTCTGGCAGATCCAGCGCCGCGCCTGGAAGCACCGCCTGATCGCCGCCGTCGAATCCCGCGTGCATGGCGCGCCGGTCCCGGCGCCCGGCCGCGCCACCTGGGACCGCATCACCGCGGACGGCGACGCCTATCGCCGCATCACCGCCACCGGCCGCTTCCGCCACGATCGCGAGACGCTGGTGCGCGCCACCACCGGTCTCGGCTCGGGTTATTGGGTGATGACTCCGCTTCAAACCGCGGGCGGGTTCAGCCTGATCGTCAATCGCGGCTTCGTGCCGCCGGAAAAGCGCGATCCCGCGTCCCGTGCGGCGGGGCAGGTGGGTGGTCCCGTCACCGTCACCGGCCTGCTGCGCGTCACCGAACCCGGCGGCGGCTTCCTGCGCGCCAACGATCCCGCCGCCGATCGCTGGTATGGCCGCGACATCGCCGCGATCGCCGCCGCGCGCGGGCTGAAGGATGCAGCGCCCTATTTCGTCGACGCCGATGCCGCGCCCAACCCGGGCGGCTGGCCGCGCGGGGGGCTGACCGTCATCAGCTTCCCCGACAATCACCTGCCCTATGCGCTGACCTGGTTCGGCATGGCACTGCTCTCCGCCTGGGGCGCATGGTGGGTGCTGCGCGATCGCGAACGGGGGGCTAAGGGGGAGGGGTGACCACCACCCCCGACGACACCACCCGTTCCGCGCCGCCGGAGACCAACGCCGGCCGGCGCAACATGCACCTGCTGGTGCAGCTCCGCTGGATCGCGGTCGGCGGCCAGCTCGTGACGATCGCGGTGGTGCACGGGCTGATGGGCATCCCGCTGCCGCTGGCACCGCTGCTGGTCATGCCGGTGATGCTGGCCGCGATCAACCTCGCCAGCCTGCCGCTCATCGCGCGGCGCACGGCCGTGACCAACAGCGAGCTGACCGGTGCGCTGCTGTTCGACGTCGCCGCGCTCGCCTGGCAGCTTTATCACAGCGGCGGCATCACCAATCCCTTCGCCTCGCTGTTCCTGCTGCAGATCGTGATCGGCGCGATCCTGCTCACGCCGGCATCCTCCTGGGCGATCGTCGTCGCCACCGGCATCGCGCTGCTGACGCTGCGGCTCGATTCCCAGCCGCTGCCGCTGCCGCCGCCCTACAGCGACAATCCGATGAAGCTCTACCTGCAGGGCAGCCTCGTCTGCTTCGCGCTGATCGCGGTGTTGCTGGTCGCGGTGGTGACGCGGGTGACCAGGAACCTCCTGCAGCGCGACGCGGCGCTGGCGACCATCCGCCAGCGCGCGGCGGAGGAAGATCATATCGTCCGCATGGGGCTGCTTGCCTCGGGGGCGGCGCATGAACTGGGCACGCCGCTCGCCTCGCTGTCGGTGATCCTGGGGGACTGGAAGCGGATGCCGCGGTTGAGCGGCGACGCCGAACTGCAGGACGACCTGCGCGAGATGGAGGCCGCCGTGAAGCGCTGCAAGGCGATCCTCAGCGGTATCCTGATGTCCGCCGGCGAGGCGCGCGGCGTGGCGCCGCGGGTGACGACGATGCGCACCTTCCTGGATGGCATCGTCGCCGAATGGCATGCCGCGCGCCAGCCTGAGACGCTCGCCTATGCCGACCTCTTCGGCGCCGACCTGCCGATCGTGTCGGACCCGGCGCTCAAGCAGGTGATCGACAACGTCATCGACAATGCCGCCGAGGCCTCGCCCGGATGGGTCGGCATCACCGCGCGCCGCGAGGAGGAGATGCTGGTGCTCGAGGTCGCCGATCGCGGTCCCGGTTTCGCGCCGGAGATGCTCGCCTCCTTCGGCCAGCCCTATCGCTCCACCAAGGGGCGGCCGGGCGGCGGGCTCGGCCTGTTCCTGCTGGTCAACGTGCTGCGTACGCTGGGCGGCGAGGCGAATGCGGTCAATCGCGGTGAAGGCGGCGCGCTGGTGCGGCTCAGTCTGCCGCTGACGGCGCTCGTCTATGAGGATAAGGGTGCGGCATGACCGAAACCCGCCTGTTGATGATCGTCGAGGATGACGAGGCGTTCGCGCACACGCTCAAGCGCTCCTTCGAACGGCGCGGCTATCGCGTGCTGCTTGCCGACAGCCACGATGCGCTGCAGGCGCTGCTCGCGGAAGGGCACCAGCCTGGCTTCGCGGTGGTCGACCTCAAGCTCGGCGGCGCCTCCGGCCTCACCTGCGTCCAGACCCTGCGCGCCACCGACGACGAGATGCGCATCGTCGTGCTCACCGGCTTCGCGAGCATCGCCACCGCGGTGGAGGCGATCAAGCTCGGCGCGTCCTACTATCTCGCCAAGCCCTCCAACACCGACGATATCGAAGCCGCGTTCGCGCGCGACGATGGCGATCCCGACGCGCCGGTCGACGGCCGCCAGACCTCGATCAAGACGGTGGAGTGGGAGCATATCCACCAGACCCTGGTGGAAACAGGCTTCAACATCTCCGAATCGGCGCGACGGCTGGGGATGCATCGGCGGACCCTGGCGCGGAAGCTGGAGAAACGGCGGCTGACGTAGGGAAGGCGTCGCTTCGACACCCCCTATTCCGCTCGGGACGAACGGGGAGGGGTCAGGCCGCGGGGCGAGTCCACGCCCCCACTTCTCCCGCCACGAATTCCACGAACCGCCGCGCGCGCAGCGGCATCGCCCGCGCGAAGGCGTGCAGCGCCTGCACCGGAACCGTCGGCAGCACATGGTCCGGCAACACCACCACCAGCCGGCCCGCTGCGACATCCTCCGCCACCGCCGTCGCCAGCATATGCGCGATGCCGAGGCCGCCGACCGCTGCAAGCCGCAGCGCCTCGCCGCTGTCGGTGTCGAAGCCGCCCTCGGGATCGATGCGGGTGCCGTCGGCGAAGCGGATCGGATAGGGGCGCCCGTTCAGCAGGTAGCGGACATGGCGATGGCGGCGCAGCGCGTCGGGATCGGCGGGCACCCCCTGCGCCGCGAGATAGGCGGGCGAGGCCACCAGCCGCAGCGGGAGCGATCCCAGCGGCCGTGCCCATAGCCCGCTGTCGGCGACGGCGCCGGCGCGGATCGCGAGGTCATAGCCTTCGCGCACGAGATCGACATGGCGGTCGGCCAGGCTGAGTTCCAGCACCAGCGCCGGATGTGCCGGCGCGAAGTTCGCCGCGATCGCCGGCATCAGCGCGCGACCGAGGTCGGCGGGCATGGTCACGCGCAGCCGGCCGCGCACCTCATGGTCGCCGCGAAGTTCTTCCTCCGCTTCCTCCACCGCACGGATCAGCGGCGCCATCCGCTCGTGATAGGCCTGCCCCTCCTCGGTCAGCGCCAGCGCGCGCGTCGTCCGCTGGAACAGCCTCACGCCCAGCCGTTTCTCCAGCCGCGCGATGCTCTTGGAGATCGCCGAGGGGGTGGTGCCCAGCCGCCGCGCACCGGCGGTGAAGGATCCGGCCTCGACGACGCGGATGAAGGTGGCAAGGCCCTGCACGGTTTCGGCGCCCATTGATGACCATCCGGCACAATTGAACTGAGCAATGAAGGAATAGACCGACCGACGGGCAAGAACCAGATGGCGTGCACACCCCAAGGAGGTTCTGATGGCTCAACTGGAAGGCAAGGCCGCTGTCGTCACCGGCGGCAACAGCGGCATCGGCTATGCGATCGCCGAGCGCTTCGTGGCGGAAGGTGCGCGGGTGCTGATCGTCGGGCGTCGCGCGGATGCGGTCGGGCAGGCGGTCACCGCGCTCGGCGATGCGGCGACCGGCATCGTCGGCGATATCGGCGAGATCGAGACGCACCGGCGCGTCGCGGCGCTGGTCGCCGAGCGTTTCGGGCATGCCGACATCTATGTCGCCAATGCCGGCGCCAACACGATCACCCCCACCGCGGGCGTCTCTCCGGCCGAGTATGAGGCGCAGTTCGCGATCAACGCGCGTGGCCCCTTCTTCGGGGTGCAGGCGATGTTGCCGCACCTCGCCGATGGCGGCGCGCTGATCCTGGTCGGCTCGATCGCGGCGACCAAGGTGCTTGAGAACCACGCCGTCTATGCGGCGAGCAAGGCGGCGGTGGCGGCGCTCGCGCGGGGCTGGGCGGTCGAGTTCGCGCCGCGCCGCATCCGCGTCAACCTGCTGAGCCCGGGCCCGGTGGCGACGCCGATCCTCGGCAAGCTCGGCATCGATGCGGTGGCGCTGCCCGCGTTCGAGGCGATGATGGCGCAGGCGATCCCGCTCGGCCGGCTCGGCCAGCCGGAGGATGTGGCGGAAGCGGCGCTGTTCCTCGCGTCGGATGCGTCGCGCTTCGTCACCGGCATCGACCTGCGCGTCGATGGCGGCATCGCGCTCACCTGAACGCGCCGGATCGGCATGGATCGGCATGGATCGACAATCGCTTCGGTTGCGATAAGCCTCGTCCTGCGACCGCTCCCCACCCGGCGGCGCGGGATGAGGAGCGCCGATGGACGTCGCGATCGCAGCATTGGTGCTGATCCTGCTGATGCTGGCCGCCTATCGCGGGCTCAGCGTCATCATCTTCGCGCCGCTGCTGGCGATGCTCGCGGTGTTCCTCACCGATCCGGCGGCGGTGCCGGCGGTGTTCTCCGGGCTGTTCATGCAGAAGGTGGGCGCCTTCCTGCAGCTCTATTTCCCGGTCTTCCTGCTCGGCGCGCTGTTCGGCAAGCTGGTCGAGATCTCCGGCTTCTCGCGCGCGATCGTCGGCGCGGTGATCGGCTTCCTCGGCGCGGGGCGGGCGATTCCGGCGATCATGATCGTCACCGCGCTGCTCACCTATGGCGGGGTCTCGGTGTTCGTCGCGGTGTTCGCGGTCTATCCCTTCGCCGCCGAGATGTTCCGGCAGGCCGATATTCCCAAGCGGCTGGTGCCCGCCACCATCGGCCTCGGCGCGCTGACCTTCACGATGGATGCGCTGCCCGGCACGCCGCAGATCCAGAACATCATCCCCAGCAGCTTCTTCGGCACCACCACCTGGTCCGCGCCCGTGCTCGGGCTGACCGGATCGGTGGTGATCGTCGCGGCGGGCCTCGCCTATCTCAACTGGCGCCGGCGAACGCTGGCGGCGGCGGGGGAGGGCTATGGCCGCGCCGCGGATCTGGTCAACGAGCCCGAGGCGGTGGCGGGCGCCGGCGCGATCAATCCGGCGATGGCGCTGCTGCCGCTGGTCGTGGTCGGCACCGCCAACCTGCTGCTCACCTTGTGGATCCCGCACCTCGCCGGCGACACTGTCCGCGTCTCGCTGATCGGGCTGGAGGCGCCGCTCGAGATCGAGGTCGCCAGGACGGCGGCGCTATGGGCGGTGGAAGGCGCGCTGCTGCTGGGCATCGCCACCATCGTCGTCACCGCTTTCCCCGCCATCCAGGCGCGCTTCGCCGAAGGATCGAAGGCGGCGGTGGGCGGCGCGCTGCTGGCGGGGATGAACACCGCGGTCGAATATGGCTTCGGCGCGGTGATCGCGGCGCTGCCCGGCTTCCTCGTCATCAAGGAAGCGCTGCGCGCGATCCCCGATCCGCTCTTGAACGAGGCGATCAGCGTCACCTCGCTCGCCGGCATCACCGGTTCCGCCTCGGGCGGGCTCAGCATCGCGCTGGCGGCGATGGCGGAGCAGTTCGCCGCCGCCGGCGACGCCGCGGGCATCCCGCGCGAGGTGCTCCACCGCATCGCCGCGATGGCATCGGGCGGCATGGATTCGCTGCCGCACAATGGTGCGGTGATCACCTTGCTCGCGGTGACCGGTCTCACCCACCGCCAGGCCTATAAGGACGTCTTCGCGCTGACCCTGATCAAGACGATGGCCGTATTCGTGGTGATCGCTGTGTTCTACGTCACAGGCTTCGTCTGATCGGCTACTTTTATTTCGCTCGATTCGTCGCACGACACCGTAACGATCAATCTTTGCAATCGATCAACCGCCCCGAATCCGCTACAAATTGAGCGAAGTTGGCGGGTCGGGGTGTATTGCGACATGCGGTTATGGCTTCTCGCGGCGTTTATGGCGATGACGGTTTCGACGGGGGCGGCCGCACAGCGTGGCCCGCTGCCGCATCGCTTCGAGAACGAGATCGAGGCGTTCAAGAAAGCCGATTCCGCGCGGACCGAGCCGGAGAAGGCCGCGCTGTTCATCGGCAGCTCGACGGTCCGCTTGTGGGATCTGCAGCGCAGCTTCGCCCACGGCAGCGTGATCAACCGCGGCTTCGGCGGCGCGACCACCCCCGAACTTCTCTATTATTATGGCAGCGTCGTGAAGCCGCACCGGCCGGCGGTGATCATTGCCTATATCGGCGAGAACGATATCGCCGCGGGCGCGACGCCGATGAAGGTGGCGGGCGACGTGCTGATGCTGCTCCAGCGCCTGCGCCGCGACTATCCGGAGGCGCGGATCGGCTATGTCGCGATGAAACCCAGCCCGGCGCGGATCGCGCTGTGGGGCCGGATGGACGACGCCAACCGCATGATCGCGGCGCGCGCCGCAACCTATCGCGCGGACTTCCTCGATGTCGGCGCGGAACTGCGCGGGGCGGACGGCCTGCCCGATCCGGACCTGTACCGCGCGGACCGGCTGCACCTCAACGATCGCGGCTATGCGGTGTTGACCGCGGAGCTGCAGGGCTATGTCGGCGGTGCGAAGCAGCCCGTCAGCGCGAAAGTGGCGCGGTAAACTTCCCTCGCCCCTTTGGGGAGAGGGTTGCGCAGACTTGGGTCCGCCCGTTGGCGGGCCCTGGTCGTAGCTGGGTGAGGGGATGCGGCGCTCTCGCGCCGCGCGCTCGCCGCGAGCGCCGTCCTCGATGCGGCGACGTCCTTCGCATTCCTGCAACAGCCTCTCCCATCGTATATCTGGCTCCCGCCCATGCATCCGTGCACAGTCTCGCGCGTTTGACGCGAACCCCTTGCAAGGAGACTCGAACATGACCGACCTCAGCGCCATTCGCGAGCATATGGAAATCATCGGCGCCGACGGCGTCCATGTCGGCACCGTCGACAAGGTCGAGGGTGACCGCATCAAGCTGACCAAGGCCGACAGCGGCGAGGGCAGCCACAAGGGCCATCATCATTATATCTCGGTCGGGCTGGTCGCCGAGGTCGAGGGCGACACGCTGCGCCTCTCCGCCAATGGCGATGTCGCCGTGCTGTTCGAGGAAGAAGAAAACGGCTGACGCCACGCCAATCCCTCTCCCCGGAGGGGAGAGGGAAATGCCGCCGCAGGCGGCGAGGGAGAGAGGGCTGGAATCCTTGGGATCCATGCCCCTCTCCCTGGTCCGCTGCGCGGACCTGTCCCTCTCCCCGGAGGGGAGAGGGTTAAGCGAAAACGTTTCGCTTGTAATTGATTGCCCGATTCGCTATCGGCGCCACTATTACTTCAGGGAACCAAGCAATGTCGCGCCTCGAACAAGGTATCAATCAGCTATCGACGATGGATCATTCCGTCGCCGGCGGACTGTATTTCACCGCGATCTGACGACGTCTCCCCTAAGCGGGAGGCGAAGGCCTCCCTGTGTGTCTGCGGACCCCGGTTGGCCTGAGCCTCCGGGGTTTTTTATTGGCCGCGCGCGCCGCGCGGCCGCGATCGAGGAGTGGGTCATGGCCCATATGCTGATCAATGCCGTCATCGTCCTGCCGTGCGCCTATGGCGAACGCGTCGATGGCGCATGGGGAACGACCTTCCCGGCCTGAGCCCAGGATCCACCTCCGGGGACCGTAACGGACCCGGCAAGCGCGTGCATCTGAGGCTCGCCGGGGTCCGCCCGGCGGGCCTTTTCCTTTGTCACTTATTCGGCGCGTCACCGGCGAGGCGGCGCGGCGGCACCCCTTTGGCGCGCCAATGCCAATGGCCGTCCGGGCTGGTTTGGCCAACCCGTCCGGACGGCGCCTTCAAGAGCAGGAACAAGACGATGCTCAACACCAAGACGCATGTGAATGTCGGGACCATCGGCCATGTCGATCATGGCAAGACCACGCTGACCTCCGCGATCACGCGGGTGCAGGCGGCGCGGTTCGGCGGGCAGGCCCTGTCCTACGACCAGATCGACCGGGCGCCGGAGGAGCGCGCCCGCGGCATCACGATCAACACCGCGCATGTGCAGTATGAGTCGGACAGCCGGCATTACGCCCACATCGATTGCCCGGGCCATGCCGACTATGTGAAGAACATGATCACCGGCGCGTCGCAGATGGACGGCGCTATCCTGCTCGTCGACGCCACCAGCGGCGCCGCCAGGCAGACGATCGAGCATGTCCTGCTCGCGCGCCAGGTGGGCGTTCGCCACATCGTCGTGTTCGTCAACAAGCTGGACATGGTGCCCGCAGCGGATCGGGACGAGATCCGCGCGCTGATCGAGCTGGAGATCGGCGAACTGCTCGGGCTGCGCGGTTATGAAGGCTCGCCCTTCATCTTCGGCAGCGCGTTGCGCGCGGCGCAGGCGATCGAGCGCGGCGACCTCGCCGATGCCGATGTGCAGGCGATCGCCGGTCTCGTCGCGGCGCTGGACCGCCACATCCCCGATCCCGTGCGGGATCTGGAGGGCGCGTTCCTGATGCCGATCGAGGGCGTCCACACCATCGCCGGCCGCGGCACGGTGGTGTCCGGCCGCGTCGATCGCGGCCGGGTGAAGGTGGGCGATCTCGTCGAGATCGTGGGCAGCGAGGAGGATGGTACCTCGGTCGTCACCGGCGTGCAATCCTTTCACAAGGATGTGCCGGAGGCGGTGGCGGGCATGAATGTCGGCCTGTTGCTGCGCGGGCTGAAGCGCGACGCGGTGGTGCGCGGCCAGGTGCTGAGCGCCCCGGGTGCGATCCAGGCGCGCAGCAGCGGGCGGGCGGAACTGTTCGTGCTCGCGAAGGAGGAAGGCGGCCGGCACACGCCGTTCGCCAGCGGCTATCGCCCGCAATTCTTCTTCGGCGCCACCGACGTGACCGGCGTGATCCGGGTGGATGGCGGCGACGCCGTGGCGCCCGGCGACCGTGCGGAGATCGGCTTCGAGCTCAACCGACCGGTCGGCCTCGAACCCGGCGTGCGCTTCGCGATCCGTGAAGGCGGCAAGACCGTCGGCGCGGGCCTCGTCACCGCGGTAACCGACTAGCGCGACGTCGCGCGTGACGGCTCCCGGCCCTGGGAGAGAACTTTGCGCCCCAGGGTCGGGGGATGTGGTTGACTCGCTTGATTCAGTCCGAATGACGGTTTGCGGGAAATTTCTCCAGCCAATGAATGCGGCTCTCGAATGATTTACGGAGTCGGCTGGTCGGCGCGATGCCGAGGCGCATACGGCATCGTTCGATTTCTGTATCCAACTGGGCGAAGCTTAACTTGGCCAAGTCTTCCTCATGATCGATGATGCCGCTGCGTTTACCCATGATGGGGATGCTCGCTGTCAAAAGAGGGGGGCTTCAGGCGGCGCGCTTTGCAAGCCGACCCGCCGTATCAAGCCGCTGATGCAGA
Source organism: Sphingomonas sanxanigenens DSM 19645 = NX02 (assembly GCF_000512205.2). Classification (NCBI taxonomy): domain Bacteria; kingdom Pseudomonadati; phylum Pseudomonadota; class Alphaproteobacteria; order Sphingomonadales; family Sphingomonadaceae; genus Sphingomonas; species Sphingomonas sanxanigenens. The sequence goes on from NZ_CP006644.1 coordinate 5,972,448, forward strand.
GCATTCGGCGATAGCTCCAGCCCATTGGGCCAAGCAAGCGCACCACCTTCGATGAAGGCCCGCGCGAAATAATCAGGATCAGCGAGCGGACGCGTCAGCACCGTGTCCCGCGCGATCAGCTCTTCCGCAGACCAGATACCATGCGCGCCGTCGCTGAAGGCCAGATCGAGGCGCATGGCGCCGGCCGGTCTGATGGCAATGATCTTAATCATCCTGGTCGGCTCCCGGGATCAGTTCCATCGGCTCCAGCGCTTCGCCGCGCGACCAGTTTGCCATCAGTTCCGCCTGATGGTCCAGCGCCCATTGCCGAACGATCCGCGCCGCCTTGTTCGGCAGGGTGCCGGCGATGATCTCGCCGTCCGCGATGCCGACAAAGGCCTCGAAGCCCTGATAGAAGGCATGAAAATGCGGCGGCGGATGATCGTCATGATACATCCGGATGATGATGCCGAAGAAGACCGAGATGATCGGCATGGACTGCCCGAAGGCGGCGGATTACTCCGCCGCAATCCCCGCCTTCGAGAACATGTCGCCCTCATCGAGATCCTCGTTGGCGATCGCGCTCGTCTTCGCCTGCCGGCGCTTGTCGAAGCTGTCCCACACCTCGTTCCAGTTGCCGCGGGTCGCCGCCTTCGAATATTCGGTCGCGCGGGTCTCGAAGAAATTGGCGTGCTCCACGCCGTTCAGCAGCGGCGCCAGCCACGGCAGCGGGTGTTCCTCGATCATGTACATCGGCTTGAGGCCGAGCTGGCCCAGGCGCCAGTCCGCGATGTAGCGGATATATTTCTTGATCTCCTTGGGCGTCATGCCCGGCACCGGGCCCTGCTCGAAGGCGAGGTCGATGAACGCGTCTTCCAGGCCGACGGTGGTGTGGCACACGTCGCGAATGTCCTTCTTCACCGCCGGGGTCAGGCAGTCCCGCTCCTTGGTGAAGGCGTGGAACAGGCGGGTGATGCCCTCGCAGTGCAGGCTCTCGTCGCGGATCGACCAGGTGACGATCTGCCCCATGCCCTTCATCTTGTTGAAGCGTGGGAAGTTCATCAGCATCGCGAAGCTGGCGAACAGCTGCAGCCCCTCGGTGAAGCCGCCGAACATCGCCAAGGTGCGCGCGATATCCTCGTCGCTGTCGACGCCGAACGTCGCCAGATAATCGTGCTTGTCCTTCATTTCCTTGTACTGAAGGAACATGCCATATTCGCTCTCGGGCATGCCGATCGTGTCGAGCAGATGGCTGTAGGCGGCGATGTGCACCGTCTCCATGTTGCTGAACGCGGTCAGCATCATCTTGATCTCGGTCGGCTTGAACACGCGGCCATATTTGTCGTGGTAGCAATCCTGCACCTCGACGTCGGCCTGCGTGAAGAAGCGGAAGATCTGCGTCAGCAGGTTGCGCTCATGGTCGGTCAGCTTCTGCGCCCAGTCGCGGCAATCCTCGCCCAGCGGCACTTCCTCCGGCATCCAGTGGATCTGCTGCTGGCGCTTCCAGAATTCGAACGCCCACGGATATTCGAAGGGCTTGTACTGCTTGGAAGCCTGGAGGAGCGGCATCGTCTGGTCCTTCTTCTGTCCCTCTCCCCTTGTGGGAGAGGGAGGGGCCCGGCCGCGCTAGCGGACGGGAGGGTGAGGGGGTGTCGCGGCCACGGCGATCCGCGCCAGCACGCCCTCGAGATGGGTGGTCAAATCCCCTCTCCTCTCCGGAACGGGGAGGGGGACCACCGCCGAAAGGCGGTGGTGGAGGGGTGGGCGCCGAAGCGTCCCGATCATATGCATTGAACCGACTGAGGCCGAGCCCGCCCCTCCACCACCCGGCTGCGCCGGGCGGAAACTCCCACGAGGGGAGAGGGGTGGCCGTTCACTGGCAGGCCAGGCACTCGTCATAATCCTTCACCTCGACCTCGATCTGCTTGAGGTCGATGGTGTTGTCGGCCTCCACGCCGCCGGCGAAGCCCGCGCGCTGCACCGACTTGGAGCGGAGATAGTAGAGCGACTTGATGCCCAGTTCCCAGGCGCGGAAGTGGAGCATCAGCAGATCCCACTTCTCGACGTCCGCCGGGATGAACAGGTTCAACGAGGCCGACTGGTCGATATAGGGCGTGCGATCGGCGGCAAGTTCGAGCAGCCAGCGCTGGTCGATCTCGAAGCTGGTCTTGTACGTGTCCTTCTCGTCCGGCGTCAGGAAGTCGAGATGCTGCACGGAGCCGCCCTTCTCCAGGATCGAGTTCCACACCGCGTCCGAATTCTTGGACTTCGCGATCAGCAGTTTCTCGAGATAGGGGTTCTTGATCGAGAAGCTGCCCGACAGCGTCTTGTGCGTGTAGATGTTCGCCGGGATCGGCTCGATGCAGGCGCTGGTGCCGCCGCAGATGATGCTGATCGACGCGGTCGGCGCGATCGCCATCTTGCAGCTGAAGCGCTCCATCACGCCCATGTCGGCGGCATCGGGGCAGGGGCCGCGCTCCACCGCGAGCTGCATCGACGCCTCGTTCACCTGCGCGTTGATGTGCTTGAAGATGCGCAGGTTCCACGACTTCGCCATTGCGCCCTCGAATGGCAGCCCGCGCGCCTGGAGGAAGCTGTGGAAGCCCATCACGCCCAGGCCCACCGAACGCTCACGGCTGGCGCTGTACTTGGCGCGTGCCATTTCGGGCGCGGCGCGGGCGATATAGTCGCTCAGCACATTGTCGAGGAAGCGCATCACGTCCTCGATGAAGATCTTGTCGTCCTTCCACTCGTCCCACGTCTCGAGGTTGAGCGACGAGAGGCAGCACACTGCGGTGCGATCGTTGCCCAGATGGTCGCGGCCGGTGGGCAGCGTGATTTCCGAGCAGAGGTTGGAGGTGGAAACCTTCAGCCCGAGATCGCGGTGATGCTTCGGCATCGCCTTGTTCACATGGTCCGAGAAGACGATGTAGGGCTCGCCCGTCGCCAGGCGGGTCTCGACCAGCTTCTGGAACAGCGCGCGCGCATCGACGCGGGCCCGTTCCGAGCCGTCCTTGGGGCTGACCAGCGCCCATTCCTTGCCGTCGCGCACCGCTTCCATGAAGGTGTCCGGAATCAGCACGCCGTGGTGCAGGTTCAGCGCCTTGCGGTTGAAATCGCCGGACGGCTTGCGGATCTCGAGGAACTCCTCGATCTCCGGATGGCTGACGTCGAGATAGCAGGCGGCCGAGCCGCGGCGCAGCGAACCCTGGCTGATCGCCAGCGTCAGCGAATCCATCACCCGCACGAACGGGATGATGCCGCTGGTCTTGCCGTTCAGGCCCACCGGCTCGCCGATGCCGCGCACCGAACCCCAATAGGTGCCGATGCCGCCGCCGCGCGAGGCGAGCCAGACATTCTCGTTCCAAGTGTCGACGATGCCGTTGAGGCTGTCGTCCACCGAGTTGAGGTAGCAGCTGATCGGCAGGCCGCGCCCGGTGCCGCCGTTGGAAAGCACCGGCGTGGCGGGCATGAACCACAGCTTGGAGATATAGTCGTACAGCCGCTGCGCATGCGCCGCGTCGTCTGCATAGGCGGAGGCGACGCGCACGAACAGGTCCTGATAGCTTTCGCCCGGGAGCAGGTAGCGGTCGGTCAGCGTTTCCTTGCCGAAATCGGTGAGGAGCGCGTCGCGGCTGTGATCGACCTCGACCGGGAAGGGCTGGGGATCGATGCTGTGCGACGAGCTGGCCGCTTCAGTCTGCGCCTCTTCGGCGGTGGTGGTGGTCATCTCGTTCGAACTCACGTCCCGGCTGTTACTGAACTCCATACGCGCCACCTCTGTTCACCGTGTGTTCGACTCAGGAGGCGAACCCCCCCTGTACACCCGCGCCCCCGTTTGGACACGCCGAATCCCCACTCGCTTACTGCCCAACCCGCTGCTCGCGGGACGAAACGGCCCTTCGCCGCGAAACCGCTGCGTCGGGCCGTTCACTATCTCTTGGGTCGGCCACCGAGCGGCGACACAACCCATAGTGCCTCATCCACGCTCACACACAAGAGGGTAAATGACGATTTAGAGACTCGCTTCGTCGCCGCTGCGATTCGTTTCGTCGCAGTCCTGCTTCGTTCCACCGCTGCGACGCGCGGATCTCTGCGGCTTGCCGAACCTGCAAGTGAACGAACCGGGAACTGCAAAAAAATTGCTGTGGATATCCGGACTTGGGCGCCGACCCCCCATCCTGGATGCATTCGTGCACGACAAGCGGCCATGATCTGCGTTAGCATCACGCCCCTGGAACGATCGCGTGTTGAGCGGCGGCCGGGAGGGGAGTCTGAGTATGAGCCTGATGTGCCGTGTGGTGGGACACAGCCCCAAGCGCGACCGCGCGCGCTACGACGGGGACTTCTATTGGGCGCCGTGCGATCGCTGTGGCAGCACGCTGATGCGGGATCGGAGCGGCTGGCGGATACCGACCAGATATGAGGCGGCACGCCATGAGGTCCGGCTGGACGATCTCGCGGCGGCGCGCGCGGCCGAGGCGCAGCCGGCAGAATGACGCCAGCGGTCATCGCACCGTCATCCATTTGCAACAGCCAGAGACAATTTTGCAGCGCGGCATGACGGCTGCTTGATTCCCGGACGGCGCACGTGAACGATTTGGGTTCGGGGGCAAGGCGCGATTCCGCGCGCCGGCGCTCCATGAACAGGAGGAATCCATGCGCGCCTTCCGTCGCGATTCGTTGATCATAGCGGCTCTTCTCGCATCCGCAGCAATGCCCGCTTATGCACAGGCGCCCGCCGACGAGGATGCGGCGGCGTCCGGCGACATCGTCGTCACCGCGCAGCGCCGCGCGGAAAGCATCCAGGATGTTCCGGTCTCGGTCGGCGTGGTCTCGGGCGATGCGCTGGCCGCGATCACCTCGACGGGGGCGGACGTGCGCGTGCTCGCCGGCCGCGTGCCCAGCCTCAACATCGAAAGCTCGTTCGGCCGGTCCTTCCCGCGCTTCTACATCCGCGGCCTCGGCAATACCGACTTCGATCTCAACGCCTCGCAGCCGGTGAGCGTCGTCTATGACGATGTCGTGCTCGAAAACCCGATCCTCAAGGGCTTCCCGATCTTCGATCTCGAGCGCGTCGAGGTGCTGCGCGGGCCGCAGGGCACCTTGTTCGGCCGCAACACCCCGGCGGGCATCGTCAAGTTCGACACGGTGAAGCCCGGCGAGACCGGCGGCTATGCCCGGGCGAGCATCGGCCGCTACGGCACCTCGCAGGTGGAACTGGCGCTGGGCGCGGCAGACCCCAACGGCTTCTCGGTCCGCTTCTCGGGCCTCTATCAGCGCCGCAACGACTGGGTGGACAATGTCGCCAATGGCGACGGCAGCGACCTCGGCGGCTATGAAGACATCGCGGCGCGCCTGCAGCTGCAATATGAGGACGGGCCGTTCAAGGGCCGCCTGATCGGCCAGGTCCGCGTGCTCGACGGCTCGGCGATCATCTTCCGCGCCAACACCAAGGCGGTGGGCAGCAACAAGCTGATCGGGCTCGACGGGCCGACCTCGCCGTTCGAGCGCGACAAGGTCTATCAGGACGGGCTGAACTTCCAGAAGCTCAACACCTACAATGCCGGCCTGAACTTCGAATATGATTTCGGCGCGGTGACCGCCTATTCGATCACCTCCTACTGGAACGGCGACCTCAAGAGCCGTGGCGATATCGATGGCGGCTTCGGCGCGTCGTTCCTGCCGGTTTCGGGGCCGGGGGATATCCCGTTCATGGCGCAGAGCCGCGACGACGTTCCCAGCCTCGACCAGTTCACGCAGGAAATCCGCTTCGCGTCGAACAACACGGGCGGGCTCGGCTATCAGTTCGGCGGTTTCTACTTCAAGGAAAACCTCGACATCGTCAGCTACGAATATTCGAACCCGACCGATGTCGCCCCCGCCGCCTTCGCGCAGCAGCGGCAGGAAACCGAGGCGTTCGGCATCTTCGGCTCGCTGAACTATGCGTTCGACAATGGCCTGAAGCTGCAGGCCGGCGCGCGCTACAATGACGACAAGCGCGATTTCGTCGCCTCGCGCCCGTTCGAGACGCGGCCGGACTTCGTCGTCAATCCCAACACGCCGGTGCCGCCGCAGCGCGCCAATGTGGAGGGCAACCTGCTGACCTGGGATGCGAGCGCGACCTATGCGGCGACCGACGACGTCAACGTCTATGCCCGCGTCGCCCGCGGCTATCGCGCGCCGTCGGTGCAGGGCCGCCTGACCTTCTCGCGGACGATCTCCACCGCCGATTCCGAAAAGACGATGTCCTACGAAGCCGGCCTGAAGACCAAGTTCGCCGATGGCCGCGTGCGTTTCAACCTGACCGGCTATTTCTTCGAGACCAAGGATCTGCAGCTCACCGCGGTTGGCGGCGCGTCCAACGCGGCATCGCTGCTCAACGTCAAGGCGAAGGGGCATGGTGCGGAGGCCGAATTCGAGGCGGCGCCGGTCGATGGATTGACGCTGAGCGTGGGCGGCTCCTGGAATATCGCCGAGATCGACGATCCCAACGCTTTCGTCCAAGGTTGCGGTAGTGGGTGCACGGTTCTCAATAGGTTGGACCGCATAGTCGGTACGACCAAAATCTACTCGATCGACGGCAACCAACTGCCGCAGTCGCCCAAGTGGACCGTCAATTGGACGGCCGGATACGAACTGCCGGTCGGCGATGGCGCGCTGTATGTCTTTACCGATTGGTATTATCGCTCTAAGATCCAGTTCTTCCTTTATCGCTCTGTCGAATATTCGGACGACAAGCTGATCGAGGGCGGCCTGCGCCTCGGCTACAAGACCGACCGCTTCGACTTCGCCGGCTTCGTCCGCAACATCACCAACGACAAGTCGTCGACCGGCGGCATCGACTTCAACAACCTCACCTCCTACGTCAACGAACCCCGCATCTGGGGCGGCGAAGTGAGCGTAAAGTTCTGATCTGACGGCCGAATTTCCTCCCCGAGCTTTGCTCGGGGAGGGGGACCGCGCCCGAAGGGCGTGGTGGAGGGGCCGGCTCGGTCCTCATCGTCACATGGCGGCGAGATCGATTGCTTCGGCGCCGGCCCCACCACCACCAGCCTGCGGCTGGCGGTCCCCCTCCCCGTTCCGGTGAGGACATATCCGCGCCGCCCACACGCTCACTTCAGCAGCGTCTGGTTCCAGAACATCAGCCCGGTCCAGAACTGGTAATCGGCATTCTCCTTCTTGGCGAAGCCGTGGCCCTCGTTCTGCCCCAGCAGGTGCCAGGCGGTGCCGCCCTTGGCGCGGATCGCCTTGACGATCTGGTCGGCCTCGCTCGCCGGCACGCGCGGATCGTTGCCGCCGGTCACCACCATCAGCGGGATGTTCAGCCTGTCGACGCTGGTCAGCGGGCTGATCTCCAGCAGCTTCTGCTTCTGCTCGGGCACCCGCTCGTCGCCATATTCGACGCGGCGCAGGTCGCGGCGATAGCTCTGGGTGTTCTCGAGGAAGGTGACGAAGTTGGAGATCGCGACGACGCAGTTCGCGCCCTTCAGCCGCGCGCCGTAACGGATCGCCACCGCATAGCACATATAGCCGCCATAGGAGCCGCCGGTCACCGCGAAGCGGCGCGTGTCGAGCGCCGGATCCTTGTCGAGCGTGTCGAGGAAGGCACCGATATCCTTCACCGAATCCTCGCGCTTGAAGGGGCCGTTGTCGAGGCCGACGAAGCGCTTGCCGAAGCCCGACGAGCCGCGGACATTGGGGAAGAAGATGGCGATGCCCAGCTCGTTCAGCAGATAATTGTTGCGGCCGACGAAGCCGGGCTGGAACTGCCCCTCCGGCCCGCCATGGATGTTGACGATCAGCGGCCGCTTGCCCGGGAATTTCCTCGCGTCGGGGCGATAGAGGAAGCCCGAGACCGTCTCGCCGTCGAAGCTCTTCACCTCCACGAGCTGCGGCTCGACATTGCTGTTGGTGTCGAGCCCGCCGGTCTCGCTCTGCGTCCAGCGGGTGACGGCCAGCGTCTTCGGATCGATCGCATAGGCATCCGCCGCGCTCTTCGCGGAGGTGAAGGTCAGGCCGATCGCGCCCCAGGGCGCGATCTCGAGGCCGCCGGCGACGCCCGCGGGAAGGCCGGTCACCGTGCGCACCTGTCCGGTCTTCGCGTCCATCAGCTTGACGCGGCTGCTGCCCGCCTCGTTGACGATATAGGCGATGAAGCTGCCGTCGGGGGCGACGTCGAAGCCGTCGATATCCCATTTCGGATCGGGGCTCTTCACCGTGAACGTGCCGGTCGCGGGATCGAGCGTGCCGAGGCGGAGGAAGTCCGAGCCCTCGTCGCTGGTGACGTAGAGCGTCCCGTCCGGCGCGAACTCGGCGGCGGCATAGGCGATGTCGCGCTTGTGGTCGCCGATCGGCGTCATCGCGCCCGAGGCGAGGTCGAGCCGGAACAGGTTGGATTTGGCGATGGAAATATATTGCACAGCCACCGCGGTCCTGCCGTCGGGCGCGATTGCGGCGATCGCCCAGCCGCCGCCCTTCACCTGCGCCACCATCCGGTCGCTCTTCGGATCGCGCGGGTCGATCAGATAGAGGTCCGAATCGCTGCCGTTGCGGCGGGTGGAACTGTAGGAGAGCCAGCGGCCGTCATGGCTCCACACGCCGATCTCGTTGCGGCTCTTGCCGTCGGTCAGCAAGGTCAGCCGCCCGTCCTTCAGCGCATGGAGCTGGTAGAACTCGCTGCCGCCGATGTCCTTGGACGCGACGAGCACGTCGCCCCTGGGGGACCAGCTGCCGCGGACCGGTTCCTCCTCGAAGCTGATCTGGGTGCGCGCCATCATCGGCCCGGCGACGCGGTGGAGCTGCGCGACATTGCCGAAGCGCGTGGCGATCAGCATCGACTTGTCGGCGCTGTTCCAGCCCTGAAAGGCAGCGGTGCGATATTCCATATAGGGCCGCGTCTTGAGCGCGAGGTCGGCGGGCACCGCCGGAATGCCGTCCGCGACGAGCGCGGCGGGCTTGTCGACGACGGCGGCCTCGTCCTGCGCGAAGGCGGGCAGGGCAAGGGTGAGAAGCGCGGCGCCGGACGATGCGGCGGCGAGGCGGAGTTTCATGGCGAATATCCCCTGTATCGGTCTGTTGCCGGCAGGTTAGGCGGGGCCTTGCGGAGCGTCCATCGACGCTCGTCGAAACTGTGAATGGGCGTGCGGCTCGACATCGCCGGCACGCGGTGCCAATCGCGCCCGATGCTGTTGCCCCCGCCGCCGACGCCGTTCGTCCTGCTCGATGACGCACGTCTCGCCGGTGCCGCCGATGCGCGGCTCTACGCCGCGCCGGAGCGGATCGTCGTCGCGCACCACCGCGATGAGATGCGGCCGGCGCTGGCCGCACTGCGGGGCGCCATCGCGGACGGCCTCGATGTCGCCGGCTTCCTCGCCTACGAAGCGGGCCATGCGCTGGAGCCGCGGCTCGGCGGGCTTCGCGCGCAGCCGGAGGGGCCCTTGCTGTGGTTCGGGCTGTTCCGGGGCTGGCGGTCCATCCCCGCCGCCGAGGTGCCGGCGCTGCTGCCCGATCCCGCCGGCGGTCATGTCGCCCCCGCGCGGCCGCTGATCAGCCGCGCCGCCTATGGCGCCGCCTTCGCCGAGGTCCAGCGGCTGATCGCGGCGGGCGACATCTATCAGGCCAACCTGACCTTCCAGGCGCGGATGGCGACCGCCGGCCACCCGCTCGCGCTCTATGCCGGGCTGCGCCGGCGCGCGCGCGCGGGGCATGGCGGCATCGTCTTCACCGGAGAGCGCTGGCTGCTCTCGCTCAGCCCCGAACTCTTCTTCACGCTGGAGGATGGCCGGCTGACTGCCCGGCCGATGAAGGGCACCGCTGAGCGCGGCGTCGATCCGGCGGCGGACGCGGCGCTGGCGGCGGACCTCGGCACCGATCCCAAGCAGCGCGCCGAGAATCTGATGATCGTCGACCTGCTCCGCAACGACCTCACCCGCGTCGCCGCACCCGGCAGCGTCTCGGTGCCCAGGCTGTTCGAGGTGGAGACCTATCCCACCGTCCACCAGCTGACCTCCACCGTCACCGCGCGGCTAGCCGAAGGGCGGTCGGCGGTGGATGTGGTCGAGGCGATCTTCCCGTGCGGGTCGATCACCGGCGCGCCCAAGATCCGCGCGATGGAGGTGATCGACGCGGTCGAGGCCGCGCCGCGCGGCGCCTATACCGGCGCGATCGGGCGGATCGACGCGGCCGGCGACGCGTCGTTCAACGTCGCGATCCGCACTCTGTGCCTCGCCGATGGCTGCGCCACATTGGGGCTCGGATCGGGCATCGTCGCCGATTCGGATGTCCACCTCGAATGGCGCGAGGCGCTGGCCAAGGGCGCGTTCGCCGCGAGCGCCGAGCGCTTCGACCTGATCGAGACGATGGCGTTCGATCCCGTGGGTGGCATCGCGCTGCTCGACCTGCACCTTGCCCGCCTGACGGCGAGCGCCGCGGCGCTCGCTTTCGCCTGCGATGCCGCGGCTGTCCGCGCCGCGATCCTGCGCGCCTGCGACGGGCTCGACGCGCCGGCGACCGTCCGGCTCAAGCTGTCGCGCAGCGGCGCGCTGGCGGTGGAGCGGCGGCCGATGCCGCCGCCGCCGGCGGGGCCGGTTCCGGTGAAGCTGGTCCCGCTGCCGGTCGATCCGGCGGACTTCCGCCTGCGCCACAAGACCAGCGCGCGCGGCTTCTACGATGGCGCGCGCGTCGCCGCCGGCGCGTTCGAAACGCTGTTCGTCGACCCCCAGGGCTTCCTCACCGAAGGCAGCTTCACCAGCCTCTTCGTCGAACGCGATGGTCGCTTGCTGACGCCGCCGCTGGCGCGCGGCCTCCTGCCCGGCGTTCTGCGCGCGTCGCTGATCGCGGCGGGCCGCGCTGTCGAACAGGATCTGCGGCCGGACGACCTGCAGGATGGGCTGCTGGTCGGCAATGCCCGCCGCGGGCTGATACGGGCCACGCTCGCCGTTTGAGCTGCGGTTATCGGGCGTTCGTCGAATGTGACGGTTTAGGGTCACGCAGGCGGTTGCCGTAACGATCCCCGCCGCCTATGAGCCGGCGCGAAATCACCCAAGCCAAGGCAGCACACCATGCGCACGACCTCTGCCGCGCTGGACCGTATCCAGCCGTCCGCCACCCTTGCGATGACCAGCCGTGTGCTGGAATTGAAGGCGAAGGGCGTCGACGTCATTGGCCTCGGCGCGGGTGAGCCCGATTTCGACACGCCCGATTTCGTCAAGGACGCCGCGATCGAGGCGATCCGCGCGGGCAAGACCAAGTACACCAATGTCGACGGCACCGCCGAACTGAAGGCGGCGATCGCCGCCAAGTTCAAGCGCGACAACGGCCTCGACTATGCCGCGAACCAGATCAGCGTGAACGTGGGCGGCAAGCACACCCTGTTCAACGCGCTGGTCGCGACGATCGACGCCGGCGACGAGGTCGTGATCCCGGCGCCCTACTGGGTCAGCTATCCCGATATCGTCCAGTTCGCCGGCGGCGTGCCGGTGTTCGTGAAGGCGGGCGCCGACCAGAACTACAAGATCACCGCCGGGCAGCTCGACGCCGCGATCACCGCGAAGACGCGCTGGGTGATCCTGAATTCGCCGAGCAACCCGACCGGCGCCGCCTACTCGGCGGACGAGCTGAAGGCGCTGGCCGAAGTGCTCCGCCGCCACCCGCATGTGTGGATCATGGCGGACGATATGTACGAGCATATCGTCTATGACGACTTCAGGTTCGCGACGATCGCGGAGGTCGCGCCCGACCTCTACGAGCGCACGCTGACCGTCAACGGCTGTTCCAAGGCCTATTCGATGACCGGCTGGCGCATCGGTTTCGCCGGCGGCCCGACCTGGCTGATCAAGGCGATGGCCAAGCTGCAGTCGCAGTCGACCTCCAACCCCTGCTCGATCGCGCAGGCGGCGGCGACCGCGGCGCTGAACGGCGACCAGGGTTTCCTCAAGGATCGTGCGGCGGCCTTCCAGAAGCGCCGCGACCTCGTGGTCGGGTTGCTCAACGCCATCGACGGGATCACCTGCCCGACGCCGGAAGGCGCCTTCTACGTCTATCCCGAAGTGTCGGGCCTGATCGGCAAGACCACGCCGGACGGGGTGACGATCGACACCGACGAGACGCTGATCGGCTATCTGCTCGATACCGGCCGGGTGGCGGCGGTGCATGGCGGCGCGTTCGGCGTGGAGCCGGCATTCCGCGTCAGCTACGCGACGTCGGAAGCGATCCTCACCGAGGCGTGCAACCGCATCGCGGAGGCGTGCGCCGCGCTTCGCTGAACCGGGCACGACGCCACGGTTCAACAGACATTCAGCGCCGCATCGCCATGTGATGCGGCGCACAGACGAACTCTCGGGACAGAGCTAGGCTGAGTCACATCGGGATTGATGCGGCGAAAGCCGAAATGGGGTTTCTGGTTATGCGTAATGTTATCCGGTCCGATTTCTTCCGGCACTTCATGAGCGGCTTCCTGGTCGCCGCGGTCGCGCTCGTCGCGCTGCAGCCGGCCGACCAGAAGGCCGAGCTCAAGGCGCGCATCCACGCCGCGGTCGAGCAAATCGCCTGATGCACGGGCGGACGCCGCTGCGTCCGCCACCCGGCTTCGTGCGTAGCTTCGTCTGTCGCCGTTTCATGGGCGAGGTACGGAGTTGAAGGCATGAAGGCCGCAGTCGCATCCACCACAGCCATCGTCGCGCTGACCCTTGGGGTTGGCGCGATTCTTTTCGAGGGTGCCCGCCCGGCACCCGCGCACGCCGAGGCAGCGGTGGCGATCGCCCCGCCGCGCGTCGATATCGATCCGCCCAAGGGCATGCAGACCGCGATACTCGCCGGCGGCTGCTTCTGGGGCATGGAAGGCGTGTTCCAGCATGTGAAGGGCGTTCGCCGCGTCGAATCGGGCTATGCCGGCGGCAGCGCGGATACTGCCACCTACGACCAGGTCAGCACCGAGCGCACGCGCCATGCCGAGGCGGTGCGCATCGTCTACGATCCGCAGGTGATCAGCTATGGCCGGCTGCTGCAGATCTATTTCTCGGTCGCGCACGACCCCACCCAGCTCAACCGCCAGGGGCCGGACACCGGCCCCAGCTATCGCTCCGCGATCTTCCCGCAGAGCGAGGCGCAGAAGACGGTGGCGACGCGCTATATCGCACAGTTGGGGGCGGCGGGTTCCTACAAGCGGCCGATCGTGACGAAGATCGAAAGCGGGCGCTTCTACGCGGCGGAAGCCTATCACCAGGACTTCCTCAACCGGAATCCGAGCCACCCCTATATCCGCATCAACGACGCGCCCAAGGTGGCGAACCTGAAGGTGACCTTCCCGGCAATGTGGCAGGCGGCGCCGGCGCGGTGAGATCGCCAAAAGCCCCTCCCCTTGAGGGGAGGGGAAGGGGGTGGGGAGCGGCGGCGGGGGCTCAATGCCGTCGACGGCGCCGTTGTTTCCGCGCGCGCGGAAGCGCGCTGCGCTCGCCTCCACCCCAACCCTTCCTCTAAAGAGGAGGGGCTAAGTCCGTCACCCCCGCGCCATCGTCCGCGTCAGCCGGTAGAGTCCGAAGATCGTCGCCACGAACAGCAGCGGCCCGAGCAGCGTCGCCACCCCCTCGAACGCCGGTCCGACCACCGCCAGCGGCGCGTCGCTGTCCGTCAGATATACCAGACCTGCGAAGGTGACGCCGAACAGGCTCTCGCCCACGATCAGCCCGGTCGCGGCGAGCACGCCCAGACGCTCGGCGAGCTCGGGGTTGGCCTGGCGCCGCGACCAATTCTCATGGAGCTTGCCGATCAGCGCGCCGATCGGGATCAGCAGGGTCAGCGCCATCGGCAGATAGATGCCCATCCCGACCGCCAGTGGCGGCAGGCGACGGCGGTTGCCGGTGAAGCGGCCGAGGAGTTCGTCGATCGCGATCACCGCGACGCCGATCAGCGCGCCATAGCCGATCAGATCCCAGCGGATGTCGCCGCCGAGCACGCCCTTGGCGAGCGCCGAGATCAACGCCGCCTGGGGGGCTGCGAGCGCGCCTTCCTTGGCGTTTGGCGCGCCCTCGAACGTCATCGTCGTGTTGAGCAGGTCGAGCACCGGCGCGATCACCAGCGATCCGAAGATCACGCCGAGGATCAGCGCAAGCTGCTGCTTCCAGGGCGTCGCGCCGACGAGCTGGCCGGTCTTGAGATCCTGCAGATTGTCGTTGGAGATGGTGGCGATGCTGAACACGATCGCGGTGGTGAACAGCGCATAGGCGACCAGCGCGGCGCTGGTTTCCGGATCGCCGCCGGTACCGTAGAGCAGGGCGAGCAGCACCGCCGCGCCCAGCACCGCGAGAATGCCGACGCCCGAGACCGGGCTGTTCGAGGCGCCGATCAGGCCCGCCATATAGCCGCACACCGCGGCGATGATCGCGCCGACCACCACCACGTAGACCAGCGTGCCGGCGATGATGCCGGCGGCATGTTCGGCGATCGGGGTGCCCGCGCTGAAGCTCCACAGCAGGCCGGCGATCGGCAGCAGCGAGGCGAGGATGACGCCGCCGATGATGCCGATCGGCAGGTCGCGCTCGGTGAGCTCGAGCATGCCGCCGGCGCGGCGGGCCTCCGCGGCGGCCATCGCCGATCGGATGCCGGCGGCGATCGGGCCGAGGATCTTGAGCAGGGTCCAGATCGCGGCGATGCCCATCGCGCCCGCGCCGATGAAGCGCACCTGGTTGCGGAAGGTGCTGCCGACCAGCGCTGCGACGTCCGTCCCCGCCGCCTGGCCCCAGGTGAGCATCGGCACCAGCACTGCCCAGGATGTCAGCATGCCGACCAGCATCGCGATGCCGACGGTGAGGCCGACGAGATGGCCGACGCCGATCAGCGCCATGCCGAGGCTGGTCGAGGCACCGCTGGCGCCTGCGCCGACGCGGAAGGCGGTCGCCAGTTCGGCGACGGCGAGCTTCATCGCCGCGAGCAGCGAGAATCCCGCCGCACCCAGCGCGCCGAACAGGATCGCGCGCAGCCCCATGGCATTCTCGTCGGCGCCCGCCTCGGTGCCGGCGCCCACCTTGAGCACTTCGGCCGCCGCGACGCCTTCCGGATAGGGCAGGTCCGATCCGGTCACCAGCGCGCGGCGCAGCGGCACCGAATACATCACGCCGAGGATGCCGCCGATCGCGCACACCGCGACCGTCGTCCAATAGGGGAAGCCCTGCCACCAGCCGACCATGATCAGGCCGGGCAGCACGAAGATGATCGCCGCCAGCGTGCCCGCCGCCGAAGCGATGGTCTGGACGATATTGTTCTCGAGGATGTTGGATCCGCCGATCAGCCGCAGGATCGCCATCGAGATCACCGCCGCGGGGATCGAGGTGGCGAAGGTCAGCCCCACCTTGAGCCCGAGATAGACGTTGGCGGCGGTGAACAGCAATGTGATCACGCCGCCGAGGATGATGCCCCGGATCGTGAGTTCGGGCAGGCTGGTTTTGGTTCCCGTGGTCATCAGGCCGTTACGCACGAAACCTGGCGGGGTGGCAATGGGGGGCGGCATCGGAGCGGGCCTCCGATGTCCCCCGCATCTGCGCTCGGGAAGAAAGATGAGGGCGTGGAGAAGAACGCATCATCCCCCTCCGTTCGCCTCCCTCGACTTCGCCCGGGGCGAACGGTTGTGTGGAGGGTGAAGCCCCTCACAACAGCGACAGAAACTCCTCGAACTTCCCGTTCCGCCCCACCGGCAGCGTCCCCTCGAAATAGGTCAGCGCGATCCGGAACGGGTGCTGCAGCTTCCAGTGCAGATGCGCGACCAGCGCGGCTTCCTCGTCGCCGGTCAGCGGGCGTTCGGTCACCAGCCGCACCTCGATGCGGTCGATCTCGTGCTGGCGGAACTGATATTGCCGGATCGGCGCGATCTCGCGGAACTGCTTGTAGCCGGTCAGCGGCCAGTGGCGGCTGCCGTCCGGCTTGACGATCATGTTGCGTTCGCGGCCGAGGATGCGGCGCATCGTCGGCAGGCCGCGGCCGCACGGGCAGGCGCCGCCGGCCTCGGCATGGTCGCGAATGTCGTAGCGGATCATCGGCGTGACATGGTTGTGCAGGTCGGTCACCAGCACGCGGCCGCGCTCGCCCGGTGCGCAGGCGCGGCCGGCCTCGTCGACGATCTCGACGATCACCGTCTCGGCCATCACATGATAGAGTCCGCTGCCCGACGGGCATTGCAGCGCGAGATAGCCCATTTCCTCGGACGAATAGCAGTCGAACACGCGTCCTTGTTCGCGCCCCTCGACGCGCTCGATCAGGTCGGGGGAGAGCGTTTCGCCCAACGTCCGCCAGCGCGCGACGAAGCCGAGGTCAACGCCGCGCGCATCCGCCTCGTCGATCAGCGCGGCGAGGTTGCTGGGGTAGATCATCACGCTCGACGGGCGGAAACGCTGCAGCATCTCGAGCTGGGCGCGGATGTCGGTCCGGATGTCGATGCGCAGCCCCGGGCCGGTATCGAAGAACAGGTTTGCGGGAACGCCCCAATCCTTGTCCTCCCCGCAATCGACCATGTTGGCGCGGATCGCGGCGAGGCGGCCGGTGAGATCGGGCTCGGCCCACAGATGGTAGCGCATCGTCATCGCCAGCCAGTGGAGCTGGTTGACCGCGGTGCGGCGGACGATCACCGGCTCGCCGGTCGATCCCGACGTGTTGACGGTGCGGACGGGCTGGTGGCCGGGCAGCACCTGATCGATGTGGATCGGCTCGCTGGTCGATTGCACCATCCGCCGGGTCAGCAGCGGCAGCGCGGCGAGCCCGTCGGGCCGCGCCAGCGCCGCGGCGTCGAGCCCCGCCTCTGCCAGCCGGCGGGCGAAGCGGGGCGAATGGCGCGCGAAATGATCCGCGACCATGCCGAGCTGTCCGCGCTGCCGCGCGGCGATCGCATCGGCGGGGAGCCATTGGCTGGCATCGAGCTGATGGAGCAGCGCCGCGAGCGAGGCGGCGCGGCTGCTGAACAATGGCGGCCAGCGGCTGCCGGCGATGTCGCCGCGCATCAGGCCGAGGCGCGGGTCGGGTGTCATGGCAGGTCGATCACCAGCAGCGGGCAGCGTTCCGCGAGCGGATAGCCGGACGTTTCGACGAAGTGCGGCGCCTGCGCCCAACCCGGCACCAGCGCGAGGACGGCATCGCGCGACGGATAGCAATGGACGTAGCGCGAGCCGCGATAGGCGTCGAACTCGGCGATCGTCGCAAGGCTCCAGCCGCTCGCCTGCGCGAGCGCCATGCGATCGGGGAAGAGCGCCTCGAAGCGCGCGAAAAGATGCGCGCTGCTGATGTTGGGCAGACCGTCCGCCACGCTGATCGCCATGTTGAAGCGCTGCTTGAACGCATGAAAATCGAGCCCGCCGGCGAAGGCGGCGTCGCGCACCGTCGCCACCCGCTCGCATGGATCGGGCGTGGCGAAGCAGCGCAGCACGATACGGCCGCCGGGCCGGATCACGCGGCGGAGTTGCGCGAACAGCAGCGGTTGCTCCATCGGCAGGCTGAGCATCGAAACGATGCCGTCGCCGATCGCGGCGGCGACGCTCGCCTCGGCCAACGGCATGCGCTTCCAGTCGCCGATCACGACGTGGCGCTGCGGCGCGCTGCCGGGCCAGGCGGCATCCACCATCGCGCGGCTCCAGTCGACCGCGACCAGATGGCGCGGCACCGCGGCGAGTTCGGGGGTGACGCCGAGCAGCAGCGTCGGCCGCGCATCGTCGCGCGCGCCCACGGCGTCGAGCAGTGCCGCAACGGTGGCTGCAACCCCGGCATCGGGGCGCAGCGGCGGCCGGATCGTCGCCCAGCGCCGGTGGAAGTCGCGCAGCTCTTCGGCGAGGTCGGAGGGCATCGCGCCCGGCGGAGGCGCGATGCCGGTCACCGGCCCTTGAACAGCCCGCCGAGCAGGCCGCGCATCAGTTGCGCGCCGAAATTGCCGGCAACCTTGCGGCCGATCGAACTGGCGGCCGAGCGTGCGGCGGACTGGACCATGGTTTCGGCGAGGCTCGGCCTGGCCGCCTCCTTCGCGCGCCGGGCGGCTTCGCGGGCGGCGTCCCGCTCCTGCGCCTGGCGCGCCCGTTCTGCCTCCTTGGCGGCTTTCGCCGCCTCGCGCTCGGCGGCCACGCGCGCCTTCTCGTCTTCCTTGGCCTGCGCCGCGTCGAGCCGGGCCTGTTCGGCCGCGGCCCTGGCCTCGGCAACCGCGGCGCTCGCCTCGGCCGCCTTGGCGGTCAGCAGTTCCTCGGCCGACTCGCGGTCGATCGCCTCGTCATATTTCGTGCCGATCGCGTCGGTCTCGCGGATCACGCCGCGCTCGACGGGGGTGACCGGACCGACGCGCGAGGCGACCGGCTTGATCAACGTCCGCTCGACGGGAGAGGGCGATCCATCCGCCTGCAGCAGCGAGACCAAAGCCTCGCCCACCTTCAGTTCGGTGATCGCGGTGGCGGCGTCGACGCCGGGATTGGCCCGGAAGGTCTCGGCGGCGGCGCGGATCGCCTTCTGGTCCTTCGGCGTGAAGGCGCGCAGCGCATGCTGGACGCGGTTGCCGAGCTGGCCGGCGACGGTCTCGGGGATATCGACCGGGTTCTGCGTGATGAAATAGACGCCGACCCCCTTCGAGCGGATCAGCCGCACGACCTGTTCGATCTTGTCGAGCAGCGCCTTGGGCGCATCGTCGAACAGCAGATGCGCCTCGTCGAAGAAGAAGCAGAGCTTGGGCTTGTCCGGGTCGCCAACCTCGGGAAGCGTCTCGAACAGCTCGGAAAGCAGCCAGAGCAGGAAGGTGGAATAGAGCTTGGGGCTCGCCATCAGCTTGTCGGCGGCAAGGATGTTGACGATGCCGCGGCCCTTGTCGTCGCGCGCGATCAGGTCGGCGATGTCGAGCGCGGGCTCGCCGAAGAAATGGTCGCCGCCCTGGCTGCGGAGCTGGAGCAGCGCGCGCTGGATCGTGCCGACCGTCGCCTTGCTGACATTGCCGTAGGTGGTGGTCAGCTCGGCCGCGCGCTCCGCGCAGTGCGCGAGCATCGCCTGGAGATCGTCGAGGTCGAGCAGCAGCAGCCCGTCCCTGTCGGCGACGTGGAAGGCGATGGTCAGCACGCCTTCCTGGGTGTCGTTGAGGTCCATCAGCCGTGAGAGCAGCAGCGGCCCCATCTCCGACACGGTGGTGCGCACGGGGCCCTGTTCGCCGAACAGGTCCCAGAACTGCACGGGATTGTCGGCATAGCGCCAGTCGCTGTAACCGATTTCGGCGGCGCGCGTGGCGAAACCGTCATGCACCTTGGCGGTCGGCGATCCGGCCATGGCGAGGCCGGAAAGGTCGCCCTTCACGTCGGCGACGAACACCGGCACGCCCGCCCCCGAAAAGCCCTCGACCAGCCCCTGCAACGTCACTGTCTTGCCCGTGCCGGTCGCGCCTGCGATCAGCCCGTGGCGGTTGGCGCGGCGGAAGTTGAGGATCTGGCGATTGCCGCCGCCGACCCCGACGAACACACCCTCAGCGTCAGCCATCATCCCTCCCGCACCGGCACCGCGCCGGACCATGTCTTAGAACAGTCGCGCGGGAGGGGAAATGGCGTCAGGCGCTGACCAGCCGCGGCAATGCCGCGGCATAGCGCCGCACATCCTCGATCCGTCCCGTCGAGACGCGCGACCATTGCGTCCAGCGGCCATAGGTACCGCGGATCATCACGCCCTGGCCGGCCATCGCCTTCTGCAGCCGATCGGCGTCGGGCACCTTCACGAAGACGAAGTTGGTCTCGGAGGGGAGGGCGGTGAGCCCGGCGGCCTTGACCGCGTCGAGGATGATGCCGCGCGCCTCGATCACGCGCTGGCGCGACATGGTGGTGAAGGCGGTGTCGTCATAGGAGGCGATCGCCGCGGCCAGCCCGGCGCTGTTGCCGCCGAAGCTCGTCAGCCAGCCGCGGATGATCGCGGCGTGCTCCGCGCTGGAGATCGAATAGCCGATGCGAAGCCCGGCCATGCCGTAGATCTTGGAGAAGGTGCGGCAGACGATCAGGTTCGCGCCTTCCTTCACCAGCGGCATCACCGATCGCGCGTCAGGCTGGTCGGTCAGTTCGTTATAGGCCTCGTCGACCAGCACCGTCGCGGTCTTGCCCGCGGTGCGGACGAAGCCGCGCAGCGCTTCGCCGTCCAGCACCATGCCGGTGGGGTTGTTGGGGTTGCAGATATGGATCAGCCCGACGTCGGGGCCGAGGCCCCCGGCCAGGCCGGCGAGATCGATGCCCATGTCCGCACCCAGCGCGACGCGCTTCAAGGTCGCACCCTTGCGTTCGGCATAGACCGCGGTCGTGTCCCAGAACAGGTCGGGGCAGAGGATGCTCCCCTTGTCGCGCCACGCCATCGCGATCGCGCAGAGGATCTCGGTCGAACCCGAGCCGACGACGACCTGTTCGGGCGAGACGCCATGGCGCTCGGCGATCATCGCGGTCAGCTTGTTGAGCCCGCGATCGGCATAATAGCAGCCGCGCGCCGCGACATCGGCCATCGCCCGGATCGCGCTGGGCGCGGGCCCATAGGGATTCTCGTTGCGCGAGAGCAGGGCCACGCCGTTGGGGGCGCCGAATTCCGCTGCGACGGCGGGGGTCGGCATGATGGCGGCGGCGCGTGTGCCGATCGCCACCGCAGCAGGCGCCGCCGCGGCGGCACCGATCAGGGAACGTCTCGTCAGTCCTGTCGTCATGATAACCCCCTTGTCGTTCGCGTTCAGCCCATCAGCGCGTTCCGGATCATCGTTGCGCCGACGAAAAGCAGGTAGACGCCGAAGCTGCGGCGCAGCAGCGGCGGGCTCAGCCGGTGCGCCGCGGCGACGCCCAGCGGCGCGGTCAGCATCGAGGTCGCCATGATCGCCAGCGCCGCGGGAATGTTGACATAGCCGAGCGTGCCGACCGGCAGGTCGGGCTCGCCGAGGCCGATCGCGATAAAACCGATCGTCCCCGGCACCGCGATGATCGCGCCAATGCCGGCGGCCGTGGCGATCGAGCGATGGATCGACTTGCCGCACAAGGTCATGACGATGATCGCGATCGTGCCGCCGCCGATGCCGAGAAGCGAGGAAAAGGCGCCGAGCGAGCCCGCGATCGAGGCGCGGGCATAGCCGCCCGGCATCTCGGAGGCGATCCGCCGGTCGGCGAGGATCGGCACGAGAAAGTGGATCGCCATCACCGCCACGCCGGTGCCGAAGATCAGCGCGAGGATCGTGCCGTCGACGCGGTCCGCAACCAGGACGCCCGCACCGACGCCCAGCACGATCCAGGGTGCCCAACTGCGCAAGATGTCGAAATCGACGGCGCCGCGCCGGGCATGCGCCTGAACCGAGCGGAGCGACGTGCCGACGATGGTGGCGAGCGACGTGCCGATCGCGACATGCGCCAGATGCTGCTTGTCGCCGCCGAGCAGGGGCAGCACGAGAAACAGCGCCGGCACCACGACGAAGCCGCCGCCGATGCCGAACAGGCCCGCGGCGAAGCCGGCAAACAGCCCCGCGGCCAGCATCGCCGCCACCGGTATCAGCCAGACGCCAAGGTCCATCCGCGCGGCAACCCCCAGATGCGCTCACGCTGCAACGCAGCGGGCGCATGCAACCCTATTGTCGGGGGCTTGGCCAGTAATTTTTCGACCAGGCCCGTTGCTTGCCCGGCCGTGGTGGGTGGGGCAGGGTTTGCGGGGCGATGGCGATACGGGAGAAAAGGAATGACGGAACAAGGGATCAGCAGCCAGCGCCGGCTGAAATCGATCCTGGGCGGTTCCGCCGGCAACCTCGTCGAATGGTATGACTGGTACGTCTATTCGGCCTTCTCGCTCTATTTCGCACCGGCCTTCTTCCCCGAGGGCGATCGCACCGCGCAGCTGCTGCAGACCGGCGCGATCTTCGCGGTCGGCTTCCTGATGCGCCCGATCGGCGCCTGGCTTATGGGGGTTTTCGCGGATCGGCATGGCCGCAAGGCCGGGCTCACGCTGTCGATCACCTTGATGTGCGCAGGATCGCTGCTGATCGCGATCACGCCGGGCTATGCGTCGATCGGCGTCGGCGCGCCGATCATCCTCGCGCTGGCGCGGATGATGCAGGGCTTGAGCGTCGGCGGCGAATATGGCGCGAGCGCCACCTATCTGTCCGAAATGGCGACGCGCGACCGGCGCGGCTTCTTCTCCAGCTTCCAGTATGTCACCTTGATCATGGGGCAGTTGCTGGCGCTGTTCGTGCTGATGCTGCTGCAACTTGCGCTGAGCGAACTGCAGCTCGAAAGCTGGGGCTGGCGCATCCCCTTCGCGATCGGCGGGGTGCTGGCGATCGTCGTCTTCCGAATCCGCCGCGGGCTGATCGAGACCGAGAATTTCACGCGCGGACAGGCGAAGGAGGCGCCGCGATCGGGGCTGTTCGCGCTGTTCCGCCTCCACCCGCGCGAAGCCTTCACGGTGATCGCGCTGACCGCGGGCGGCACCCTCGCCTTCTATGCCTATTCCACCTACATGCAGAAATTCCTCGTCAACACCGCGGGCTTCGGCCGCGAGACCGCGACGACGATCATGACCGGGGCGCTGTTCATCTACATGTGCCTGCAGCCCGCGGCGGGCGCGCTTTCCGATCGGATCGGCCGCAAGCCGCTGATGGTGGGATTCGGCGTCGCAGGGCTGCTGATGACCGTGCCGATCTTCCGGGCGCTCGAACGCACCGATGATCCATGGATGGCCTTCGCACTGGTGGTGGGGGCGCTGGTGATCGTCACCGGCTATACCGCGATCAACGCCATCGTGAAGGCCGAGCTGTTCCCGGCGCACATCCGCGCGCTCGGCGTCGCCTTGCCCTATGCGATCGCGAACACGCTGTTCGGCGGCACCGCCGAGATCGTCGCGCTCAAGCTGAAGGACGAAGGCGTGGAACAGATTTTCTATTGGTATGTCAGCGCGATGATCGGACTGTCGCTGATCGTCTATCTCGCGATGCGCGATACGCGGACGAACAGCGCGATCGATCGCGATTGATCGGGGCCCCGCGGCCGAAAGGCGTGGTTGGGGGTGTGCGCTCAGGCATCCGATGCCGCTGCACTCTGAATGAAAAGGGCGGCCCCCTTCCACCGCTGGCCCGGAAAGGGGCGCGCGAATGCCCGCGTTCATCGCGGCAGCGCAGATAAAAGAAGCGCCATGAAACGCCGACGGGCAGCCGGCGCTTCATGGCGTAATCGCTTGCAGCAAAAGCGAAATCCCCCGGGCCGAGGTCCGGCCCGGGGTGAAATCGTGTCAGCCGGCTGCTTTTACTGCAGCGGCTTCAGGTTGACGGCGGCATATTTGCCGCGGCGATCCACCTCCAGCTCGAACTCGAGCCGGTCGCCTTCGTTCAGGCTGGTCATGCCAGCCCGCTCGACGGCGGAGATGTGGACGAACGCGTCAGGCTGCCCGTCATCGCGCTGAATGAAGCCGAAACCCTTCATCGCGTTGAAGAACTTGACGGTGCCCGTCGCCTTCTCGCCCGTCAGCTGACGCTGGGGCCCGCCGCGCGCAGCGCCGGGAGCGCCACCCGCGGGCGCCACCGCGCCGCCACCGGTCACCGGCAGGGGCTCGCCGTCGATCTTCAGCTCGGTCGCGGAGATGCGACCGCCACGATCGACGAGCGTGAAGCCCAGCGGCTGGCCTTCGGCCAGACCGGTCAGGCCGGCCTGCTCGACCGCGCTGATGTGGACGAACACATCTTCACCGCCGTCGTCGCGAACGACGAAGCCGAAGCCCTTTTGGGCGTTGAAGAATTTGACGACGCCCTTGCCTTCGCCGATGATCTGCGCCGGCATTCCGCGGCCACCGCCGCCGAAACCGCCGCCGCCGCCACCACCGCCGAAGCCGCCGCGGCCACCACCGCCGCCGCCGCCGCCGAAGCGATCGCCGCCACCGCCGCCGAACCGGTCGCCGCCACCGCCGAAGCGATCACCACCACCGAAACCGCCGCCGAACCGGTCGCCGCCACCGCCGAAGCGATCGCCGCCGAAGCCGCCACCGAAACTGCTGCCGCCGCCCTCGTCACCGAAACCGTCGCGCTTGTCCCTGCCGCGACCGCCGCGATCCCCGCGGCGTCCTCTGTCGAAACTCATGCCCTGTTGTACTTTCCCGGTCGCCCGCACTTCATTACTGGAAACACACGCCGGACGACGGTCGCAAGTCCCCCAGTGCGGAAAATTGGCCGCACCTGCGAATCCCTTAGCGGAAAAACCTCGTCGTTGCGAATGATTTCAAGCCGCTGTCGCTCAGAACAAGAGAGTCTGCGGATTGGGCATCGGCAAACGCTTCTGCGCGTTGAGCAGCGACATCACCGATCGCACCGCCACCCATACGCCGGTGGCAAGCATCACCAGGAAGCCGATGAGGATGAGCGAGAGGATCGCGCCGACGACGAAGCCGATCAGCCCGAACCAGAACGTCCGGATATGATAGGCGTAATGGCTCGTTTCCCAATTTGCTTTCGGCTGGCCGCCCCAAACATAGGCAAGAACCACACCGACGATGCCCGTGATGCCGGTGATGAAGCTGGCGAGATAAAGCAGCGAGATGATTGTCGGCTGGTTCAGTTCGAAGCCGCTTGAGGATTGCGGTCCGCGGTAAGGGTCGGTCATCGCATTGAGCCCCGCTGATTGAGAACATGTTGCAGATTGTGCGCTTTTGTCGGTGCACGCGCAACCGCTTAGCCCCGTGGCGGCAGAGTCGCTGTGTTCCTCGGCACATGCGGCAAAAACATGCTTCGCCATTGAGCCCCACCGTCCGCGCGCCTATGCGTGCGGCATGACCGTGCATTTCCATGAAGAAGATCTGCCCGAAGGCGTGCTCGCGCCCGGGCCCATCGCCATCGATACCGAGACGATGGGGCTCATCACCCCGCGCGACCGGCTGTGCGTCGTCCAGATTTCCGACGGCGGCGACGACGAGCATCTCGTGCGCTTCTCGCCCGGCAGCGACTACGCCGCGCCCAATCTGCGCGCGGTGCTGGCGGATCCGGAGCGCCTCAAGCTCTATCATTTCGCCCGCTTCGACCTCGCCGCGATCCGCCAGTATCTGGGCGTCGTCGCGGCGCCGGTCTATTGCACCAAGATCGCGTCGCGGCTGGTGCGCACCTACACCGACCGCCATGGACTGAAGGAACTGGTGCGCGAACTGATCGGGCAGGAAATCTCGAAGCAGCAGCAGTCGTCGGACTGGGGCGGCCCCGATCTCAGCGATGCCCAGCGCGAATATGCCGCGTCGGACGTGCGCTACCTCCACCGCCTGCGCGACGAGCTCGATCGCCGGCTGGCGCGCGAGGGGCGCACCGGCATCGCGCAGGCCTGTTTCGATTTTCTTCCGGCGCGCGCCGAGCTCGACCTCGCCGGCTGGCCCGAGATCGATATCTTCGCGCATATCTGATTCGCCGTACGCTTACCGCGGGGGAGCCGCATGTCAGAGATCGCCGTCCACAAGCGCAGCCTCAGGCAACGCTGGGCCGCGCCGGGAAGCCGCCACGACCGGCTGATCGCGGTCAGCCGCGTGATCTTCCCGACCGCGATCGGTGCGCTCGCCGCGGTGCTGGCGATCGCGCCGCTTACCCGCGGCAACGAACTGAGCTTCGTCCTCGCCAAGGACAGCGTCGAGATCGCGAAGGAACGCATGAGGGTGACGTCCGCGATCTATCGGGGGGAGGACAGCAAGGGGCAGCCCTTCCAGCTCCGCGCCGGCTCGGCGGTGCAGGCCAGTTCGCGTGATCCGATTGTGCGGCTTGAAAAATTGTCGGCCGAGCTCGCGCTGAAGGACGGGCCGGCAACGGTGACCGCGCCGCGTGGCCGCTATGACATGAATGCGGAAAAGGTCGCGGTCGACGGGCCGGTGCAGGTTCGCGGGGCGGACGGTTATCGCCTCGATACGCGCGACGTCGCGGTCGATCTGCGTACCCGGCAGGTGACCAATACCGGCCCCGCCGACGGTGCGATGCCGCTCGGTACGTTCAGCGCGCAACAGATGCGCGCCGACCTGGAGGCGCGGACGGTGACGTTGCAGGGCCGTGCACGCTTGCACATCGTCCAGCGTCAAGGCAGATGACCGGCATGCGCCCTGCTCTGATCCTCGCCATCGCCTCCGCTGCCACGGCGGGGCTCGTCGCCATTGCAGCACCGGCGCTCGGCCAGGCGTTGCGCGGGCATGATTCGAACGCACCGGTCGATGTCGACGCCGACCGAATCGAGGTGCAGGATCGCGCGGACCGCGCAATCTTCTCGGGCAATGTGAAGGTGCGCCAGGCGGGCCTCACGCTCGATGCGGCGCGGCTGACCGTCGCCTATGCCAGCAATGACGGCATCCAGGTGCAGCGACTCGATGCTGCCGGCGGGGTGGTCGTGCGCAGCGCCTCCGAAACCGCGCGCGGCGATTTTGCGATCTACGACCTCAACGCGCGCCGCATCACGATGCTGGGCGGGGTCATGCTGACGCAGGGCCAGAGCACGATCCGCGGCGGCCGGCTGGTCATCGACCTCACCACCGGCCGCTCGGTGGTCGATGGCGCCGCGGCGCCCAGCCCGGGCGCGCCGGGCGTGTCCAGCGGCGGCGGGCGCGTCAGCGGACGGTTCACGGTTCCCAAGCGGAACAACTGAGCGGGGTTCCGTCGTTCCCCGAACCAACGCTCGGGGAGGCATGTCTACGCGTCTACGTGCCCGCCTCGGCCAGAATCATCGCCGCGACCTCATCCGCGATCGCCTGCACCCGCTCCGCCGGCGGGAAACCTTCCGCCACCCATTGCCGCTCCACCGTCTGCAACGCCCGCGCCACCGCCGGTCCTGCCGCCAGCCCACGCGCGACCAGCGCGCCGCCGCCGATCGGCAGGCGCGGCGGCGCCCAGCCGGCGAGGCGGCGGATCTCGGCCTCGTCGCCATCGTGCAGCAGCAGCCGGTCGATCGCGCCGGCGACGCCCGTGCGATAGGCGAACGCCTCGACGGGCAGCGCATCGGGCGCGCCGGCAAGCGCTGCCGCGATCCGCTTGCGGTTCTGGTTGGACAGTTTGAGCCGCGCGGCCACGGCTTCGCCCAGCACCGGATCGTCGGGCAGCAGCGCCGCCAGCCGGCGGACCGGGTCGGCGGCGATGCCCGCCCGTGATTCGCCCGCGACGACGCGACCGAGCCTGGCGGCGCCGTCGATGCCGATTTCGGGCAGCACCGGCGTGAAGATGCCCCGATCGATCATCAGCGCGACGGTGGGCCGGGGATCCGCGACGGCGAGCAGCTTGAGCAGCTCGTCGGCGATTCGCTCCCGCGACAGCGCCATCAGATCGTTGGCACGCGCGGCGCAGGCCGCGAGCCCCTCCTCATCGGGGCGGTCGAGTCCGAAGCGCGCGTGGAAGCGGAAGAAGCGCAATATGCGCAGATGATCCTCGGCGATGCGCTCCAGCGGCGCGCCGATGAAGCGGACGCGGCGCACGGCGAGATCGGCGAGGCCGCCGAAATAATCGTGGATCTCGCCGGTTGACGGGTCGGCGTAGAGCGCGTTGATCGTGAAGTCGCGCCGCGCCGCATCCTCGCGCCAGTCGTCCGAAAAGGCGACGGTGGCGCGGCGGCCGTCGGTGGCGACGTCGCGGCGCAACGTGGTCACCTCCACCGGGCCGCTCTTGAGCACCGCCGTGATCGTCCCGTGCGCGATCCCCGTCGGCACCGCGCGGATCGCCTGCCGCTTCAGCCGTTCGAGCACCTGCGGCGGCTTCAGCCGCGTCGCGATGTCGACATCCTTGGCGTCGATGCCGAGCAGCGCGTCGCGCACCGCTCCGCCGACGAAGCGGCTGTCACCCTCGTTGGCGCCCAGCGCGTCGAGCAGCGCCGCCATGCCGTTGCGCGTGCGCCAGTCGACGTCGGGCAGGGTCAAGCCGTCCATGCCAGCCTCCGCGCCAGGTTGATCAGCATGCCCGCGGTCGCGCCCCAGATGCGGCGCCCATCCCATGACAGCTCGTAATAGTGCCGCTGGCGGCCCTGCCACTCGATGGCCTGCTCGATATAATTGCCTTCGCCCATCAGCACCGACAGCGGCACCTCGAACACATCGGCAACCTCGGCCTCGTGCGGCACCAGCGTCAGGTCCGGCGGTACGACGCCGATCACCGGCGTCACCTGGAAGCCGGTGACGGTGCGATAGCCGTCCGCCTCGCCGATCACCTCGACCATCGCGCGCGGCAGGCCGATCTCCTCCTCCGCCTCGCGCAGGGCCGCGGCGACGATGCCGGCATCCTCGGGGTCGACGCGGCCGCCGGGGAAGGCGATCTGGCCGGCGTGGCGACGCAAGGTCGTCGTGCGCCGCGTCAGGATCACGCCCGGCTCGGCGCGGTCGGTGACGGCGACGAGTACCGCCGCCGGCACGATCACCTCGCCTGCGCCGACCAGGGCGTCGCGCACATCGCCCTCCAGCAATATGGTCTGGCGTTCGCCGCCGCGTTCGAGCGCGAGACGCAATCGTTCGGCAAGCGTCATGCCGCCGGCTCCAGCGTGAAGAAGGCGCCGTCGCTCCACACGCCGGCCGGGGCATGGTCCTCGGCGATGGCGATCTCGGCCAGTTCGTAGAACAGCGGCCGCGCGATCAGCGCCTGCAGCCCGCCGCGCACGTGCAGATAGGGGTGCGGGCCATCGGCGCGCTCGACGACGGTCAGGGCGTGCTCGGGCCCTGCGATCACCAGGTCGCCGGTGTTGAGGCGGAACGCCAGCCGGCGGGCGGGACCTTCACCCTCGCTCTTGAGCTCGACGGCGACGAACGCCGCATCGTCCACCGCGATGGCCAGCCGTTCCGCCGGCGTCACCAGCACATGGCTGCCATCCGCCTCGCGCCGCAGGATGGTGGCGAACAGCCGGACCATCTCGGGGCGATCGATGCGGTCGCCCTGATGATACCAGCTGCCGTCCGCCGCGATCCGCATCTCGCTGTCGCCGCTGCGGTCGGGATGCCACTGGTCGACCGGCGGCAGGCGTCGTTCGGCGGCGAGCCGGGCGATGTCGGCAAGCGACAGGCCGGCAAGATCGGGGGGCGGGGGCATCGGCATGGCCTGCCGCTTAGGCGATTCGGCCGGCGTCCGCAAAGCGCGGGTCCGCCGATCCGTATCGTCCGCGCGCCGAAATCAGGCGTGGACGCGCGGCGCGATCCGGCCCGCCGCCGCCATGACGGTGCCGTCGGGCACCCGCGCGAGCAGCCGGTGCCGCTCGACCGGGCCCGGCACCTCCCACAGGGCGGTGCCGTCGGCACTGAAGCCGAAGAAGCGGCCATAATATTCGGGATCGCCGATCATCATCAGCACATCGCCGCCGCGCGCATCGGATGCTGCCAGCGAAGCGGCGACCAGCGCGCGGCCGATGCCGTCGCGCTGGCGATCGGGCTCGACCGCGACGGGACCGACCATCACCATCGGCTGCGCGCCCAGCGGGGTCAGCAACGATACCGGCCAGCACTGGATCGTGCCCACCAGCCGGCCGCCGTCGAACGCGCCGAAGCACAGCGCGTCGATCGCCTGCGTCCCTTCGCGCATCCGATAGGCGGTGCGGCCGCGGCGGTCGGCGCCGAAGGCGTCGTCCAGCAGCGCTTCCACCGCCGACGGATCGGCGTCGCTCAGGGGGGTGATCTTGACCAACGTCCGGTTCGCTCCTCAATGGCGGTGCCGATCGATCTCGGCGGCGGCGCGCTTTAGCGTCATGTGGGGATTTGGAAAGCGAAATCAGGGGGATTTTCGATGAAACTGTTCGATGCGGCCTGGGCGCCGAGCCCGCGACGCGTCCGCATGTATCTTGCGGAAAAGGCGCTGAACGTGCCGCGCGTCTCCGTCGACATCCGGGGCGGTGCCCATCTCGCCGCCGACTTTCTGGACATCAATCCGCGCGGCACCCTGCCGGCGCTGCAGCTCGACGATGGCGAACTGATCCTCGAATCGTCGGCGATCTGCCGCTTCTTCGAGACGCTGCACCCCGAGCCGTCGCTGTTCGGC
Source organism: Sphingomonas sanxanigenens DSM 19645 = NX02 (assembly GCF_000512205.2). Classification (NCBI taxonomy): domain Bacteria; kingdom Pseudomonadati; phylum Pseudomonadota; class Alphaproteobacteria; order Sphingomonadales; family Sphingomonadaceae; genus Sphingomonas; species Sphingomonas sanxanigenens. Next base: position 6,002,365 of record NZ_CP006644.1, read on the forward strand.
GCCAATCCGCGCGACGTGGCGCGCATCGAATCGGTGCTGCGGCTGGTCGATGGCGAAGGCTATGCGGCTGCGGTCTACGCGTTTCGCAACGGCCATCCGCGTCTTGCCGGCAAGGCGCTGCCCGGCTGCTGGCCTGAGGTGCCGCAGATTCCCGCGCTGGTGGCGCGCGCCGGGTTGCTGTGGCGGCGCTTCCTCGAAACATTGGAGACGCGGCTGGCGGAGCATGAGTGGATCGCGACCGACCGGTTGAGCTATGCCGACATCGCCGCCTTCGTGACGCTGGAATTCGGCGGGGTCGGCCGACTCGACATGGGGGGCGCGGGGGAGGGTGTCGCCCGATGGCGCGCGGCGATGGCGGCGCGGCCGAGCGCTGCGGCGTGACCCGCCTTCCCAGCGCCCCCGCAACCGTCTAGCGGCACCGCATGGGCAGCGAACGCACGGCAATCGTCACCGGCGGGGCGAAGCGCATCGGCGCCGCGATGGCGCGCGCGCTCGCCGCGGACGGCTGGCACCTGCTGATCCACTGCCACGCCAGCCGTGCCGAGGCGGATGCGCTCGCGGCCGAACTCGGCGATGCGACCGTCGTCGCCGCCGACCTCGCCGAGCCGGATTGCGCCGGGCGGGTGATGGCCGCGCTCGACGGGCTGCCGCCGCCGGCGCTGCTCGTCAACAATGCCTCGCGCTTCGATCTCGACCTGTTCGGCGATTTCGGCGTCGCGCAATGGGATCGCCACATGGCGGTGAACGTGCGCGCGCCGGTGCTGCTGGCGCGGGGCTTCGCCGCGGCGGTGCCCGAGGGGCAGCCGGCGCTGGTCGTCAATCTGCTCGACGCCAAGCTCGCGCAGCCCAATCCCGACTTCTTTTCCTATACGGTGTCGAAACAGGCGCTGGCCGGCGCCAGCGAATTGCTCGCGCGCGTGCTGGCGCCGCGCGGGATCCGGGTGTGCGGCATCGCGCCCGCCGTTACATTGGTGTCGGGCCCCCAAAGCCGCGACAATTTCGAGAAGGCGCACCGGATGACCGCGCTCGGCACCGGCGTCACCGTCGACGATCTCGTCGCGGCGCTGCGCTTCCTCATCGCGACGCCGACGATCACCGGCCAGACCATCGCCATCGATGCCGGGCAGCGCTTTCTCGGCCTGCCCCGCGACGTTCAATTCATGGAGACCGAATGACCACCCCGCCCAAGCTCGACGGCCTCGTGCCCCGGAGCCTCGCCCCGCGCAGCCACCGCATCTTCCTGGAGGCGTTCGATCTGCCGGTGGATATCGGGTTCCATGATTTCGAGGTGGGGGCGCCGCAGCGCCTGCTGATCTCGGTCGACGTGTGGGTCGATGCCGAACATTTCGCCGCGGAAGACAGCGCCGCGGCCGCCTGGAACTATGATTTCCTGCGCACGGAGATTCTCCGTGTGACGCAGGGCCGCCGGTTCAACCTGCAGGAAACGTTGGCGCGCGAGATTTACGACCTGATCGCCGCGCGCCGCGGCGTCGTCCGCCTGCGCGTGTCGACGCGCAAGCCGGACGTCTATGCGGACTGCAAGGCGGTCGGCGTCGAGATCGCCTCTTTCGAGGGCTGAGCCGCCCGCCAGCCTCACCCCGCGGCGCGCGTGCGCGCGCAGGGGCCGAGCCGGTCGAGCACGTAGCGATAGTCCTCGCGCGCGGCCTGCGCCGCCGCGGGCTCCGCATCGTTGAGCGCGGCGGCGGGCAGCGCGCGCGGCAGGCCGCAGGCCAGCCGGTACCACAGCAGCGTGTCCGGCGCTGGCGCGCTCGCGGATTCGTCGACGATCTCGCCCAGCGCCACGCCCCAATGGCGTTCCTGTCCGGGACGGCGGACCACGCTCAGCGAGATCGGCACATTGTTGGCCGCAATGACGAAGATCTGCGTCTCCCCTTCGCCTGGTAGCGTTCCCATGACATGGAACGCACTGCCGATCCGGGCGATCGCCGGCGGCGCATCCCGGCGCACCGATTCCTGCACGATAGCGCGAACGCGCTGCTCGAGCGGCGCCGACCAGGGCAATTGGGCGTCCTTGGCGACGAGCTGGATCTCGCCTGGACGGCCGGCGACGCGGCGCGCGAGCAGCAGCACCTGCGAGCGCTTCAGCTTGGGCGCGCGGCCCCGCGAATCGAGGGGCACGTCGACGACGTACGCGACCTGCGGCGCAAGGCCGCCTTCGCCGCGAATCAGGCTGACGATATCGGCCCGAACGAAAAACCGCATCTTGCCGGAAGGCACATCGGCGGCCTGCGCCCCCTTGACCCTGATCGCCTCGCGGATGGTTGCGCTAGCAATGACCGGCGCGGTGATCGAAAGGTCCGCAAGATCCGCGTAAGTATAGGCGGGAAGCGGGGTTTGTGGCGGGGAAGGGGCGGCGAAAACGGCCGTGGTGGACAGCGCGGCGAGGGCCGCGAGAGGGTACAGCAGACGCATCAGCTTCCCATTGTTGGAGGGGCAGGAATATGGGGCTGAATAGCCCTTTTGCCATACGGAAACGCGCCGTTTCAAGCCGCACAAAGAGATTGCCTCGCTGGGTGTGGCGCGATAGACACTCCGGGTCTGCCAAAGATAATCATTCCGGGCAGAGTGGGTCAGGCCGTCGCTCCGGCGCGATAGGCATGCTCTGCGCACAGCCTGGTAAGAGGAGTTACGTAGCTGAATGGCCTACGCTGACAGAAATTCGGGTAACAGCCGGGTCGTTGCGGTCGTCATCGTGGCGCTCGTGCATGTCCTGCTCGGCTATGCCTTCATCGTCGGTCTGATTCCGAACATTGCGAAGAAGGTCGCACAAGACCTGAAGACGTTCGAAGTTCAGGAAGAAACGCCGCCGCCTGAAGAAGAGCCGCCCCCCCCGCCGCCGGAACAGCCACAGACGGTGCAACCGCCGCCCGTGGTCTCGCCGCCGCCGATCGTTCAGACGAACGTGGCGCCGCCCCCGATCCAGACAACCGCCGTCGCCCCTGAGCGTCCGGTCATCACGCCGAGGGCCGCCCCGGCGCCTCCGGCGCCTCCTGCTGCTCCCCCCGCGCCGCGTCTGGCGCAGCCCGCCGTTGCGCGTGGCGACCAGGGTTCGTGGGTCACGCAGGACGACTATCCGCCGCGCGCGCTGCGCGAAGAGCGGACGGGCACCAGCGGCGTTGCGTGGGACATCAATACCGAGGGTCGCGTGGAGAATTGCCGCGTGACGTCGTCGAGCGGTTCGCCCGATCTCGACGAGGCCGCGTGCAAGAACATCACGCGCCGCGCCCGGTATAAGCCCGCGCTCGACAATGCGGGTAACCCGATCCGCACGTCGGCGAGCCGGCGTGTCGTCTGGCGGATGCCCGACAACTGATCGATTTCCCGCCGCCGCGCCCCGTGTCGAATCATGGGGTGCAGGCGGCGGTCTGACAGACAGATATAGAGGAAAGATCCCTTATGCTCATCTCGACCCTCGCCGCTGCGGCGCCCGCCGGCGAAAACCCCTATGGCCTGATCCCGGCGATCGTCGAAGGCGGCCCGCTGACCTGGGCCACCGCCGCGATCCTCACCTTCATGTCGATCGGGACCTTCTACATCCTGTTCACCAAGGCCTATGATCAGCAGAAGATCTTCGGCCAGACCAAGAAGGTCCGCACGGCTTTCTGGGCGAGCCCGAGCCTGAAGGACGGCGCCGCCAAGCTGGAAAAGAACAGCGCCTACAAGCAGATCGTCGACGACGCGCTGATCGCTCTCGACCAGCACGCCAAGCTGACCGATCCGGTCGAGGCGCATGACTGGCTGCACGGCTCGCTGAACCGCAGCCAGGGCGCGATCAACTCGAAGCTCGGCGAAGGCCTGGCCTTCCTCGCCACCGTCGGTTCGACCGCGCCGTTCATCGGCCTGTTCGGCACCGTCGTCGGCATTCTGAACGCGCTCATCAAGATCGGTGCGGCTGGCCAGGCGTCGATCGACGCGGTCGCCGGCCCGGTCGGTGAAGCGCTGATCATGACCGCCATCGGTCTGGTCGTCGCCGTGCCGGCGGTGCTCGCGTTCAACTGGCTGCAGCGCCGCAACAAGGCGATTTCCGAAGATCTCGGCGCCTTCTCGAACGATCTGCTCGGCTACATGATGTCGGGCGGTGCGGTGAAGCCGGTTGTCGTGAGCCGCGCGGCTCCCGCGAAGCCGGTGGCGACCCCGCCGAAGCCGGCTGGCGTTTCGACGACCAAGGCCTGATCTTGACGGCGGCGGATCGGGATATATCGCCCGACCGCCGCCCCTCCTCCCGGCCGGGATGCCTCGGCGCCCCGGCCAAGCAGGATAGGAAGTAATTAAAGATGGCAATGAGTGTGCCCGGTGAGGGCGGTGACGACAAGCCAATGTCGGACATCAACACGACGCCGCTCGTCGACGTCATGCTGGTGCTTCTCATCATCTTCCTGATCACCGTTCCGGTCGTTGTGCAGTCGATCGATCTCAAGCTGCCCGACGTGCGTCACGATCCGACGACCACCAAGCCCGAGAACGTATCGCTCTCGGTCAAGGGCGGTCCGGGCGGCACCTGCGAGGTTTACTGGAACCAGACCCAGGTCAATTCCGGAGACCTGCTGCAGCGCGCCGTCAAGAAGCTGGAAGCCGAGATCGCGCGCCAGGGCGGGGTGAACAATCCCGAACTGGAACTGCCCGAAGCCCATATCCGCGGCGACGTGAACACGCCCTACCGTTGCATCGGTGGCGCGATCTTCACGATGCAGCGTGCCGGTTTCGCGCGCGTCGGCTTCATTTCGGAGCCGCCCGCTGGCGGCGTGACAGCCCGTCTCTGACGGCGTCCGACCCGCACAAGGAGATTTGTTATGGCAATGAGTGTCGGGGCCGCTGGTGCTGACGAACCGATCATGGACATGAACACCACGCCGTTGATCGACGTGATGCTCGTGCTCCTGATCATGTTCATCATCACCATTCCGATTCAGACCCACGCTGTGAAGATCGATCTTCCGGTGAATTCGAACGCCTCGAATCCGCCGCCGATCGATCCGATCAAGAACAAGATCACGATTGATCCTGCCGGCGTGGTTTACTGGAATGGCGCTGCGGTGGATCTCGCGACGTTGCGCACCTATCTCGACCAGACCCGTCAGATGGCGCCCGAGCCCGAACTGCACCTGCAGCCGGACGAGAACGCCCGCTACGAAAAGGTCGATCAGGTTCTTGCGGTGATCAAGAAGTCCGAGGTCACCAAGATGGGCTTTGTCGGTAACGAGTTTTACGGCAAGGCCTTCTGAAGACGCGCGCCCCGGCGCGCGTTCGAGGATCGAAGTGAGCAGCGAAGGGGCGGACCGCAAGGTCTGCCCCTTTCGTCATTTGCCGGGAACGAACGCTGGCGGGCAGGGGCGCGGCGCCATTGCGTCAGCGGGACGACGGCGACCCCCTGGCGCTTTTCGGCAAAGGCAGGGGAGACGCATCGGTCGGTGCGCGCCTGACCGGCCGCGGTCGCACCCCCTCCTTGCGTTTCCCGAAACGAAACGGCCCGGTGGACGGGTCCACCGGGCCGCGATGTGCGAAACAATCCGGGCGGATCAGACGGCGCGGGTGGCGCCGGCGTTCACGCCCATGCTGGCGAGATAGCGGCGGACGTTGCGCGCCGCCTGCCGGATGCGCTGTTCGTTCTCCACCATCGCGATGCGGACATAGCCTTCGCCGTCCTCGCCATAGCCGACGCCCGGTGCGACGGCGACGCCGGCATGCGTCAGCAGCTGCTTGGAGAATTCGAGGCTGCCGAGATGCGCCAGCGCCGGCGGCAGCGGTGCCCAGGCGAACATGCTGGCGCGGGGCGGGGGGATATCCCAGCCGGCGCGGCCGAAGCTCTCGACCAGCACGTCGCGGCGGCGCCTGTAGAGCTGGCGGTTGGCCTCGATGATATCCTGCGGGCCGTTGATCGCCGCCACCGCGGCGGCCTGGATCGGCGTGAACGCGCCATAATCGAGATAGGATTTCACCCGGGTGAGCGCCGCGATCAATGTCGGGTTGCCCACCGCGAAGCCCATCCGCCATCCCGCCATCGAATAGGTCTTGGACAGCGAGGTGAACTCGACCGCGACGTCCTTCGCGCCGGGTACCTGCAGGATCGAGGGAGTCGGCACGCCATCGAAATAGATCTCGCTATAGGCGAGGTCGGAGAGCACCCAGAGACCATGCTCCTTCGCGAAGGCGACGACCCGCTCGTAGAAGGCGAGATCGACCACTTCGGCGGTCGGGTTGGACGGATAGCCCATCACCAGCACCGACGGCTTGGGCACGGTGAACTTCACCGCGCGATCGAGCGCTTCGAAATAGCGCTCGTCGGGCGTGGTCGGCACCGATCGGATCGTCGCGCCCGCGATGATGAAGCCGAAGGTGTGGATCGGGTAGCTGGGGTTGGGCGCCAGCACCACGTCGCCCGGGGCGGTGATCGCCTGCGCGAGATTGGCGAGGCCTTCCTTCGAGCCCAGGGTCACGACGATCTCCCGGTCGGCGTCGACCTCGACGCCGAAGCGGCGCTGGTAATAATTGGCCTGCGCGCGGCGCAGCCCGGGAATGCCCTTCGACGCCGAATAGCCGTGGGCATCGGGCTTGCGCGCCACCTCGCACAATTTGTCGATCACGTGCGCCGGCGGCGGCAGGTCGGGATTGCCCATGCCCAGGTCGATGATGTCCTCGCCTGCCGCACGCGCCGCCGCCCGCATCGCGTTCACTTCGGCGATGACATAGGGAGGAAGGCGTTTGATGCGGTAAAACTCTTCGGACATGGGACCTTCATTTCTCGGTTGTAGCGGGAACCGTCCCGCGGTTCGTGCATAGGCGATTTGACGCTGCGCGTGAATTCCGCATTTTGGCGCGCCGGTCGGCGGCCGGACTGCGGTCGGGGACGTGGAAGCGCTGAGAAGGAACACCGGATGACGGACACCAGTGAAGCCCAGACCCCGATGCCGCTGGAAGAGATCCAGCATTGGACCTGGGTGTTCGGCCGCGCGCAGCAGATGATGCTCGATTACAGCCTTCGCGAGATCGAGAAGGCGCGTACGAACGATCCCGAAACGCCCATGTCCGGTTTCGCCGCCGCGGGCGGGGCGATGCTCAAGGCGCAGACCGACTTCTGGTCCGACTCGCTCAAGCTGTGGCAGCGCTTCCTGATGCCGGAGGAGGCGCCTTCCGAGGCGCGCGCGCTTTCGGAAGAGATCGGCCGCCGCGCCGATCGCGACAAGCGCTTCTCCGCGCCGGCCTGGCGCGACAGCCCGCTGTTCGATCTCGTCCGCCAATCCTATCTGCTGGTGTCCGATCATCTGCTGAAGGGCGTCGATGCGATCGACGGGCTCGACGCCAGGCAGAAGGAGCGGATCCGCTTCGCGACGCGCGGCTTCGTCGATGCGATGAGCCCGTCCAACTTTCCGCTCAGCAATCCGGTGGTGATCGAAAAGACGCTGGAAACGCGCGGCGAGAATCTGCTCAAGGGGCTCGACCATCTGCTGTCGGACCTCGGCCGCGGCCAACTGACGCACACCGACAGCGGCGCGTTCGAGGTCGGACGCAACGTCGCGGTCACGCCGGGCAAGGTCATCAAGCGCACCCCGCTCTATGAACTGATCCACTATCAGCCGACGACGCCGCAGCTGATGCGTACGCCGCTGGTCATCTTCCCGCCCTGGATCAACCGCTACTACATCCTCGATCTCAACCCGGAAAAGAGCTTCATCCGCTGGGCGGTGTCGCAAGGGCTCAGCGTGTTCATCGTTTCCTGGAAGTCGGCCGATGCCGGCATGAAGGATGTGACGTGGGACGATTACATCCTGCGCGGGCAGATCGATGCGATCGATACGGTGCGTGACCTGCTGGGCGTCGATGCCGTGCACGCGATCGGCTACTGCGTCGCCGGCACCACGCTGGCCGCCACGCTCGCGCTGCTCGCCGCGCGCGGAGAGGCGGACAAGGTGCGCAGCGCCACCTTCTTCACCGCGCAGGTCGATTTCGCCGATGCCGGCGAGCTCACATTGTTCGTCGATGACGACCAGCTTTCGGTGATCGATGCGCTCGCCAACGATGGTTTTCTCGACGGCCGCTATATGGCGGCCACCTTCAACCTGCTGCGCAGCCGCGATCTCATCTGGAACTATGTCCAGAACAACTATCTGCTCGGGCAGGATTATGCGCCGTTCGACCTGCTCTACTGGAATGGCGACACCACCAACCTGCCGGCACTGTGGCATCGGTCCTACCTGACCGACCTCTATCGCGACAACAAGCTGGTTCAGCCCGGCGCGCTCTCGGTCGACGGCACGCCGATCGACCTGTCGCTGGTGAAGACGCCCGCCTATATCCAGGCCGGCCGCGAGGATCATATCGCGCCGCTGCAGAGCGTCTGGAAGCTGACCGAGCATTTCGCGGGGCCGATGCGCTTCCTGCTGGCCGGTTCGGGGCACATCGCCGGCGTCGTGAACCCGCCGACATCGGGAAAATATCAATATTGGAGCCATGAGGGAACCGCGGCCACCCTGTCCGAGTTTCTCGAGAAGGCCGTGGAAACCAAAGGCAGCTGGTGGCCGGACTGGATCCGGTGGATCGAGGCGCTTGATGACACCCGTGTCGCCGCGCGTGCCGCCCGCATGCCCGGCAAGGGACGGCTGAAAGCGCTGGAAGATGCGCCGGGGAGCTATGTGCGCGCGCGTTAGGATACGCCCCGGTTACGGGATGATGACCCTGATGTGACTTTATGCTGCACTGCACAAATTCGCTTGCAATGCTTGATCTGCAGCCCTATTTGTGCGATGCAGCATAAAGCGTTTAGGAGTGTCAGATGCCCGACTCGCCTGACAAGAAGCCGGTGAGCACGATGAAGCCGAAGACAGCAAAATCCGCAGCGCCGAAAGCGCCTGTGGACAAGGCTGTTGCGGTTGCGAAGCCCGCCGTCGCGAAGGCCTCTGTCAAGACGCCCGCGCCCGTTGCGGCGGCGCCGAAGGTTTCGGTGCCAGCCGCTCCGGCCAAAGTTCCCGCACCGGCTGCGAAGCCGGTCTTGAAAGCCGCGCCGGTGGTGGCCGAAGCGGTTCCCCCCAAGCCCGTCGCAGCGAAGCCGGTTCCGGCCGCGCCCACGGCGGCACCCGTTGTCGCCAAGGTTCCCGAACCGCCCGCGCCGACCAAGCCGGAGCCGATGCCGGCGCTTGACGTCGAAGAAAAGCCTGCCGCGTCGCCGGTCGTCGAACCGATCGAGGCTGCGCGTCCCCAAGCTGCCCCCGCACCAGAGCCGGCGCCCACAGTGGCGACGGCGTCGCAGAAAGGAATATCGAGCATGAATGAGACCGTGGCGAAGGTCGAAGAGACCACCCAGAAGCTTTTCGGTGACATGAAGGAGCGCGCCAGCGCCGCCTATGCGAAGAGCAGCAAGCTCGCCGAAGAGGGCGTCGAATATCACAAGGCGAATCTCGAGGCGCTGGTCGAATCGACCAAGCTCGCCGCGAAGAATGCCGAGACGCTGGGTCAGGACGCCGCCGAGTACGGTCGCAAGTCGTTCGAGTCGGCGACCGCCGCGCTGAAGGGCTTCGCGTCGGCCAAGACCCCGACCGAGCTGTTCAAGCTGCAGAGCGACTACGCCAAGTCGTCGTTCGACGCGTTCGTCGCCGAAGCGTCGAAGGCCAGCGAGACCTGGCTGAAGGTGACCAACGAGGTCTTCCAGCCGATTTCGAGCCGGATCTCGGTCACCGTCGAGAAGATGAAGACCAGCGCGCTCTGATCGCCGCTGGTTTCGACCGGACCAGCAAACGGCCGCTTCCCTTCGGAAGCGGCCGTTTTCGTTTCCGCCTTTTCGCTGTCTCGGCGGCGAGTTGAGGCCTCCGCCCTTGCCCTCGGCGACGGCGATGCCATATTCTTCCCCTATGCAGCAGCACCGGAAAATCGTCGGGATGACAACGCGCAAGGATGGCGAGGACGAAGGGAACGGCCTGGGCGTCGCAACCCGCACGCGCACGCGGACCCGCAAGCCTTCGCTCTACAAGGTGTTGATGCTCAACGACGACTATACCCCGATGGAGTTCGTCGTTCTCGTGCTGCAGCGCTTTTTCCGGATGAACATGGAAGATGCGACTCGGGTCATGCTCCACGTCCACCAGAAGGGCGTCGGCGTGTGCGGCGTGTTCACCTATGAAGTTGCCGAGAGCAAGGTGGCACAGGTGATCGATTTCGCGCGCGAGAATCAGCACCCGCTGCAATGCACGCTCGAGAAGGCCTGACCGCCCTTATACGCGCCTGACCGCCCCGGGGCTCAGCCGCGCGGGGCCGGAAACCAGCTCGTATCGAGTTCGGCGAAGCGGTTGAAATAGGCGGAAGCCTGTGCCAGCGCCCGTTCGTCGACGATCGTCACCGAGCCGTTGCGCCGCTCGATCATGCCTTCCTCGGCCAGCGCGCGCATCATGCGGTTCACATGTACCGCTGTCAGCCCGGTCGCGTCGCCAATCTCTTCCTGCGTCAGGATCAGCTCGAAGCTGTTGGTCACGTCCTTGCGCATGAAGCGGATGCGGTGGAGCATGTCCAGGAGCAGCGCACCGACACGCGCGCGCGCCGAGGTTCGGCCCAGCGACGCAAGGCGGTCGGTCAGCGACACACGCTCTGCCTGCGATACCGCGAACAGCAAGGCGGCGACGCGCGGGTGATCATCGAACAGCGTGCGCAGCGCCTGCTTTTCGAAGGGGCAGACCACCGCGTCGGTGATCGCGGTCAGCGATTCGGCGGCGTCGCGATAGGCGATGTTGGATGAACCGATCAGGTCGCCGGGAAAGTGCAGCCGGAGGATCTGGCGGCTGCCGTCGTCCAGATAGACATAGCTCATCATCCAGCCGTGGCGCAGGACGTAGATCTCATCGCTGCCGTCATTCTCCCGTCGCAGCATCTGGCCGCGCTTGAGCGTTCGCTCACGCTCCTCCAGCCGGGCAAGCGCTGCGCGCTCCTTTTCGGTAAGATCAAGGAAATGGCCCAGCCGCTCGGCAAAACAGCTTCCCGTCAATGCCCCCGTGCTCCATCTGTTGTTTGGCTTCCGTAACAACGCATGGGGAGCGGATTGGCTGCCGGCATTAACAATGATCAACCGACACAAAATATAGACGGGCCGTTCCAAGGCGTTGCGCCGACATCGATGGCTCGGGTTGCGGAGTGCAGCCTAATCGCGGATAGGCGGCGGATGGACCGCATCATCATTCGCGGCGGCCGGCCGCTTGCCGGGCGCCTTCCGATCTCTGGAGCCAAGAACGCCGCGTTGACGCTGCTGCCCTGCGCGCTGCTGACCGACGAGCCGCTGACGCTGCGCAACCTGCCGCGGCTTGCCGATGTCGACGGCTTCGGCCACCTGCTCAACCAGCATGGCGTATCGACCACCGTCGAAGGCGGGCGGCCGGAGGATTTCGGCCGGGTGATGACGCTGCGCGCCGCCAAGATCACCTCGACGGTCGCGCCCTATGACATCGTGCGCAAGATGCGCGCCTCGATTCTGGTGCTCGGCCCGCTCGTCGCGCGCGCCGGTGAGGCGACGGTGTCGCTGCCCGGCGGCTGCGCGATCGGCAACCGTCCGATCGACCTTCACCTCAAGGCGCTGGAAGCGCTGGGTGCGGAGATCGAGCTGGCGGCGGGCTATGTAAAGGCGACCGCGCCCGGCGGCCGGCTGCCCGGCGGCAAGGTGATCTTCCCGTTCGTCTCGGTGGGCGCGACCGAGAATGCGGTGATGGCGGCGGTGCTCGCCCGCGGCCAGTCGGTGATCGAGAACGCCGCGCGCGAGCCCGAGATCGTCGATCTGTGCCGTTGCCTCGTCGCGATGGGCGCATCGATCGAGGGGATCGGCACCGAGACACTGGTGATCGAGGGGCGTGAGCGCCTGTATGGCGCCACCTATCGCGTCATGCCCGATCGCATCGAGGCGGGCAGCTATGCCTGCGCGGCGGCGATCACCGGCGGCGAACTCGATCTGGTCGGCGCGCGCGCGGACGACATGACCGCGGTGCTCGCAGCGCTGCGCGAGGCGGGTGCCAAGGTCGAGGAGCGCGCCGGCGACGTGATCCACATCTCCGCCAATGGCGGCATTCACGGCATCAGCCTGTCGACCGCGCCCTATCCTGCGTTTCCCACCGACATGCAGGCGCAGTTCATGGCGATGCTGACCTTGGCAGACGGCGCCAGCCTGCTGACCGAAACGATCTTCGAGAACCGCTACATGCACGTGCCCGAACTGGCGCGGATGGGGGCGGATATCCAGGTCCAGGGGCGCAGCGCGATGGTGCGCGGCGTGAAGGAACTCACCGGTGCACCGGTGATGGCGACCGACCTGCGCGCGTCGATGAGCCTGGTGCTCGCCGGGCTCGCCGCCAAGGGCGAGACGCAGGTGCAGCGCATCTACCATCTCGATCGCGGCTATGAGCGGCTCGAGGAAAAGCTGCAGGCGGTGGGTGCGGACATCGAGCGGATCGGCGGCGACTGATCGCGGTACCGGCCCCGCCCGGCCCACACTGCGCGCCGGATTTCCATACCCTGAGCTTCGGCGCTTTGCCGGGCTAGGCACTGGCATCGACAAGGACTAGTTTCCTTAGCCGATGAACCACGCGGGAAAGGCCATTTCGCGCATGGTCCGGGGGCAGGCCAGCCGATCGGGGCCGGAAAATCAGGGGTAATGGATGTCGGTGCAGGTGGAAGAACAGGGCAAGGACGCTGGCATCAAGGGCGCGCAGACGCTGATGCGCGCGCTCGACATCCTCGATGAGGTGATCGGCGGCCCGGTGAAGGCCGTCGAACTGGCGCGCAAGCTCGATCTCAGCAAGACGACGACGCATCGCCTGGCGCAGGCGCTGAAGTCGCGCGATTATCTCGCGGCGACGCGCGACGGCTATTCGCTCGGCCCCAAGCTGCTGCAACTCGGTGCGATGGCGCTGGAGCAGACCGACTTCGTGCAGGTCGCGCGGCCGTTGATGGAATCGCTCTCCGACCGCACCGGGTTCTGCGTGTTCGTCGGCAAGCGCGAAGGCGATTGGTCACGCCATCTCGAACGCGTGACCGGGCGGCAGCGGCTGCGCGTATCGACGTCGCCGGGAGACCGGCGGCCGATCGTCGAGACCGGCCTCGGCAAGGCATTGCTGCTCGACGAGGATCTCGCCACGCTCGAACGCATCTACCGCCATGTGAAGGGCGACGCGATCGAGGCACCGAAGATGGCGGCGTGGTTGGAGGAGATGCAGGGGCATATCAGCCGCGGCGTCGTGCTCCACGCCAGCGATCTTGGCGATGGCGTGCGTTCGATCGCGGCGCCGGTGCGCGACGCGATGGGCCGCATCTGCATCGCCTTGTCGATTGCGGGGGCCGCGCTTTACCTCAGCGACGATGTGATGGTGTCGCTATCGGAAGAGGTCCAGCGCACCGCCGCCGAGATCAGCGCCGGCTGCGGCTATCGCCCGATAACGCGCTGATCGCCCGATAACGCGCTGATCGCCCGATAACGCGCTGATCGCGCTTTTCTGTGGCGCTCGCCGTTGCGGACAGTAACGGGCGGCGGCAGATCTTCTGTCAGGCCAATTGAATTGGCCGATCGACGGCAGATCGATCGAGTTGTCTGTCATGTCATGACATAAGGTGCTGATATGAGCGCGTATATGACTATGGTAGCGCTAATTTCCATTGACCTCTGCCGGACCGGCGCCTAGCACTTTGCCATCGAAAGAGCGGCCAAAGAGCCGTCCGCGCACCGGCGCGGTCAGGGAAGGGAGAAGAATGTTCGATGGACATTCATGCCAATGGCGTCCGTCGCCATGTCGACAGCACAGATCGTGATAGCGTGAACGCGGCCCACCTCACGCCGGCGCAGGTGCGCGTGATGCACGGCGTGCGCTCCGGCATGCTCAACCGCCAGATCGCCGAGGATCTCGGTATCGCCGAAGCAACGGTGAAGGCGCACATGACCGCGCTGATGCGCAAGCTCAACGTCCGCAACCGCACGCAGGTGGCGATCATGGCGCAAAGCCTGGCGGAACTGCAGTAAGCGGCGTTCCGCGAGATCGACTTTCCGCCTTTCTTCGAACAACCGCTGATTTCCTTGCCGGCGTGAGCATCGGGCAGGGCAGCTTCGGGCTGCCTATCGGTTCAACCGATTGAGTATTTGCGCGCGCAGGCGCCGCGCAGCCGCCGGATCGAGCGGGGCCGCCAGTGCGCCCCGGGCCTGGTCGGGCAGGTGCGCGCCCGCGCGCTCCCCCGCACCGAACACATAATAGTCGAACAGCGCATGCCACGCAGCCTTTTCCGCCGCCGGGCGGTCGCGCAGGCTGAGCAGCGCGTGGAGCAGGCTGGCCTGCGGATTGTCGGCGTGCGCGGGCGCGTCGTTCCACCAGTAATTGACGAGGATGTTGAAGTCGCAGAGCGCCTCCACCTGGTGCCACCACAGCGCCGGATAGATGAGCGCGTCGCCCGGCTCCAATTCGGCGACGACGGCTGCCGCAAGCGCATCGCGATAACCCGGATAGCGCGCAAGATCCGGCGCCGCCGGATCGACCATCGACACGACCTGGCCGCCCGGTGTCGGCTCCAGCGGGCCGGGATAGAGGTTCGCGATCTGGTCGGGCGGGAACAAGGTGAAGCGGCGGCGGCCGGCGACGCAACAGGCGATGTTGTTGGAGATATCGTAATGCGCGGCGGCGACGGTGCGGTTGCCGATCCAGATGCTGGCGAGCGGCGCGTGCGCGGCGATCGGGCCGAGCGGCAGATCATTCTCGGCACGGAAGCCGGGCAAATAGAGGTCGAGGTCGGTCGAGCCGATATAGAGCGCGGGGGCGTCCGCCGCTGCAGCGCCGCTGCCGGCCGCGATCCGATCGAGGACATCGCCGAGCTTCACCCGTGCGGCGGTGAAGTTCAGCCCGGTCAGCGTCGCGTCGTAGAAAAAGCGGCCGCCGATCTCCGGCGCGCCGGTATAGGCGGTCACCGGGCGATCGCCTTCGAAGCGCTTGAGGCTGCCGATCGCCTCGGCAGTGGACCGTCGTGCCGCGGCGACGATCGGCCAGTCGCGCGCCACGCCGCGCAGGATCGCCGGTTCGCCGGCTGCGATCAGCGCGGCGAACGGAATCGCCTCCGCTGCGATATCGTCGAGCGCGCGTGCCGGTCGCGCCATCTCAGGCGCCGTCCCGCCGCCGCTTGAGGTCGATCAGGCGATGGACATTGCCGAGCGACGCCGAGGCGAGCATCGCCGGGCGCAGGAAGCCGGCCCGGTTGAGCGCCTCGAGCGCCGCGCCGGGCAGCGCCGCCAGCCGGTGCTCGACCACCGCATGGACGCCGGGTACGGCATAATGGCGCTCCTCATCGAGCGCCACGTCGAGCTCGACCGGCTCGAGCAGGCCATGTGCATCCCAGGCGGCGTAGAGCGGCTGCGCCATCTCCATGCCGACATAGATCGTCCTGAGCGTGGCCGAGACCCGTTCGAGCGCGGGCGCGTTGCCGCCCTGCGGCAGGAACAGCGGCACGCCCTCGTCCCGGCCGATCCGCCGATCGTCGAGATCGACGTGGATCATCGGTTCGCGCCGGTCCGGATCGTCCGCGGCGGGCGTCATCACGATCGAGAAGGGCCCGCGCCGCTGCAGCGCCGGCACATAGCGCGTGGTCCAGCCGGTGGGGCCGAGGAACAGATTCTCGTCGCGGTCGAGGCCGAGCAGCACCACCGCCTGGACGCCGCCGGCGTCATTGCGCCGGAACAGGATCGGGAAATCGCGCTGCGCCTCCTCGAACTCGGTCGGGAAGACCAGCATCTGGTTCACCGCATCGCCGAAGCCCGCGTGGTAGCCGGGCCTGAGCCTGAGGTCATGATGGTCGATATTGTTGAGAAGAACCTTGTTCGTCACGGATGACCTTCGACATAGCCTGCCGGCGAACCTAACCGATGGCGACCGGAAGGGAAGGGCGCGCCGGCTCGACGCGCCCTCCCGCTCGGCTCAGAACCGGTAGCGTGCACCCAGCAGGATGCGAGGCTTCAGTTCCTGCGCGAAATAGAGCTGCTTGGTGTCGCGCGCATAGGTGCGCACCGGCTCGCTCAGGATGTTGATCGCTTCCAGCGACACCGCGATATTCTCGGTGATGTCGTAGCTCAGATTGGCGTCGAGCGTGCCGAACGGCGCGTAGAACACCGGGTTGCGGCTGCCGCCGCGGTTGGTGGCGGAGAGATATTTGTCGCGCCAGTTGTAGGAGACGCGCGCCGAGGCACCATATTTCTCGAAGATGCCGGTGATGTTGAAGCTGTCGCTGAGACCCACCAGTGCGAACACGTTCTGCGTTGGATCCGCGCCGACATCGACGCTCACATCACCCGAAACCTTGGTGAAGGATCCCGAGATACCGAAGCCGGTTTCCCCGAAGAAATGCTGTCCCTGGATTTCGAAGCCGTGGACATTGCCCTGCCGGTTGTTGATCGGGGTGGATACCGAGAACTCGAACAGCGGATCGGTGCCGTCGGCAAGAACGTCGCGCCGCGCCAGCACCTGGTCGACGAACGCCTGATCGAGCACGCCGTTGTTGATGTTGGCCTGGAGCTGCGCCGTTGCCGCGGCGAGGTTGCCGTTATTCTCGTCGAGCAGCGCGGTCAGCGTGAACAGGCTGACGTCGCTGACGGTGATGCCGAGCGTCTGCAACTGCGTGAGCGCCGTACCCGATCGGGAGCCGGGCGCACCCGAACTCGGATCGCGCAAGCCGAACAGGTTCAGCGTTTCCTGCCCGACGCCGACGAAATTCTTCACCTTCTTCGCGAAGAAGCCCACCGACACGTAGCTGGACCGTGCATAATAATATTCCAGCGAGATGTCGAAATTGTCCGAAACGAGCGGCTTCAGATTGGTGTTGCCCTGGGCACCGGTGGCGACGCCGCCCAGCGCGGTCGGCCGGTTGGGGCCATTGGCGGACTGGGACGCGAACAGATTGCCATAGTCGGGCCGAGCCAGCGTGCGGCTGTAGGATGCGCGCGCGACGACATTGTCCATCGGTTCGATCTGGAAATCGATGGCCGGCAGCAGATTGCTGTATTCGCCCTCTTGCGTCCGTTCGAGCGAGTTGGTCGTCACGATCCGGCTGAAGTCGTTGTCCGAATCCCACTCGATGATATCGGGCAACGAGATGATCGCATAGGCATCGGTCTTGGTGTTCTCATAGCGCGCGCCCACCACGAGGCTGCTCGGCCGCCCCATCAGGTCGCCCTTCCACGTGAACTGGGCATAGGCCGACCAGATTTTTTCGTTGATCCGGTCGAAGTCACGGCCGGTGACGTTGATGGGGTTGCCCGCCGCGACATAGGCCTCCGCGAAGGCCTCGTAGAGATCGACGGCGTTGCCGCGGAACGCGATGTCGTTGCCGGTCGGGCTGTAGCGATCGAACTTGCAGCTCATGCAGAAGGGCTGCAGCAGGTCGCCGGCGAGCCGCTGCACGTCGCCGACCTGGGTGATGCCCCAGTCGCCCAGCGTCTGCTGCGTCTGCGTGCGTGCGCTGGTCATGCGTGAATCGATGTAGGTGGCGCCGACATCGAACCGGCCGCCGCCCTCGAACTCCCAGCCCAGATCGGCTCGGATCTGGTTCAGCCGGTGACGCTGGCTCGAGCTGTTGGTGCGCTGAACCTGCGTGCCGAGGTCGCCGATATCGAGCACGCCGTTGCCATTGCCGCGCGTCGCGTCATTGAGTGTCCAGTTCTGCTGGGGGATCTTGCCGCTATAGTCGACCGAGTGGCCATCCACCACCGGCGCGCCCAGGCTGACCAGCGTCGAGCTCGCGCCGTTGCGCGAGTCCGGAAGGCTCGACGACGTGGAGTGGTTGCCGTCGAGGTTGAGGGTCAGCCCCTCGGTGATCTCCCAGCTCGCATTCAGGCCGTAGGACTGCAGCTCGCTCTTGGTGGCGCGATACTGCTGCTCGAAACCGATGTCCTTGACGCCGTAGCGCGAGCCTTCTTCGAGAAAGACCGCGGTCGCGATGACGGGATTGTCGTCGAACCGCACCCGGTCGAAGGGGCGGTTGAACCAGTTGCCCTGGTCCGATCGCGCCTCGCTGATCTTGTTCTGCGCGAAGATGATGTCGGAGGTCAGCGTCAGCGTCTCGACCGGCTTGAACTGCAGCGTTGCCGAGGCGTTGATGCGCTCGCGCGACGATTCCGAATAATGGTAGCGGCTGTCGTTGGGGATCGCGACCAGCGTATTCGGATCCGAGGGCGCGTTCTCGATGATCGTGTCGGCGGCGCGGCCTGGCATGTCGGCGAAGCGCGTGACGTTCCAATCGTTGGAGGTCGAGCTGGCGGCGGCCGAATCACGCTTCTGATAGGCACCGAACAGCGAGACGCCGAAGCGGTCGTCATCGTCGGACCAGCTCAGCACGCCGGATACTTCGGGATTTACTTTGAAGTCGTCGTTGCTGGTGTCGTAAAGCGCCTTCGCACCGATCGAGCCGGTGAGTCCGCTGTCGCGGCGGTCGAGCGGCCGTTGCGTCACGACGTTGATCGTGGCGCCGATGCCGCCCGAAGGCAGCGCGGAACGGCCGGTCTTGTACACTTCCAGGCGCGACACGCCTTCGGAGGCAAGGTTGGAAAAGTCGAACGAGCGGCTGGTGGCGCGCGAAAAATCGACGTCCTGGTCGCCGCCGACGGTGTTGGTGTCCGATGTCGCGATCTGGCGGCCGTTGACCGTCACCAGGTTGAACTGCGGGCCGAAGCCGCGGATCGTGACGCGCGCACCCTCGCCGTTGCGGCGATCGATCGATACGCCCGGGATGCGCTGAAGCGATTCCGCGAGGTTGGTGTCGGGGAATTTGCCGATATCCTGCGCGGAGATCGCGTCGACCACGCCGGTGGAATCGCGCTTGATGTCCATCGATGCTTCGAACGAGGCGCGCAGGCCGGTGACGACGATGTCCTGCTCGCTGGCCGCATCCGGCGGCGTCGTCGGGTCCGCCTGCTGGGCGTGTGCCGACCCTGCCGAGACGGCGAACGCCGTCAGCGACATGCCGAGCAGCAACGCGCGCGCCCTTCGGCGCGCAGCGGACGTATTGGTGACGTTGGACGAGATCATGCCCATTCCTCCCCTGTTCCTGACCGGCGCAAACTGTCCCCGTCGCGCCGTGTTTTGGTCGTGATAGCGTTACCATTGACCGCTACATCAACACGCTATCACGGGGCCGGGGGGTGTCAATACAACCGCCGGAAGGTCAGGCGCGAATATTGGCGATAACTCTGAGTAAATTCACCTCGATTTTTATTGAACAGCCTCCGTTTCCCTAGCTCTTCCCGCGATATCCGGCGCTATTCAGAGCGGCGATATCAATTCGTCTGTGTTGCCGATTTGTCATAAGACCAAGGTCGTAGCCTACGACCTTGGTTGTAGGCTCTCGTCACTTGCTGCACCGCAAAAAATATAGACAATTGCACTGAAACTGCGCGTCTATGCGGGTCCACGCGTGTATAGGGAGCTTCGTTTCGTCGGCGCTTGATCGGCGCGGCGACAGGCCTGCCCTTGAACGGGAGCGATAACATATGCGAGGCTGGAGGCAGGCTGGATACCGGTCGAACCGGCATGTCGCCGCGTGGTGAAATTGGATAAGGTTCGGCCGGATGTGGTCGAAGGCATTGGGCAGGAGAGGTTTGGGAATGCGGCACGGATTGACGCGCACGGCGGTTTTCGCATTGGCGGCCAGCCTCGTGGCCCCCGGCAGCGCATCGGCGCAGGCTCCGGACGCGCGCGGCGTGGCGCATCCCGGCACTTGGCCGCGCGCGGCGAGCAAGGGCCTCGTCGATCCAGCGACCGAGGCGCGCATCGACACGCTGCTCGCCGCGATGACGGTCGAGGAGAAGGTCGGCCAGATGATCCAGGCCGATATCAGCGCGATCACGCCGGAGGATCTGCGCAGATATCCGCTCGGCAGCATCCTTGCCGGCGGCAGCTCGCCGCCGATCGGCAAGCCGGACCGGTCGCCCGGCAGCGCCTGGGCGGCGACCGCGCAGGCTTTCAACGCCGTCGCGATGGCGCGGCAATCGAAGCACGAGCCGATCCCGCTGATCTTCGGCATCGATGCGGTGCACGGCAACAACAACATCGTCGGCGCGACCATCTTCCCGCACAACATCGCGTTGGGTGCGGCGCATGATCCCGAGCTGATCCGGCGCATCGGCGCAGCGACCGCCGCAGAGACCGCGGCCGCGGGGATCGACTGGGCGTTCGGCCCAACTCTCACGGTGCCGCAGGACGATCGCTGGGGCCGCACCTATGAAGGCTATTCGGAGGATCCGGCGCTGGTGCGCGGCTATGCCGCGGCGGCGGTGGAGGGGCTGCAGGGCAAGGCCGGGGAGGGGCGCATCCAGGATGGCCGCGTCGCCGCCAGCGCCAAGCATTTCCTGGGAGACGGCGGCACGAAGGACGGCATCGACCAGGGCGATGCCGATGTGTCGGAAGCGGTGCTGATCGGCACCCACAACGCCGGCTACCCGCCCGCGATCGACGCCGGCACGATGACGGTGATGGCCTCGTTCAGCAGCTGGCAGGGCGAGAAGATGCACGGCAACCGCTCGCTGCTCACCGACGTGCTCAAGGGGCGGATGGGGTTCCAGGGCTTCATCGTCGGGGATTGGAACGGCCATGCCCAGGTGACCGGCTGCACGAAGACCGATTGCGCCGCGACCTTCAACGCCGGGCTGGACATGGCGATGGCGCCGGACAGCTGGCAGGGGCTTTATGACGCCACCCTGCGGCAGGCGCGCGACGGCACCATCCCGATGGCGCGGATCGACGATGCGGTCCGCCGTATCCTGCGCGTGAAGCTGAAGCTGGGGCTGTTCGAGACGGCGCGGCCGATGATCGATCGGGCCGGCGTGATCGGCAGTGCCGGCCATCGCGCGATCGCGCGCGAAGCGGTGCGCAAATCGCTGGTGCTGCTCAAGAATGAGGGCGTGCTGCCGATCAGGCCGGGTGCCTACATCCTCGTCGCCGGGCCCGGCGCGGACGATATCGGCATGCAGTCCGGCGGCTGGACGCTGTCGTGGCAGGGCGATGGCAACAGCAACGCCGATTTCCCCAACGGCCAGTCGATCTATGCCGGCATCGCCGAAGCGGCGAAGGGCGCCGGTGGCCGTGCCACCCTGAGCGTCGACGGCAGCTTCACCCGCAAGCCCGATGTCGCGGTCGTGGTGTTCGGCGAGACGCCCTATGCCGAGATGCGCGGCGACGTCCGCTCGCTCGAATTCCAGGCCGGCGACAAGGAGGCGCTCGCCTTGCTCAAGAAGCTTAAGGCGGCGGGCGTGCCCGTCGTCTCGGTGTTCCTGTCGGGGCGGCCGCTGTGGGTGAACCCCGAACTCAACGCGTCGGACGCGTTCGTCGCCGCCTGGCTGCCGGGCACCGAGGGCGGCGGCATCGCCGACGTCCTGATTGCCGGCGCCGATGGCAAGCCGCGGCACGACTTCACCGGCACGCTCTCCTATTCCTGGCCGAAGACCGCGGCGCAGTTCGTGCTCAACCGCGGCGCTCCCGGCTATGATCCGCTGTTCGCGTTCGGCCATGGCGCGAGCTACGCTCGGCCGGCGCGGCTGGGGACGCTGAGCGAGGTCGCGGGGATCGATGCCTCGGTCGCCAACACCAGCCTGTTCTTCGCCAAGGGCAAGGTGCCGGCACCGTTCCGGCTGACCGCCGGCGCCGTCACCCAGCGCGCGGTCGACAGCGCGACCTTGCAGGAAGGCGCCGCGCAATGGACCTGGCCGGCTTCGGGCAAGGGCAGCGTGCGCATCGAGGGGCCGTCGCTCGACCTGACGCGCGAAAGCAATGCCGATGTGCAGGTGCAACTCACCTATCGCCTCGATTCGCCGCCGCGCGGGCCGGTGCGCATGGCGCTGGGTGCGGGCAGCGTCGATGTCGCGCCGGCGCTGGCGAAGGCGGGCAGTGGCTGGCAGGTGCTGCGGGTGCCGATCAAATGCTTCCTCGATCGTGGTGCCGACGTGACCAAGGTGACCGCGCCGTTCGCGCTGGAAGCGGATGGGCCGCTGACGATCAGCATCGCCGACCTGCGGCTGGCGGCGGATCCGACCGGCGCGTTCTGCCCGCCACGCTGAACGTCACGCTGAACCTCACGAGGGCCCTTGTCTTGCACCGCCGCCGCTGGTAGGGGCGGCGCTCCGGCGAGCCCTGGCTTCCGCCGGTTCGTGGTCTGGCCGCTTTAGCTCAGTTGGTAGAGCATCGCATTCGTAATGCGGGGGTCACAGGTTCGAGTCCTGTAAGCGGCACCACCCTTCCATTCGCAGACGTCCGCGATATCGTTGAAACCTGAGGATTTCTGCGGTATCTGTCCCTCGCGATGTCCACGATCGTTCGCTGAAGGTCGCGGACATACCCCCAATTTTGGGGGTGGCTTTGGGGGTAGGGCGTAGGGGTGCCATGAACATACCCCCACACGGCAGATAGCCCCGGGTTGCATGATTATGCAGGGGTATGAGGCGATGGCCCTTTCCGACGTAGTGATTCGCAACGCGAAGCCGGGCGTGAAGCCTGCAAAGTTATTCGACGGGCGCGGGCTGCACCTCGTCGTCACGCCGGCCGGAGGAAAGCTGTGGCGGCTTAAATACCGCGTGGCAGGCAAGGAAAAGCTGCTTTCACTCGGGACCTATCCGTCGACACCCCTGGCGGCGGCTCGCAAGGCGGCTGACAAGGCGCTGGAGAGCTTGGCGAGTGGAGGCGACCCGGCACTGGAGAAGCGACGCGCCAAGGCTAAGGCGGTGGCCGGTGCTGGCGATACGTTCGCGGCTATCGCGGCCGAATATATTGCCAAGCGCAAGGCGGACGGTGATAGGCCCTATTCGGAGGCGACCGTCGTCAAGGCGGAGTGGTTCGCTCAACTGCTCAACCCCGCGATCGGCCACATGCCGGTGGCCGCCATCCAGCCCGGCGATATTCTGGCAGCGCTGAGGAAGCTGGAACGCAAAGGTACTCTGGAATCTGCCAGACGCTGTCTGCAATTCGCCAGCCGCGTGTTTCGCTACGCCGTCGCCACTGCAAGGCTAACAAGCGATCCCAGCCGCGACTTGAGGGGCGCGCTTACCGCGCCACGCGTCACGCACCATGCCGCGATCCTGGACCCGGTGAAGCTGGGCGGGCTGCTGCGGGCGATGGATGGCTATGAGGGGGACGCGATCACGCGGCTGGCGCTGCAACTGGCTCCGCACGTCTTCCTGCGCCCCGGCGAACTGCGCATGGCCTGTTGGCACGAACTGGATCTGGATGCCGCAATTTGGACCGTCCCGGCGGAACGGACCAAGATGCGCAAGCCTCACGCCGTGCCGCTGTCACGCCAGTCGCTTGTCATTCTCCACGAACTGCAGGGGATCACGGGCGGCGAGCAAGGCTATCGCGGCTTTCTGTTCCCATCGCTGCGCACACGCCAGAGGCCCATGAGCGACAACACGCTGAATGCCGCTCTGCGGCGGCTTGGCTACGCCAAGGGCGAGATGACCGCGCATGGCTTTCGCGCCACCGCTTCGACGTTGCTGAACGAGAGCGGCAAGTGGACGCCGGACGCGATCGAGCGGGCACTGGCGCATGGCCATAGCGATGCGGTGCGGGGAGCGTATGCGCGGGGTCAGCATTGGGAGGAGCGCGTGGCCATGGCCGAGTGGTGGTCGGACCACCTCGACACGCTGCGTAAGGGCGCAGACATCGTGCCGCTTCGCCAGTCGGCGCGGTGGGCCGACAATGGCTAGGCGCGCCTGCGTGACCGGCAAGCCGCTGCGGACTCAGAGCAACGTGCCATCTACCGATCCTGCTGGATACGAGGACGATCCGGATCGCGTGCGCTGGGTGCTGGCGCTCGCGGCTCTCAATCTCGCTCTAAAGCCGGGCGTGACGGTTGAAGGCCTCGCGGACGTTGCGCGCACGGGGATGGATGGCAACGGATTCGATCCCGACGGTCTGGAAAATAGCGTGTTGCGGGCGACCGGATGGCAAATGAGAGGGTTGTTGAGGGATTGGACCATCTGCCGCGCGCGCGAATTGGCGGTGATATTCGAGGCGGCAACGGGCACGAAGATCACGATCAACGGATGGCCCCGAGACGGCCATAAGCAGACCAATTTCACTCGCTTCTTCTGCGCGGTGCTTGAACTGGCGTTTGGCGTCAAGCGTGTCTCCGATCTCGCCGATGTGCTTGAAGAGGCGAGGGCATGGCATCGCGAAGACCCGGCGCGCTTTGGTTTCCATCCTGTCTCCCTCCTTGGCGCTCTGCCGCTCACGTTGAAAAGCGACGAACGCCCATAAAATCCGGAAGATCGCGCTTAGCTTTCTGCATACGTGGATGACCACCAACAACCGTAGGTGGCTTTCATGGCACAGAACGAACAGGGCGCGCCTCTCGCCTACAGCATCAAAGAGGCCTGCCGCGTGTCGTCCCTGGGACGGACCCGTCTCTATCAGCTCATCGCTGCCAAACGGCTGGATGCACGCAAGCTGGGCCGCCGCACGCTCATCCCCGCCGAAAGCCTGAAACGGCTCCTGGACGGCGAGTCCTGAGCCATGACCCAGGAAGGCGAATACTCGCCGTTGGCCGGGGCGTCGCGGGAAAGGTGTGGCAGCCGCCTCCGCGATGGCGTCACCGGCTCCACCATCCGCGCGCAATGCATGATCGCCGCGCATCTCGTCCGCCCCGAGTGGGCGGCGATGATGATGGCCGTCGCACTCGGCGGAGGGGGGCATGGCTAACGACGCCGCGATCTTCGTCCGCCACAGCGACATCGCGGTCGCCTTCATTGATGCGATGGCAGCGGTGGGCATCAAGCCCGTCGAGCCGATCTTGCCGCTGCTCGGCCCGGAATTGATCCGGTTCCGCTGCGACGGCGACGGCATCGGCAAGCGGAACGGCTGGGCTGTCCTGCATCTCGATGGCCGGCCGGCCGGCGCCTTCGGTAATTACCGGATGAACGTGTCGCAAAGGTGGCGCGCCGAAGGATTCACCCCGATGTCGGCCGATGAGCGCCGCAAGTTGAAGGCGGACCTGCGGCGCCAGCGCGCCGAACGGGAAGCTGAGAAGCTGGCGACGCAGACAGCGACGGCGGAGAGGTGTGCGGAGCGCTGGCAGCGGGCGCGGCCCGCCGATCCCGCTCACAGATACCTCGTTTGCAAGCGCATCTTGGGCGAGGCCTTGCGGCAGGAAGGCAACCGCCTGCTGGTGCCGATGCGGGACGCGGGCGGCAGGCTCTGGAACCTGCA
This sequence comes from Sphingomonas sanxanigenens DSM 19645 = NX02, assembly GCF_000512205.2. Lineage (NCBI taxonomy): Bacteria > Pseudomonadati > Pseudomonadota > Alphaproteobacteria > Sphingomonadales > Sphingomonadaceae > Sphingomonas > Sphingomonas sanxanigenens. The sequence goes on from NZ_CP006644.1 coordinate 6,027,558, forward strand.
GACGATCGATGCGGAGGGCGTCAAGCGCTTCGCCAAGGGTGGCCGTCAGCAAGGCTTATTCCTGCTTGTCGGTGAACCGAACGAGGCCGTGGTCGTTGGCGAGGGCTATGCGACCTGTGCGGCAGTCCGGCGGGCAACTGGAGTGGCGGTTGCGGTGGCTTTCTCGGGCGCCAACCTGAAAGCAACGGCTCTGTCGGTGCAGGCCGCTTATCCCGACGTCGACGTCATTATCGCCGCCGACGACGACGCGCACCTGGTCGACCATCCGCACATCAAACGAAACCTCGGCCTCGACGCCGCCCATGAAGCCGCGATGGCTGTGAGCGGGCGCGTCGCCGTACCTCCAAGGGAGAGCAATTGACCATGGCACGCGCAGCTGCCACCGCGCTGGACTTCGCCGATGTCGGCGACGACGACGCCATCCGCGCATCTATTGGTGCCGCGTCGTCGGAACGCTGGCCCAATCCCAAGCCCCTCCCGTCCGGTTTGCCGGCGGTGAAGGCGTTCGACATTGCCATGTTGCCGGCGCCGCTCGCGCCGTGGGTCGAGGACATCGCCGAGCGCATGCAGGCTCCGATTGAGTTCGTCGCCATCCCGGCGATCGTCGCCGCCGGATCGGTGATCGGTCGCAAGGTCGGTATCCGCCCGCAGGAACATACGGACTGGTATGAGGTGCCGAACCTCTGGGGTTGCATCGTCGGTCGGCCAGGCGTGATGAAGTCGCCCGCGGTCCAGCAGGCGCTTCGCCCGCTGAAGCGGCTCGAGTCCGATGCCCGGCGGGCATTCGATATTCGCAAGGTCGAATACGATGCGGGCGAGCTTGAGCGCGAGATGCGGGCGGAAGCGCAAAAGGGGGAGATGAAGAGGCGGCTAAGGGCCAACACGAATGCCGACCTCAGCGATCTGGCCGGCGGCGACGAGGAAGCACCGAAGCTGCGCCGCTACAGCGTCAACGACACCTCGTATCAGGTGCTGGGCGAACTGCTGATCGAAAATCCGAACGGCCTCCTTGTCTATCGTGACGAGCTGCTGTCGCTGCTGCGCAACCTGGACCGTGAGGAAAACGTCGAGGCGCGCAGCTTCTACCTGACGGCCTGGAACGGTACGGAGGAATACACCTTCGACCGGATCATCCGGGGGAAGAACCTGCGGGTGCCGAGCGTCACGGCGAGCATGGTCGGTTCGACCCAGCCCGGCCGGCTTCGCGACTATGCCTCGTCCGCGATCCGCGGCGGCGGCGGTGACGACGGCATGATGCAACGCTTCTCGATGATCGTGTGGCCGGACATCGCGCCGAACTGGAAAGAGGTCGATCGCGAGCCTGACGCCGTACATCGCAATGCCGCCTTCGCGGTGTTCGATCGCCTGGACAAGATGACGGTCGATGGCGTGGGCGCGATGCATGATCCGTTCGACGATTCGCGGCCCTATCTGCGTTTCGATCGCGACGGGCGGGATCTTTTTCGGGAGTGGCGCCGCGATCACGAGAAGCGCGTGCGCGGGGGCGATCTGCACCCGGCGGTCGAGAGCCATCTCGCCAAATATCGTAAACTCATTCCCGCGCTGGCGCTGATCCACCACCTCGCATCCGGCCTGACTGGACCGGTGGGGGAATTGTCAGTTTTGTCAGCACTCGCGTGGGGCGAGTTTCTGGAATCGCATGCGCATCGTGTCTACTCGGCGGCGCTCGATCGCAGTGCATCCGGCGCCCGCGAAATTGTTCGCCGGCTGCGGCGCGGCGATCTCGACCAGCGCTTCACCGCTCGCGACGTCCAGCGAAAAGGCTGGTCTGGTTTGACCGACAAGCTTGAGGTCGGCGACGTTTTGGATCTGCTCGAGGAAACCCGATGGCTCCGCGCGATCGAGGTGCCAACGACATCGTCCGGCGGACGGCCGACGACGACCTACATCGCCAATCCGAAGGGGCTCGACCGGTGAGCTATATGGATCGCCTGAAGGCACGCATTTCGCAAACTCCCTATGTCGAGGAACTGACAAAACTGACGAAACCCGGTTCTGTCGGTTTTGTCAGTGAGCCGAGTAGGCATGATTCCGGAAATTCATCGGATGATGTCCGGTCCCTGCTGCTCGAATGGCGGGACGGGCTGGCGAGGCTCGATCGAGACAAGCCGCGCGGCGGGGTGACTTATTCGCGCTGGACCGAGATCTACGATGACGCGGTGGTGGTGTTTAACGATTGGGCGCGTGCGGCGGCGGCGATCGGCTGGAGCGAGCTGGACCTGTTCGGCGTCGACCCGCTGGTCGTCGATGACCTGACGGCAGCCGAAGATGCGCCGCATGGCCTGGTGTGGCGTCTCCACGGTCGGCCGGTCGAGCGGCTGGTCGATAGTCGCGCCCAATATCGGCTCCGGTCCGGCGGGTTGGGTATGTTTCCGCGCGGCGGGGCGACCGCATGTGTACCGATCTGGAGACTTTCGGAGAGCCGGAAATGAATGGCGAAGCGAGTAGCCTCCGTCGACCGGCGCGGGACATAACGCTCAATGGCGATATGCTTTGCTGGCATCAGGAGTCCGGGCGCGCGCCGATCGCCCACCATCCTGATTCCGCTCGAAGCGCTCTGACCGACCAAGAGGTCATCGGATCGATAGATGCGTCATCGAACGGTGGTTTTTGCAGTCCACGCGCGCGGGCGTGCGCGTGATGGCCAGACCCTCTAAATGGCAGGAGGAGTTCATCAGGATCGCGGCCGCCTTTGCCAAATTCGGCGCGACCGATCGAGAGATCGCCGAGATGCTCAGTGTAAGCGAGCGGACGCTCAACTACTGGAAAATCGCGCATCCTCGACTGAGTGCTGCTCTCAGGGTCGGTAAGGAAGCTGCCGATGCGCGCGTCGAGATGGCACTTTATCGCAGGGCGATCGGCTACAGCTACGACGCGGTTAAGATCGTTCAGAACCGGGGCGCGGCGATCGAGCATGTTTATGTCGAGCATGTGCCCCCCGACATCAAGGCCTGCATCTTCTGGCTCAAGAACCGCAAGCCGGCCGAGTGGTGCGACAGGATGGGTCATCAGCACACCGCTGAGGATCCTCTCGCCTCGCTGATCATGGAGATAGCATCGGGCACCAGTTCGGCCCTGCGACCCTCGCCTGACGCTGCGACTAACCATGCGCAAGATATCTACGACGATTGAGGCAGCCGATCGACCTTGATTACCGGCCGATCCACGGCGCGACCGCCATGGCCAATCACATTGGTCGCCAGGCAGTTTCCCAGTTTGCCACGGATTACGCAATCATTTGCTGTTACCAAGCAGCTTTCGATTCGTGCGACCTACATTATTGCTCTATCGGTTTCGCGCAAATGTTCGACATTTTGAAAAGATTTATCAAGTAAGGGCTCTCACGCATTTTCTTTGCGTGACATTCATTGTCTCGACATTCTGAAGAAAGCATATGTTTAGCCAATTGTCCTCCGTCATTTGCCCCAAATTTCCATGAATCAAGATATCGAGGAGACTCATGGTCTTCGTTAGTCAATAATATTCCAGACCAAGCTCGACCAATTACTTCCCATTTACGCTTGGTGGTTTCAAAGTCTGCACTTATCCTTCTGCAAACATCATTGGGGCATGTTGAGTGGTCGATCGAGGGGAATGCCTTTGCGTAAGACCATGCGAAGCCGCTACAATATGAGGCGCGTTGCGACGGATTCTCCTCTGCCAATGCAGTTCCGGCTGCCCCCAAGACCAGTCCGGCTATCGCACGCACCATGATCGTCCGCATGATTTCTCTATCCCTTTGTGACGAGTTGTTCAGGCTACAGTTGATGGCGAAGACACCATCACTTGCATACAGTGCGCCATTCGCACTGCGCGCCGCTGCAGACGTGTCGCGGCAAGCATTGCTTCGTACCGACTGGCGGGATTATCGGAACGGGAATTGGCCGGACCGAGGGCACGGGTATGGGGGCGATCTCCGCTGGCCGCGGCGGTGGGATGTCGTAGGTGTTTTCACAGATCGGAACCTGCCTGCACTGGCCAGAACTGCAGTCCCACACCCAACGGCAATCCGCCATCGCCGGTGCAGAGAATGTGCTTATGCCGATGGCGAGCAACGCGGCCGCCGTCAGGATCGCAATCCGTGATCTCATTTTCCAGCCTCCGTCGCACCTATGTCCTCTCGGGGCGACGGCAAAGCCGGATGTTGGAAACCTGGGTAGCCCACAGGCGCATGTGCCTTTACCGGCGAACCGGCTGGACATACGCACATGCCACCCGGCCGATATGGTCGACCGAGTTGACTACCTTTTGGGGTTTCCACGCCCCGCCCGCGGATTTCACGCGGGCATTTCTGGTTTGACCCGTTGGGCCGCAGAAGCAAGCCGAATCTCAATTCGTCGCTTGCGTCACGGTGATGACGTCGATGGCGCGCGGAGAGGCGCAGGTTGCTGCGATCAACGAAAAGGTGGTCGGCTTCAGAGGCGCAGCGCTAGGTCTACGGGCCGTTACGCGCTTACATCGGAGCGTATCGCTCGGACACAGGGTAGTTATTGCAGTCCATACGCGCGCGCGTATGGCACGATGCTGATGCGCAGACGTACCCGGTGGAGCCGCTTGAGAGGAGGCTTCGAGCGCGACGGCGGCCCGAGCAGCGAAAGCCCCAAGGGATGCACGCGGCGCTCGTCTCAGGGCGAGCAATTGGCATCGCATGGTGGGCCGCGGTAGGTGCTGGCGTTTGTGGAAGCCCTCCTTGGAGAGGGTAGGGTAAGTTGCTTACTGTCCGGAAGCGCGAGTAGCATCCCCGGTGGCCGCCTTTCCAATCTCTCGCTATCACGCCCACGATTTAGAGCTTGGAGGCATGATGGCGCGGAAACCGAAGGTTGCGACGGGTGGAGACCTTGGCTTTGAAGCGCAATTGTTCGCGGCGGCGGACAAGCTTCGCGGCAACATGGAGCCGTCGGACTACAAGCATGTCGCCCTCGGTCTGATCTTCCTTAAGCACATCTCCGAGGGGTTCGAGGCGAAGCATGCGCAGCTGCTCGCCGAGTATCCGGAAGGGGCCGAGGACGAGGACGAATACCGCGCCGACAACATCTTCTGGGTGCCCAAGGGCGCGCGCTGGTCGCATTTGCAGGCAAGCGCCAAGCAGCCCGGCATCGGCAAGGTCATCGACGATGCCATGCTGGAGATCGAGAAGGTCAATCCGGGCCTGAAGGGCGTGCTGCCCAAGGATTATGCTCGCCCAGGCCTGAACGCCGTGATGCTCGGCGAACTCATCGACCTCATATCCGGCATCGGCTTCAAGGACGCGGGCAATGCATCACGCGACCTGCTGGGCCGCGTCTACGAGTATTTCCTGGGCCAGTTTGCCGGCAGCGAAGGCAAGCGTGGCGGGGAGTTTTACACGCCGCGCTCGGTCGTGCGCACGATGGTGGAGATGCTCGAACCCTACAAGGGCCGCGTGTACGATCCGTGCTGCGGCTCGGGGGGCATGTTCGTGCAGTCCGAGAAATTCGTCGAAAGCCATGGCGGGCGGATCGGCGATATCGCCATTTATGGCCAGGAATCGAACCACACGACGTGGCGGCTGGCGATGATGAATCTGGCGGTGCGCGGCATCGATGCCGACATCCGCTGGAACAGTGAGGGCAGCTTCCACAAGGACGAACTGCCGGACCTGCGCGCCGATTATGTGCTGGCGAACCCGCCGTTCAACATCTCCGACTGGGGTGGCGACCGGATCAGGAAGGATGCGCGCTGGCAGTTCGGCACGCCGCCTGCCGGCAACGCCAACTTCGCCTGGCTTCAGCATATCCTGCATCATCTGGCGCCGACCGGCACCGCAGGCGTGGTCCTCGCTAACGGGTCGATGTCATCGACCCAGAATGGTGAGGGCGACATCCGCCGCGCGATGGTGGACGGCGACGTAATCGACTGCATGATCGCCATGCCGGGCCAACTCTTTTATTCGACCCAGATCCCCGTGTGCGTGTGGTTCCTGGCCAAGGACAAGTCTAACGGCGTCGCCCGCGACAAGAAGCTGCGCGATCGCCGCAAGGAGATCCTGTTCATCGATGCGCGCAAGCTCGGCCACATGGTCGATCGCACCCGCCGCGAGTTCAGCGACGCCGATATCGCGAAGATCGCCGGCACCTATCACGCGTGGCGCGAGGGGGAAGGTTACGCCGACGTCCCCGGCTTCGCCTGCGCCGCGCGGCACGACGTCATCGCCGGCCACGGCTATGTCCTGACCCCCGGGCGCTATGTCGGCGCAGTGGACGTCGAGGAGGACGCCGTTCCTTTCGCCGAACGGTTCGCCGCTTTGCAGGCGACGCTGGAGGAGCAGTTCGCCGAGAGCGCGCGGCTGACCGACGTCATCCGTCAGCGGCTCGCCGGCGTGATCGTGCCGGACGATGCAGCAACGGATTTGACACGTTCGGCGGACGTGTAAAGAAAGTCGCCTTTCCTTTACACGTTATCCGTGACGTGCGAAGAAATCGCACGTTTCTTTCACGAGGCCGTTCATGCTCAAGGCCAGCTATGACATCCCCGACCTGCCGCCCCCGGGCGTGCAGGAAACCTCGGCGGTGCTGCGGGCGCTGGCGCATGCGCACCGGCATCTGGCGGAGTTGAAGGGTCGCGCCGCATCGATCCCCAACCAGGGCATCCTGATCGACACACTGGCGTTGCAGGAGGCCAAGGCCAGCTCGGAGATCGAGAACATCGTCACCACGCAGGACGAACTGTTCCGGGCCAGCGTCTTTCCCGAAAATCCGTCGTCCGCCGATGCGAAGGAGGTCGCGCGCTATGCCGAGGCGCTGCGTCAGGGTTACCTGGAACAGCGGCGGCTGGGCGGGCTGCTGACCAACAACATGATCGTTGCCATGTTCCAGATGCTCAAGCACACCGACGAGACGTTCCGCACTACCCCCGGCACCGCGCTGAAGAACGACCAGACCGGCGAGATGGTCTATGTCCCACCGCAGGAGGGCGACGCGGTGCGCGCGCACATGGCCGCGCTGGAGCGGTTCATCAACGAGGACGAGGCCAGCGACCTCGACCCGCTGGTGAAGATGGCGATCATCCACCACCAGTTCGAAAGCATCCACCCGTTCAGCGACGGCAACGGCCGCGTCGGGCGGATTATCAACATGCTTTACCTGACGCACAGCGGTCTGCTCGACGTGCCGGTGCTGTATCTCAGCCGGTGGATCACCGGGAGCAAGGGCGACTACTACCGCTTGTTGCAGGCGGTGCGCGATACGCGCGGGTCGGCCGACGCATGGGAGGCGTGGCTGCTGTACATGATCCGGGGCGTCGCGCAGACCGCGAAGGACACGCTGGCGCTGATCGAGGACATGCGAGTGCTGATGGCCGAATACAAGCAGCGCATCCGGGCAGACCACCCCAAGGTCTATTCGCAGGACCTGCTCAACAACCTGTTCCGCCACCCCTACACGCGGATTGACTATGTCGAGAAGGAACTGGGCGTATCCCGGCCCACCGCGACGAAATATCTCGACACGCTGGTGACGGCGGGGTTTCTGGACAAGCAGCGGATCGGACGGAACAATTACTATATGAACCAGCGGCTGGTGGAGTTGTTTGTGGACGGGGCGGCGTGATGGCCGCTTGGCGCACAATGTCGCTTGGCGAGGTCTCGCAGAACCACGATGCTCGGCGGGTTCCTGTGAGGGAAGCCGATCGGAAAAGTGGACCCTACCCCTATTATGGTGCGTCCGGCGTCGTCGATCACGTTGATTCGTATCTATTTGAAGGCCTGCACCTTCTCGTTGCTGAGGATGGCGAAAATCTGAGAACGAGGAAGCTGCCGATCGCGTTTCTCGCCAGCGGCAGGTTCTGGGTTAACAATCACGCGCACATCCTAACGGGCAATCACCTCTCCGATACCCGCTTCCTTTGCTACGCTCTCTCTATCGCTGATGTGGGAAGCTATCTCTCCGGCTCCACGATGCCGAAGCTGACGCAAGGTAATCTGGCTAGGATACCCATTCGGCTGCCGGAACTTGCCGAACAAAGACAGATCGTCGGCTTGCTCGGCGCTCTCGACGACAAGATCGAACTCAATCGGCTGATGAACGAGACGCTGGAGGCGAGCGCGCGGGAGTTGTTCCGGGACTGGTTCGTCGATTTCGGCCCCACCCGTGCCAAGGCCGAGGGCCGCCCCGCCTACCTCGCCCCCGACCTCTGGTCCCTCTTCCCCGACCGGCTTGGCGTTGACGGCGCTCCGGAAGGGTGGAGCGTCTACACGCTTGGCGATCTGGCCGATCAGCACACGGGTTCGATCGATCCAGCGAAAAACGGCGATGAAGTGTTCGAGCATTATAGCCTGCCGGCCTTCGACAACGGCGCATCGCCATCGCTAGATCGAGGCGACACGATCAAGAGCAATAAGACATTGCTCCCGGCTGGCGCGGTTCTGCTCTCGAAACTCAATCCTGAGATTTCACGCGTATGGATGCCGACGTCGGCGAAGGACGCGAAACAGGTCGCCTCAACCGAGTTCCTTGCCTTCGTACCGAAGGCACCGGCTGGACGAAGCCTGCTATTTGCGATGTTCCGCGATGCGACGTTCCGGCAGATCATGGAAGGTATGGTCACGGGCACATCGAAAAGCCATCAGCGCATTTCGCCGCCGGCACTTCGAACTGTAAATGCATTGACGGGAACGCCGGCAATCTTCCAGGCCTTCGAACGCTTCGCATCACCTATAATGGAGCAGATGCTGGCAAACCGGCTCGCGTCCCGCAGCCTCGCCGGAACGCGGGACGCGCTCCTCCCCAAACTGATGTCCGGCAAGATCCGTGTCGCCGAAGCCGAATCGCAGGCTAGCACGTTACTGTGAGCGAGACGTGGTATCCTGGAATAAAAGCGTTCTGTTCCTACTGGAAAGACGCGGCGATGCTTCAGCAGACATTCGATACTTTAGAGCAGGAGTTCGCATCCGATAACGACGCCTGCATCGACGCCGCAAAGGCGATCGTCGAATGCGCATGCCGTGTCATACTAGCGAACCTCGACGACCCGACATCGCCGCTCACCCCATCTGAGCAGAACCCCGACTTCGGCGCTTGGCTCAGCTCCACGGTGCGCGTCCTACAGCTTGACCAGGTCAGGGATTCGTCATTCCGAAAGCTGATCTCCCAATATCATAAGCTCGCGACGTCTCTCGGCGATCTCCGCAATAATGCTGGAGCCGTAAGTCATGGCAGGGACGGGTTTCTGCTGAAGCTCAGTGTGCATCAGCGCCGCGCCGCCCTCCTTGCCGCGGATGCAATCATCATGTTCTTACATGAGGCATATTTGGAACATGAACCGGAGCTCGTCAGAACGCGAGAGCCCTATGAACGCTTCGCTCGGATGAATGCCCTCATCGATCGTAATGTAGGCGTCGCTGCGCTGGAGTCCGAGTTCGACGCCGCGGTAGACATCGTCATCTCGCTGCCGAACGACGACGTGATCACGCTGACCGTTGAGGCATCGCGTCTGCTCTTCGAGTTTGACCGAGACGCTTACGTTACGGCGCTGATCGCGAGTCGCGAAGCAGACGCTAGATCCGAGAACGGCGACATAGCCGATGTGAATGATGACTAAACTCACAGAGTCCACCGTCGAGGAAGCCACGCTCGCTTGGCTCGCCGAACTAGGCTGGCGGGTGGCCTTTGGCATCGACGCCTCGCCCGACGGCAAGGCGCCTGAGCGCGCCACCAACCGCGACGTCATTCTGCCCGTCCGCCTCGCCGCTGCGATTGACCGCCTCAACCCGCAGATCCCCGCCGATGCGCGCGCCGATGCGATCCGCAAGGTGATGGCGATCGAGATGCCGTCCCAAGTCCAAGAGAACCGTCGCCTCCACCGGCTGATCGTCGAGGGCGTGCCGGTCGAATACCACGCACCGGACGGAACGATCCGGGGCGACCGCGTCCGGCTGATCGACTTCGGCACACCCGGCGGTGGGCTCGACATGAACGACTGGCTGGCGATCAACCAGTTCACCGTCATCGAACGCGGTCATACCCGGCGGCCGGATATCGTGCTGTTCCTCAACGGCTTGCCGATCGCGGTGATCGAGCTTAAGAATCCCGGGGACGAGAACGCCACCGTCACCGGCGCCTACAACCAGCTCCAGACCTACAAAAGCGAGATCGGGTCGCTGTTCCGCACCAACGCGCTTCTGATCGCTTCCGACGGGATGACCGCGCGGATCGGATCGCTGACCGCCGACCAGGAACGCTTCATGCCGTGGCGCACCGTTGATGGTGATGACATCGCGCCCAAGGGCCTGCCCGAACTGGAGGTGATGATCGCCGGCGTGCTGGATCGGCAGCGCCTGCTGATGCTGATCCGCGACTTCACCGTGTTTGGTGATTCCGGGCGCGGCATCGTGAAGATCATCGCCGGCTATCACCAGTTTCACGCCGCCCAGCGCGCCGTCGCCGCAACGCTGCGCGCCGTGCCGGGCGTGACGACGGCGCGGGCGATGCGGGAAAGCCCGTTGCGCTATGGCCTGCCCGACGCCGCCGCGCATCCCGATGGCGACCGCCGCATCGGCGTGATCTGGCACACGCAGGGATCCGGCAAGAGCTTCCTGATGGCCTTCTACGCCGGGCTGCTGGTGCGCGAACCGGCGTTGGAAAACCCGACGATCGTCGTCATCACCGATCGCAATGACCTGGACGATCAGCTGTTCGCCACCTTCTCGATGTGCGCCGACCTGATCCGCCAGACGCCGATCCAAGTCGACAGCCGTGAGGACCTGACCGACCGGCTGGACCGGGCATCCGGTGGGGTGATCTTCACCACGATGCAGAAATTCGCGCCGCCGCCGGGGACAAGTAACTATCCCGCGATCAGCGACCGCCGCAACGTCATCGTCATTGCGGACGAGGCGCACCGCTCGCAGTATGGCTTCCGCGCACGGATCGATCGCAAGACCGGCGAGCTGGCCTATGGCTTCGCCAAATATCTGCGCGATGCGCTGCCCAACGCCTCGTTCATCGGCTTCACCGGTACGCCGATCGAGAAGGACGATGTCAACACGCCCGCCGTGTTCGGCGACTATGTCGACGTCTACGATATCAGCCGCGCGGTCGAGGACGGCGCGACGGTGCCGATCTACTACGAGAGCCGGCTGGCCCGCATCGAGCTGCCGCCTGAGGAACTGCCCGTCATCGACGCCGAAATCGACGGCTTGACCGAGGACGAGGCGACCAGCGAACAAGAGCGGCTGAAGCAGCGCTGGTCCGCGGTGGAGAAGCTGGTCGGCTCGAAGAAGCGGCTGGAAATGGTCGCCGCCGATCTGGTCGCGCACCTGGAGGACAGGCTGGCGGCGATGGACGGCAAGGCGATGGTCGTCTGCATGAGCCGTCGCATCTGCGTAGCCCTCTATGACGAGATCGTCGCGCTGCGGCCTGAATGGCACAGCGAGGACGACAAGAAGGGCGCGATCAAGGTCGTGATGACCGGCTCGGCCGCAGACGTGCCCGCATGGCAGCCGCATATCGGCAACAAGGCACGCCGCGATCTGCTGGGCAAGCGGGCGAAGGACTCGGCTGATCCGCTACGGCTCGTGATTGTCCGCGACATGTGGCTGACCGGTTTCGACGCGCCGTCGATGCACACCATGTACATCGACAAGCCGATGCGCGGCCACGGCCTAATGCAGGCGATCGCGCGGGTGAACCGCGTGTTCCGAGACAAGCCTGCCGGTCTGGTGGTCGATTACATCGGCATCGCCCAGAACCTAAAGAAGGCGCTAGGACAGTATTCCGCCTCCGACGCCGCCGAAACGGGCATTGACGAGGCGCAGGCGGTCGCGGTGCTGCTCGAGAAGTTCGACGTGGTGCGGGCGATGTTCCACGGCTTCGACTGCACGCCCGGTATATCCGGCACCCCGGTCGCGCGCCTGAAGTGTCTGGCCGAGGCGATCGAGTTCATCCTCGCCCGCCAGCATGAGGCAGCCGCGAAGGAGGCGACCGACGAGGCCCGTAAGGCGGCGCATCGTCGCTTTCAGGATGCAGTGCTCGCGCTGACCAAGGCCTTCGCATTGGCCGCCGCCAGCGACGAGGCCCGCGAGATGCGTGACGACATCGCCTTCTACCAGACGATCCGCGCCGCGCTCGCCAAGACCGGGGGCGGTGGGGTCTCGGCCAGCGACCGCGACTTCGCCGTCCAGCAGCTCATCGACAAGTCCGTGGTGTCGACCGAGATCGTCGACATCCTGCGTGCTGCCGGCCTGACGACGCCCGACATCTCGATCCTGTCCGACGATTTCCTCGCCGAGGTGAAGGCGATGGAGCGCCCGAACCTGGCGCTGGAGGCGCTGAAGAAGCTGCTCGGCGATCAGATCCGCTCGCGCAGCCGCACCAATGCGGTGGAAAGCCGCCGCTATTCCGAGCGCCTGACCGACGCGATCGCCCGCTATCACACGAACGCCGTCAGCACGGTAGAGGTGCTGCAGACGCTGATCGACCTCGCCAAGCAGATCCGCGCCGAGCAGGCCCGCGGTGAAGCCGAAGGCCTGACACCCGACGAGATCGCCTTCTACGACGCGCTCGCCGACAACGAGAGCGCCGTGGACATCATGGGCAACGATAGCCTGAAGGTGATCGCGGCCGAACTGGTGAACACCTTGCGCGCCAGTGCGACGGTCGACTGGTCCCACCGCGAAAGCGCCCGCGCCCGCATGCGCGTGCTGGTGAAGCGCATCCTGCGCAAATACGGCTTTCCCCCTGACCTTCAGGATATCGCGGTGCAGACGGTGATACAGCAGGCCGAGCTTCTGGCGGAACGGTGGTGAACAATACGCCTGGGGCATCCAAGGCGAACAGCTCGATCGTCGCTCGAAGTTCGCTGGCGTCCGCGTCTATTCGCCTGCAGCCATGCTGATCCGGGGGTATTTCTGGGGGTATGTGGCGTTCATGTCGCCAAAAAAATAGCGTAAAACTAAGCCATTATGGGGATCAGTGCGAGTCCTGTAAGCGGCACCACTCTCGGGGACCCGTAGAAAGCGCGGGTTTCTGCCACCCCATAGAGGACTGTGTGAAAACCGGAGCCGATCGACCGACAGCTTGGCGCCCCAGCACGGTCGTTTGCTAACACGGCAATCTCTCTGGGAAGCCGTCATTCGTTCGTGTGGGGTGGCGGCAGTGACTCACGCGGCGAGCGGATTACGCGTCCGAACCGGTGCAAATGCCCTGCTAACGGGCCGGTGGCCTCCGCGCCAACAGATATGCCGCAAGGTTCGTGATCGATCCGACGACGAACAATGCCTCTTCGAGAGTGGGTTCTCCCTCCTCCTTGATGTGCCGGCCTTGATTTGAGACGATGCCCCACATCCCATCGGCCATTTTGCGGTAGGCGCCAGGAAACAGATCATCGTGCTTCTTGATGATGTCTCCCAATGTGAGCTTTGTATCGCCACTGATTTCACGCGCGAGACATTCGATCGCCGCACCAGCATGCTGCATCCCGCCCGAGATGTCAGGCAGCGGGCGCCGGGACAAATCGCGATGCGCCTCGCGCAATTCACTCGCTGATGTCCTTAATTGGGCGGAGTCGAGATCTCTGATGATTCTAGCCGCGTCGTCGTGCTGCGCGGTGGAGGAGATGACCGCGAAGATGCCCGACTCCAACTTCCAACCGAGGCTGTTGGCGCGGCAGGCTTCGTTGATCGCCCGCTCATAGGTCAGGGCCTTGTTCGGCCCAAAGTATTGCTCTGCATGAATGGCGGTGTATCCCGCCTCTGCGACGTCAAAGACCCGCCACCACTCGCACTGTTCGATCATTGCCATCAAGACCGTGTTGGTGACATGGCCAGGCGGGCGGGGTAAGGCCGTTCCACGCTGGACGACACCGATGATCTTTTCGGAGGAGATGATCTCGGTCTTTAACGCGCCGACAACGGCGTGCCGGAACCCGATCGGCGCATCGTTATGGACGATCGCCAAAGGCCTGAGACCGAGCCGACCCGAGAAGAAGTCGGGCTCGCTCATGCCTCGGATGCCGCTGCGGGCTGCGCGGTGTCGCCGCCTGCGATCTCACCCGTTATCGCCTCGCGCTTCGAGACCGACCATTCCTGCTTGAGCAGTTCCTGCACCGAACGCTCAAGGCGTGCCGCCAACTCGGTGTGCGCCTCCCGCGGCGTCCCGCTGTCGGTCCATAGTTCGTCGAGGATCATATGGAGGTCGCGGTCGTGAGGGTGTTTGTCCCGGATTGCCTGATCCACGCTGCGTCCTGCCGGATTGAGCCGCAAGATGATCTCGGCTCGGAGCTGATGGATTTCCCGCAAATCCAGTTTGCTGCCTACGCCCGACGCGCGCAGTAGCGCGATCAGCGAGGCGGCAGCCCCTCGCAATTCGGACCGCCACGTCGCGCGTTCCTTGGTAACGGTATCGACGAACACCGTTTTGTCATTGATCGCCTGATTGGCTTGCGCTGCAATCTGCGCGACAACTTCGCTCCCCCGCGCAGCGATCTCGGCAATCAGCCGATCCGCTGCCGCGGCGACCATCGCGTAATCCTTGTCGGCCGCAGAATCAGACATTCTCATTCCTCGTTTCAGCACATCCACTATGCAAGCGGTCAGATCGTTTCCATGCGGACGTTGAGCAGGTCGTTGGCGAACGAGCGCACGATCAGAGCTTCAAATTTGCCGATCAACCCATCAGGCACCTCATAGGCACTGGCATAGCTGGCGATGTGGTGGAGAGCGACCGACTGCTTCTTGATCTTCACCAGCCCTCCGCCAAATGTACCGCGTGTAACCGGGTGATAGGCGCGCTTAATGTTCTGCACTTCGCCGCGATCCCGGTTGAAGGCGTTGTTCATCTCCTTCCACAGATTCTGTTCGACCGCCTTGCCGGCATAGATCGCGCGACCGCGACTGTCGTGGAAGATATAAATGCCATGCGCTTGGGTCAGCCGTTTGCGCAGCGCCGCCAGATAGCGGTTCTCCTTGCCGGTCTCTTCATTTCTGGGCGAGAAAATATTGCAGGTCTTGCCCTGCACGGTCCAGGTCGCGTCGAGTTCGAAGAACTCGACGATCGGGATGATCGCGCTGGCGGTGAGGCGGCGCTCGGCTGCGCGACCATGTTTCTCGATCAGCGTCGCCGCTTGGGTGGGGGTCAATTCCTTCTTGCGGTAGGCGTGCAGCATCGCCACCGAGATGCCGAGTTCGCGTGCCAATTCCGCGTCGGGCAGGCTATCAATGTCGCGTCGCGATCGTGCCTGCTTGGCAAACGCTTCGAGCAGCTCCGCTCCCGTCATCGGTAACCTCCCCTTCGCCTGCAACACATGCGACGTGCGGCCGGGTTTGGCGCAGTTGTGCGCGTTCCGCTAGCCTCGTCGCGTCATCGGGCCGACGTGTTTGACCAGGTTGATCCTGGGAATGCCTCATCAACGATCATGCTGGAACCTTGAGCATATGAAGTGGCCAAGACCGAACGAATACAGGTTGGCGATACCGAAATTTTCCAATGATCTGAGTGCCAATCTTTGTCCACTGCGGGGCACCATTTCGGTCCAAAACCGCGAGTCCCCGGCACCGCCGCCTCTACGCCGGAGGCGGCGGTGGGGGTCCGCAGCAACCCGCTGCGGTTTCGGCGGATACGCATGTCGGTTTTGCTGACCACGTCCACCCGCTGCGCGGTGCGGCGGGCGCAGAGGCGCCGGTGATCCCGGGGTCATTCGCCGTCGGCGCTACTCGCGATGCCGGTGGAAACCGCGATCCCAGAGGCGGTGGCCGATGCGCCACCGTTCGTCGGAGTCATCGCCGTGGGCGGCTTACTCGCGTTCCTGCCGCTGGCCCCGCCATGATCGGCCGCGTGACGTCCGAACCCGCCGGATACAGTTCGTCCATCGGCCGGGAGGTGCCGTCCGGGCCGACGATGCGGACGTGCAGGCGGCGCAGTCGGCGGGAATGCGGCACGCCGCAGCTGTGCGCGATCGTCTCCACATCCTGCTTCAGGTTGGCGCAGTAATTCGCTACCCGCACCGACTTCTCGGTCGGATCGAGACCCTGTTGCAGCCGCTTGTCATGCGTGGTGATGCCAGTAGGGCAGGTGTTGCGGTTGCACTTGAGCGACTGGATGCAGCCCAATGCGAACATGAACCCGCGCGCGGAATTGACGAAGGTCGCGCCGGCGCAAAGCGCCCAGGCGACGTCGGCCGGGGTTGTGAGCTTCCCCGAGGCGATGATCGGGATGCGCTCGCCCAGCCCGTGCTTGTCGAGGATGTCGCGCAACAGCGGCAGGGATTCGCGGATCGGCAGGCCGACATTGTCGATCAGCGCCATCGGTGCCGCGCCGGTGCCGCCGTCGCCCGAATCGAGCGTGAAAAAATCGGGCCCGTCGCCCCGCGCGATGATCATCGCCATCAGGTCGTCGATCCAGCCGTACGCGCCGACCACCGCCTTGATCCCGACCGGCTTGCCCGACAGCGCCTTGATCCGGGCGATGAAGTCCAGCAGTTCCGCGTTGCTGTTGATCTCGGGATGGCGGTTGGAGCTGTTCGAATCCTCGCCGGCCGGGATGCCGCGGATTTGGGCGATCTCCGGCGTCACCTTGATCGCGGGCAGGATGCCGCCCTTGCCCGGCTTGGCGCCCTGCGACAGCTTCACTTCGAACATCTTGACCTGCGGCATCGCGGCCAGCTCGCGGAGCCGCTCCTCGTTCAGCGTGCCGTCCGCATGGCGAACGCCGTATTTGGCGGTGCCGATCTGGAACACGATGTCCGCGCCGCCTTCGAGATGATGGTCGGAAAGCCCCCCTTCGCCGGTATTCAGCCAGCATCCCGCGGCGTGAGCGCCCTTGGACAGGGCACGCACCGCCGGTGCTGACAACGCGCCGAAGCTCATCCCTGAAATATTGAACAGCGAGTTCGCCAGATAGGGGTTTGGCGAATCCGGGCCGATGAGGAACGGCGGCGGCGCCTCGATATGATCTTCCAGCGTCGGGTACGGGCAGTTGACGAAGATCGGTGTGCCCGTTTCGCGGATATATTTGGTCGATCCGAACGCCACGGTCTGGTCGGCACTCCTCGACGCCGCCTCCACCCATGTCCGGTCCGCGCGATTGAACGGCAGTTCGTCGCGATCCATCGCGAAGAAATATTGCCGAAGGAATTCGCCGAGACCCGACAGGATATACCGCAGATGGCCGATAACCGGGTAATTGCGGAGGATGGCATCGTGCCGCTGTCGCCGGTCCAGCGCGAAGACGACGACCAGCGCCAGGAAGACGAGACCGATCGCGAACACGAACACCGTGGAAAGCGCGTCCAGCGTATGCATGACGGGGGCGGACAGGAACGTCATGCCTTGAGCGGCCGCGGTTGCATCCCACTATCATCCCTATTCAACGACGCCTCGACGAGACCGGCAGGACGTTACTTGCCCGGCTGCATGCGGCGCAGGCCGTTGACGGCAATCGCGAAGCACGCGGCCAGCAGCACGGCATCCTTCATCAGGAATTGTCCGGTCTGGCCAAGGAACGGCGCACCATAGCCCGCCTGCCAGAAAGCCGGCGCGCCGAAGGAGAAGGTGAGCGTGATGCAGAATGTGGCGACGCCCATCGCGCCACCGAGGACGCTGGCGCGCGTGGAGAATGCGCCGAGCGCGATCATGGCCCCGGTGAGCAGTTCAACCGTTCCGATCAGGTTGCTTGCGCCTTGTTCTCCCCAAAGTGCGTACATCCAGCTGAACAACGGATGTTTGCCGGCGATCATGGCCACGCCCGCAGCCTCGTAGGCCGCGAACTTCGAGATGCCGAACAGCGCGAAGATCAGAACCATCGTCCAGCGGAGACCGGCGACGACCACGGCATCGCCCGGCGGCTTGGGTAAATACATGTCGTTCTCCCTTTATGACGCTGTTCGCCAGAACCCGTCGAATGGTTACAGTCCGTCGGACTCTCCTCTCGATGACGCGATCCCACAGGCGGTGCGTCTCGGGAACGCCGTGGACGGAAAAGGCGGGCATGCCGATCTCCTGGGCAGCGGCTCCGAAATGCCGCCGCTCACTTGGCAGCAGGCAAATGGCCGCTTCCGGGCAAATGCCGGGTCGGCGGCTATGGGAGGAGAGCAGTTCCCGCCGTGACCCATACTGTCTCGCGAGCGCGCCGGAAAAAGGGAATGAGCTTCGTTCCGTCGAAACTCATTTCAAGCGCCTGGCCATGAAATCGAGGATCAGGCGGGCGATCTCGTCGGTCTTCTCATCGAGCGCAAAGTGGCCCGCGTCGAGCAGGTGAATTTCCGCGTCAGGCAAGTCCCGCCTGAACGCAGCGCCGCCCGCGGCGATGAAGGACGGGTCGTTGGCACCCCATGCGACCAGGGTCGGCGGCTGATGGTCGCGAAGCCAGGCCTGCCACTGCGGGTAGGCCGCGACATTGGTGCGATAATCGTAGAGCAACGCTGACTGGATCGCGCGTTGGCCGGGTTTGGCAAGGTGCGCGAACTCGTTGATCCAAGCCTCGGGATTGTAGCGCTCTGGATGGCTGGTGCCCGCTATATGACGCTGCATCGTGGTGTCGAAAGACAGGAAGGCGTCAAGAACCTCCGGATGCCCGTTCGGATCAGCCCAAAATTCGGCAATGCCGGGCCATTTCTTGCCCAAGCCTTCCCGATAAGCGTTGCCGTTCTGCGCTATGAGCGCTTCCAAACGCTCTGGATGTGCTAGCATCATCCGGAAACCTACCGGAGCGCCGTAATCGTGAATGTACAGGCTGTAACGCTCGATCTTGAGGCGGACCAGCAGCTCATCCATCAGCTTCGCGAGATGATCGAACGTATAGGGGAAGGCGGACGGGTCGGGTGCGTCGCTTTGTCCGAAGCCCGGGTAATCCGGCGCGATGATGTGGTATCGCGTGGCCAGCAGCGGGATCAGCGCTTCGTACTGGCGAGACGATGTCGGAAAACCATGCAGCAAGACGATCGTCGGCGCTTCTTTCGGTCCGGCTTCACGATAGAAAACCCCGACGCCGTCGATCTGCACCTTGTGATAGGTCGTGGTCGAATGGGAAGACGGTTTTGGAGCGGCCCACGCCGTCGGTGTGAAGTGGGCGGATATGGCAGCAACTGCCGCTACGCTGAATGACCACTTCTTTAGACGCATAAGCAGATGGCAAATCACGGAAAAATCCTCGCTTGAACCCATGTCGGTGTCATCGTCGTCGCTGCGAGCGATCCAGGCACGGCTTTGGGGAAAGCGGCGCCGGAAAGGACGGAAACATGATCATGGCTTTACGTTCGCCCCGGGCGCCCGGCCGGTTACATCAGTGAGACTGGGGTATCCGTTCCCGCGCAGAAACTGCCGGGGAGCCGAGTTCCGAATGCCGATCATTTCGAGCGCCGATCGAAGCTGGACGAATGAGTCGCCGAACCGGTTGAGCGCGTCCGCCAGCGCCGCGACGCAGAAGCCGGCGTCCATGCTGTTCGACGATCGCCAGGCGAGGCGCTTCCGGGTCGCCCGGTCCCTGATCGCCACCCGAAGGAGGAAGCCACGCCGCATCGGGATGTCGCTCATGTCGGCGCACAACATGTGTTGGGCCGTTCGATTGCGCAGCAGGTAAGGATAGACCCGGTGCTGCGGATGCGGATCGCTCGTGCGCGGCCGCCCGCCTTCGTCCGGAGGGACGCACGGATGCCGACGATTCGGGTGGAGGCGAATCGAGTCGGGGGCGCTGCATCGACGCACCGGCCGGGATCCCTGAAAACACGGGCCGCGGATGGGGCCGCCGCCGCGATCGGATACGATGCGCCTGCCGATTCCGGCGAATCGCAGATCGACCACGCGATCGCGGATGTGAATCGGCGAGGGGGCTGAAAGCCAGCAATTCCGGGGCGTTTTCGGTGTTGGTGCAACAAAAATGCAAAAAGGCGTTGACGGTATGGAGGGGTCTCCATATATGCCCCTTCACCGCAGCGGGGCGCCTGGTTGGCATGCTGTTGCGGTCGCAAAAAAGGAG
>NZ_CP006644.1:6050000-6205897 GCF_000512205.2 Sphingomonas sanxanigenens DSM 19645 = NX02
TGAACCGCGGCGGCGCACTGCCGAGTGGCATGAGGTCCGCAAGGATCGAAGCCCAGCGCTGTCGTTGGTGGTGTGGACTCTCAAGCGTGAGGTAAGGGCATTTGGTGAATGCCTTGGCATGCACAGGCGATGAAGGACGTGGCACGCTGCGATAAGCGTCGGTGAGGTGTGAGCAACCTTTGACCCGACGATTTCCGAATGGGGAAACCCACCCTCACCATTTAATCTTGCGATCGGGCGACCGGTCCCAGGGTTAAGTGGGAAGGGTATCACCGAAGTGAATACATAGCTTTGGTGAAGCGAACCCGGCGAACTGAAACATCTCAGTAGCTGGAGGAAAAGACATCAACCGAGATTCCGTAAGTAGTGGCGAGCGAACGCGGACCAGGCCAGTGCCTGGATGTGAGTTAGCAGAACGGTTTGGAAAGGCCGGCCATAGCGGGTGACAGCCCCGTATGCGAAAGCGAACATTCAGGACTTGAGTAGGGCGGGACACGTGTAATCCTGTCTGAACATGGGGGGACCACCCTCCAAGCCTAAATACTCGTGCATGACCGATAGTGAACCAGTACCGTGAGGGAAAGGTGAAAAGCACCCCGATGAGGGGAGTGAAACAGTACCTGAAACCGAATGCCTACAAGCAGTAGGAGGGTCCTTGAGGCCTGACTGCGTACCTCTTGCATAATGGGTCTGTGACTTAATCTGTCAAGCAAGCTTAAGCCGTTAGGTGTAGGCGCAGCGAAAGCGAGTCTGAATAGGGCGACAGAGTTTGACGGATTAGACCCGAAACCCGGCGATCTAGGCATGACCAGGATGAAGGTGGGGTAACACCCACTGGAGGTCCGAACCGATTAACGTTGAAAAGTTACCGGATGAGTTGTGTTTAGGGGTGAAAGGCCAATCAAGCCGGGAAATAGCTGGTTCTCCGCGAAAACTATTGAGGTAGTGCCTCGGACGAATACCAATGGGGGTAGAGCACTGGATGGGCTAGGGGGTCGCGAGATCTACCAAACCTAACCAAACTCCGAATACCATTGAGTACTATCCGGGAGACAGACGGCGGGTGCTAAGGTCCGTCGTCAAAAGGGAAACAGCCCTGACCTACAGCTAAGGTCCCCAAGTCACGTCTAAGTGGGAAAGCATGTGGGATTTCCAAAACAACCAGGAGGTTGGCTTAGAAGCAGCCATCCTTTAAAGAAAGCGTAACAGCTCACTGGTCTAAACAAGAGATCCTGCGGCGAAGATGTAACGGGGCTCAAGACGTGCACCGAAGCTTAGGGTGTGGATTTGTCCACGCGGTAGCGGAGCGTTCCGTAAGCCGGTGAAGCGGTCTGGTAATGGACCGTGGAGGTATCGGAAGTGCGAATGCAGACATGAGTAGCGATAAAGAGGGTGAGATGCCCTCTCGCCGAAAGCCCAAGGGTTCCTGCGCAAGGCTAATCCGCGCAGGGTGAGTCGGCCCCTAAGACGAGCCCGAAGGGGGTAGTCGATGGGAATCAGGTTAATATTCCTGAACCTGGTGGTGTGTGACGGATCTCGTGTGTTGTCATCCCTTAACGGATTGGGATGGCCTCGAAGAGGTTCCAGGAAATAGCCCCACCGTATAGACCGTACCCGAAACCGACACAGGTGGGCTGGTAGAGTATACCAAGGCGCTTGAGAGAAGTGTGCTGAAGGAACTCGGCAAATTGCCTCCGTACCTTCGGAAGAAGGAGGCCCTCACATTGCGCAAGCAGTATGAGGGGGCACAGGCCAGGGGGTAGCGACTGTTTAGCAAAAACACAGGGCTCTGCTAAGTCGGCTTCAAGACGACGTATAGGGTCTGACGCCTGCCCGGTGCCTGAAGGTTAAGTGGAGGGGTGCAAGCTCCGAAATGAAGCCCAGGTAAACGGCGGCCGTAACTATAACGGTCCTAAGGTAGCGAAATTCCTTGTCGGGTAAGTTCCGACCTGCACGAATGGCGTAACGACTTCCCCACTGTCTCCAGCACATGCTCAGCGAAATTGAATTCTCCGTGAAGATGCGGAGTACCCGCGGTTAGACGGAAAGACCCCGTGCACCTTTACTGCAGCTTCAGAGTGGCATTAGGAAAGAACTGTGTAGCATAGGTGGGAGGCTTTGAAGCATCGGCGCCAGCCGGTGTGGAGCCATAGGTGAAATACCACCCTGTTGTTTTCTGATGTCTAACCTCGCACCGTCATCCGGTGCAGGGACCCTCTGTGGCGGGTAGTTTGACTGGGGCGGTCGCCTCCCAAAGAGTAACGGAGGCGCGCGAAGGTTGGCTCAGGACGGTTGGAAACCGTCTGTTAGAGTGCAATGGCATAAGCCAGCCTGACTGCGAGACTGACAAGTCGAGCAGAGACGAAAGTCGGTCATAGTGATCCGGTGGTCCCTCGTGGAAGGGCCATCGCTCAACGGATAAAAGGTACGCCGGGGATAACAGGCTGATAACCCCCAAGAGCTCATATCGACGGGGTTGTTTGGCACCTCGATGTCGGCTCATCACATCCTGGGGCTGGAGCAGGTCCCAAGGGTTTGGCTGTTCGCCAATTAAAGTGGTACGTGAGCTGGGTTCAGAACGTCGCGAGACAGTTTGGTCCCTATCTGCCGTGGGCGTCGAAATTTGAGAGGAGTTGACCCTAGTACGAGAGGACCGGGTTGAACATACCTCTGGTGGACCTGTCATCGTGCCAACGGTGCAGCAGGGTAGCTATGTATGGACGGGATAACCGCTGAAAGCATCTAAGCGGGAAGCCTCCCTCGAGATAAGATTTCACAGAGCCGTGGAAGACCACCACGTTGATAGGCCGGATGTGGAAGTGCGGTAACGCATGGAGCTAACCGGTCCTAATTGCTCTATTCGCGCTTGAGAGTCGCACCATCAACGACAGCCCTGGGCTGTCCGGTTATGACCCCCAGCCTTCAAAACATCGATCACCCGAACACCGCAAAACATTGCGCTGGCTCCATAGCTTGGTGGCCATAGCGTCTGTGACCCACCCGATCCCATCCCGAACTCGGACGTGAAACCAGACTGCGCCGATGGTACTATCGCTTAAGCGATGGAAGAGTAGGGCGCCGCCAGGCTTTGAAGCCAGCGCAATCACACAACGGTGCATCCAGAACCCATTCACACCCTATCCTCCTTTCAGGAGGTTCGACATTGGCGCGGGATGGAGCAGCCCGGTAGCTCGTCAGGCTCATAACCTGAAGGTCGTAGGTTCAAATCCTACTCCCGCAACCAATGTCCAAAGCAATCAGCCGCTGGCCTCCCGCCGGCGGCTTTTTTGCGTCCGGCGATGTCGACGACGCTCGACGCGATCGGCTTTCGCCCGCACTATCACCGCACCGGTTCGATTCTCCGTGCAAAGAGGTGCAGATGAGCGACTCCCCATCGTCCGACCCGTGGGGCGACATGATGCGTCCGTGGACCGACCTCGCGCTCGCGCCGCAGAAGCTCTGGCAGTCGATCAACCAGGGCTGGAGCTTCGGCAACATCATCGTCAACGAACAGAATTCGAGCGCGCCGCAGACCGAGCAGGCGATCCTCGCGCGCGAAAGCTATGGCCGGCAGATCGGCAAGCTGCTCGACGCGGTGAACGAACTCGTCGCGCTGCAGCCCGACGCTGGCGCGGGCAAGGCGGCGTTCACCGAGGTCAAGGATCTGAAGGCGCGGATCGACCGGGTGAAGACCGACGTCGCCCTCCAACGCATCCGTCAACTCCGGAGCGATCTCGACCGCCTCCGGCGCTCGGATGAAGCGAAGGACCAGGAAGCCTATGCTGCGGCGATGAAGGCGCTCCGCACGGTGCTGGACGCGCCGCCGGCACGCCGCTGATCGCATGACAGCCGCCCGCCGACCCGTTAGGAGGCTGGCGCATGGATTTCGATCAGCTCCTCATCCGCTTCTTCGGAACCGCGGACATCACCGACCTCGAAGAGCCGGCGCTCATCGCCGGCGTCGATCGTCTGCGGCTCCAGTTCGGGCTGGAGCGTGACCGCGGCCGGCGCTTCGCGCTCTGGTCGCTGATGTACCTGCTGGGCGTCGCGCCCGACCTCGACGTCGCGTTCGCCGAGGAGGAGGATCGCGAGGCCGCGCGCGACTTCATGGACCAGGCCGAACGCGAGATGCGCGAGGAAGAGGACGACGGGGAAGAGCGCGCCGGAGAACAGGGCGCCGGGGAACAGGGCGACAGGGCCTGATCCTCCGCCTCATCCCGTCCGCGCCGTCGCCAGCGCCGCCCTGCGCTGCCGTTCCAGCCGCCGGTGCGGCACGCTGTTGACGTAGCGCCGCATGCGCGCGCGCACCGTATCGTCGAAGCCGAGGCCGAGCAGCGGATAGACCCGCGCCATCTGCGCCTCCCAGTCCGCCTCCATCGCCGCGAAATCGACCATGATCTGCGGCAGCCCGCATGCGGCGGCATCGATCGCCATCCGTTCCTCGCGCAGCCGGACCTTGCGCGTCCATTCGGCGGTGATCCAGCCGCGATCGGCGACCGACGATTGCAGCGCCACCTGATTGCCCACCAGCGACACCGCCGACGCGACCGTCGCGGGCTCGTCCCGCCGCAGCAGGATCAGCCGGGCGTCGGGAAAGGCGGCGGCGACCGCGGCGAGATCCTGGCTGAACTGCGGCGTCTTGAGGATCCACGGGCGGTCGCTGCGCTGCGCCGGCCCGCGCAGCCAGCGGATCGTCTGCACCATGCGGCGGAAACTGGCATAGACGGGCTGGCGATCGGTGGTTTCGCAGTGCCGCGCGAAGAAGGGCACGCGCCACTGCGCCTCGAACGCCGAGCCGAAGATCGAGGGGCTGTAGAAGCCGA
Organism: Sphingomonas sanxanigenens DSM 19645 = NX02; assembly: GCF_000512205.2. NCBI lineage: Bacteria > Pseudomonadati > Pseudomonadota > Alphaproteobacteria > Sphingomonadales > Sphingomonadaceae > Sphingomonas > Sphingomonas sanxanigenens. The sequence continues at coordinate 6,054,824 of NZ_CP006644.1, forward strand.
TCTCCTCGTCGGGCTGCGCGATGCCGGTCGGATGGATCGCGGCGAAGCCCGGATTGAGCAGCCGCGCGCACGACAGGCCGGCGAAGGTGCGCAGTTTCCGGTCGTCCGGCCGCCCGCCCGGGCGGCGCGGCACCGGGTTCCAGCTTTCGTAGAAGCGCGTGAAGTCGAGCCGCGGATCGCAGGCGAGCAGCCGCTGCATCCGCGTGCTGCCCGAGCGCATCTGCCCGACGATGATGATCGGCGCGGGCAGCGGCGCCGCCAATATCTCGGGATGCCGGCGCCACAGCGCCTCGGCGCGCAGCCGCGTGGCGAGCGCGGCGACGATCTGGCCGTGCGCGATCGTGCGGCCGAGCGCGGTCAGCCGCGCCGTGCCGGCCAGCTCGCCGCTCAGCAACGCCAGGCGCCGGCGCCAGCCGTCGTCGAAGCGCGGATCCCAGGTCTGGTCGGCGAACGCCGGGCCGGCGGAGCGGCGCGCGGCGGCTTCGAGCGCATCCGGATCGAGCGGCGGGTCGGTCGCGAGGCCGCCCGCCCACAGCGCCTCGAGCAGGCGGTTGATCGTGGCGATGCGCCGCGAGGCATGGGCCGATGTGGGTTTCGCTTCGGTCATCCGGCGATGCCCCCGTCGATCGGTGTCAGCGGCAACGGATCGCGCCGGCGCCGATTCGTCAACCGCGGCGCGCGCGGCTTTCGCGCACCGCGGTCCCGACCAGAACACTCGTCGACAGCAGGATGCAGGACACCATCACGCCGATCGCCAGAATGCCGCCTGTCGTCACCCTTACGCTTGCGACCATCCGCACATGCCCGGTCGCGCGCGCGGCGAACCGCGTATGCTGCGGTTCCGACAGCAGGGTGCGGGCGGCGGCGGGCAGGGACGGTGTAGGCATCGGCGGAAGTCTAGGCGTTGGCGTCGCGCACCGCAATCCAGCCGAAGGTCGTGCACGGCGCGCGCGTCGGCGTTGAGCGCCGGCGTCCGCCGATCGCCGGTCTCGCCAGTGTCTCCTGCTGTGGGGAGGCGGTGGCGCTACCGCGCCAATGCCGCGGTGATGATCTTCACCTGCTCGGCCCACGCCCTGCTGTCCGGCGCGATCAGTTCGACATGCCCGGTCCCCGCCACCGTCACCGACCGCACGTGCTGGCCCTTCGCCTTGCGCCGTGCGGCATAGTCCGCCGCGAACGCCGGCGGCGCGATCGTGTCGCGATCACCATTGATCTGCACTTCGGCGATGCCGGAGGCCGGCATCGCCGGCGGCGAGGTATCGGCATAGATGTCCGTCCGCGCCGGTGACGCAGTCCCCGCCATCGCCACCGCGCCCTCGGTGCCGCAGCCATGATCGGGCAGCCCGGCGATCATCTTCAGGTCGGGAATGCCGCCCTGGCTGATCGCGGTGCGGGCGCGGAAGGGGGCCTCGGCATGGAACGGGCTGGTTGCGGGCAGCGCCGGCCGCGCCGCCAGCCACAGCGCCAGATGGCCGCCCGCCGAATGGCCGATGACGACCGCGCGATCGGTGGCGAGGCCGAGCCCCGGTCCGTCGCGCGCCAGCAGGTCGGCCGCCGCCGCGACATCCTCGAACGTGCCCGGATAGCCGCCGCCGGGCCGGTCGATCCCGCGATATTCGACGTTCCACACGGCGATGCCGCGCTTGGCGAGGTCGTCCGCGATCCAGTTCATGATGCTGCGGTCTGCGACGTCGGTCTGCCAGCAGCCGCCATGGATCATCAGCACCACCGGGTGTGGCGCCTTGCCGGCGGGCAGCCACAGGTCGACGATCTGCAGCGCGTCGCCGCCATAGGCGATCGTCCGGCTCGGCATCGGCTTCGGCCGGTCGAGCAGGTCCGGCCAGCCCATCAGCGCCGCGGGTATGGCGGGGGCTGAGCTGGCGGTGGAGAAGGGGGCGGTCATGGCGGCGATCATCATCAGCAGGTGGGCGGTGCGCATGGCGCGATGCTAGGCGATGGCGCGGGGGCTGGCGAGCGGCTATGCGCGGGGCGGGAGGGGCCTATGGCGGACATCGCGAACATCGTCGCCGATATTGCGGCGGAAATGGCGGCGGCGCCGCACCGCGGCAAGGTGGCGGACTATATTCCCGCGCTCGCGCGCGTCGATATCGGCCGCTTCGGCATCGCCGTGATCCTCGCCGACGGCACCGTGCATGTCGGCGGCGATGCCGACATCCCCTTTTCGATCCAGTCGGTCTCCAAGGTGTTCATGCTGACGATCGCGCTCGGCCGCGTCGGCGATGCGCTGTGGCGGCGGGTGGGGCGCGAGCCCTCCGGCTCGGCGTTCAACTCGATCGTCCAGCTCGAAAGCGAACATGGCATTCCGCGCAACCCGTTCATCAACGCCGGCGCGATCGTGGTGTCCGACATCGTCCTGCAGGGCAGCGACGTGCGCTCGGCGGCGGGCGACCTGCTGCGCTTCCTGCGCTTCCTGGCCGATGACGACAGCATCGTGATCGACAGGGAGGTCGCCGAATCCGAAGCGCAGACCGGCTTTCGCAACTATGCCCTGGCCAATTACATCAAGGCGTTCGGCAACCTCCGCAATCCGGTGGAGGACACGCTGCAGCTCTATTTCAACCAGTGCGGCATCGCGATGAGCTGCCGCCAGCTCGCCGCCGCCGGCCGCTACCTGATGCTCGACGGCCGCCACCCCGCCACCGGCCAGCAGGTGGTGACGGCGCGGCGCGCGCGCCGCATCAACGCGGTGATGCTGACCTGCGGCCATTATGACGGATCGGGCGAATTCGCCTATCGCGTCGGCATTCCCGGCAAGTCGGGGGTCGGCGGGGGCATTCTGGCGGTGGTGCCGGGGGAGGCCTCGATCGCGGTCTGGTCCCCCGGGCTCAACGAGCGCGGCAATTCGCAGCTCGGCAGCCTCGCGCTCGAACGGTTGTCGGAGGCGACCGGCTGGTCGATCTTCAACCCGCCCGTCTAGGCCGCGATCAGCAACGCTCCTTCCCGCGCCGTGCCGCGTCCACCCGCCACGGCGCCGCGAATTCGATCTCGGTCAGCTTGCGCATCGCCTGCGCATAGATGCGGCCGAAGGCGCGCAATCCATCAGTGACGCTGTTGGTAAAGCTCTCATGGTGATCGGCCCAGAGCCGGCCGTCCAGTTCGTCGCGCATGCCCTTGTTCCTAAAATGATTGGGGTTGAAACGATCGTCCCGTGGGCATCGAACTACCGGCTGCGGAGATCGCGCGCCAACAAAAGGCTCGACCTGATCCACAAGCATGGCTTATCAATAGCGCCATGCGCCAGATCCCGCCTCTCGCTGCCGTCCGCGTGTTCGAGGCGGCCGCGCGTCTCGGCAATTTCACCCGCGCCGCCGAGGAACTGGGGATGACCCAGGCGGCGGTCAGCTATCAGGTGAAGCTGCTGGAGGAACGGTTGGGGCTGGGCCTGTTCCACCGCGTCCGCCGGCAGGTGGTGCTGACCGAGGCGGGGCAGCGCATCGCGCCGCTGGTGTCCACCGCGTTCGACACGCTGCACGATGCCTTCGCTCGCGCCCGCACCGAGAATGAGGCGGTGCTGACGATCAGCTGCTCCAACACCTTCGCCTCGAACTGGCTGGCGGTTCGGCTCGGCGGCTTCCAGGTCGCGCGGCCGGGGCTGGCGGTCAGGCTGCACACCGACGACAATGTCGTCGACTTCACCGCGTCCGACGTCGATGTCGCGATCCGCAACAGCCCCGCGCCCTGGCCGGGGCTGGTCAGCCATTTCCTGATGCGCGTGCCGATCGTGCCGCTCGCCAGCCCGGCCTTCCTCGCGCAGCATCCGCCGATCCGCGAGCCGGTGGACGTGTTCAGCGTGCCCCGCCTCTCGCCCGACGATGTCTGGTGGACCGCCTGGGCGGAGGCGGTGGGGGTGTCCCCTGCGGCGGAGCGCAGCAGCGGGCTGCGGCTCGATTCGCAGATGATGGAAGGGCGCGCCGCGATCGCCGGGCAGGGGATCGCCATCCTCAACCCGGCGCTCTGGCGCGCGGAGCTGCGCGATGGGCTGCTGGTGCGTCCGGTGCCGGGGCTTGCCTATGGCCGGCGGCATTATTGGCTCGTCTATCCCGAGGCGCTGCGCCACACCGCCAAGGTTCGCGCCTTCCGCGACTGGCTGATCGCCGAGGTGCGCCGGGAATTCGCCGACGATCCCGACCATGTGCTGGTCGAACCGGACCGCGCCTAGCGCGCGACATCGGGGCTTGGCCCATCGTCGAACTCGGCTAGAACCCCGCTGAACCAGATGAGGGCGAAGCGCGTATGGCGTCCAACCGGGGATCGATGCTGATCGGCGCGGCGATCGCGACCGGCGTGCTGCTGCTGCTGGCGGGCGGCGTGCTCGCCTGGCTGCTGCTCTCAGCCGACGACAAACGCGATACGCCGGCCGGCGCGGACGTGGCGGCGACGCAGCCGCGCACCGATGCCACGCCCGCCGGCAACGCGGTCAACATCGTCGAGACACCGCAAGCCACGCCGACCATCGCGCCGGGTTCGATCCCGATCCCGACGCCATCCCCATCCTCGAGCGCATCGCCCAGCCCCGCTGCGTCCGGCCTCATCCCGGCCGGATCCTATGCCGGCACCTATCTGTGCGCGCAGGGCTGGACCGACGTGACGCTGGACTTCACCCCGCCCTCGGGCGGCAGCCAGCGCGCACGGACGCGCTTCGGCGGCAATCTCGGGGTGCCCCGCGGATCCTACACGCTGACGGTCGAGCCGCAGGGCAATGGCCGCTTCTACCTGCGCCCGCTGCGCTGGGAACAGCGGCCGCCGGGCTATGTGATGGTCGGGCTGACGGTGTCGGTGGATGGCCGGCGGATCGGCGGCAAGGTCGATCCGCCGTGCGGCGAAATCCGCGTCGAGCGGGTCGGGTGAGCCTTGCCCTCGCCAGCGCCGGATGGCGCTGCTATTCGCGGGAACGATGACCGCCGATCCCAACGACCCCTTCACCGCCATCATCGACGCGCCGTTCGATTCCGCCCTCTCCGAGCGTTATCTCGTCTACGCGATGTCGACGATCACCGCGCGGTCGCTGCCGGACCTGCGCGACGGGCTGAAGCCGGTGCATCGCCGGCTGCTGTGGGCGATGCGGCTGCTGCGGCTCGATCCTGCGAGCGGCTACAAGAAATGCGCGCGCGTCGTCGGCGACGTCATCGGCAAATATCACCCGCATGGCGACCAGTCGGTCTACGACGCGATGGTCCGCCTGGCCCAGACCTTCTCGCTGCGCTACCCGCTGGTCGACGGCCAGGGCAATTTCGGCAATGTCGACGGCGATAATGCCGCGGCGATGCGCTATACCGAGGCGCGGCTGACCGCGGCGGCGACCGACCTGATGGCCGGGCTCGACGAGGGCACGGTCGATTTCCGCCCGACCTATAACGGCGAGGAGGAAGAGCCGGAAATCTTCCCCGGCATCTTCCCCAACCTGCTCGCCAACGGCGCCAGCGGCATCGCCGTCGGCATGGCGACGAGCATTCCGCCGCACAATGTCGCCGAGATCATCGGCGCCGCGACATTGCTGATCGACCAGCCCGAGGCGAGCGACGCGGACCTGCTGGAGCATGTCACCGGCCCGGATTTCCCCACCGGTGGCGTGGTCGCGGACAGCAAGGCGGCGATCGCGGAGGCCTATGCCACCGGCCGCGGCGGTTTCCGCGTCCGCTCGCGCTGGGAAAAGCAGGATGAGGGCCGCGGCACCTGGACGATCGTGGTTTCGGAGATTCCCTATGGCGTCCAGAAATCCAAGCTGATCGAGCAGATCGCCGCGCTGGTGAACGACAAAAAGCTGCCGATCCTCGCGGACGTGCGCGACGAATCGGACGAGCAGATCCGGCTGGTGCTCGAACCGCGCAGCCGCACCGTCGATCCGGACGTGCTGATGGACAGCCTGTTCCGCCTGACCGAGCTGGAAACGCGCGTGTCGCTGAACCTCAACGTGCTCGATGCCACGCGCACGCCGCGGGTGATGAGCCTGCGCCAGGTGCTGCTTGCCTGGAACGCGCACCAGATCGAGGTGCTGATCCGTCGCTCGCAGCACCGGCTGGGCAAGATCGACGACCGCATCGAACTGCTCGACGGCTATATCATCGCCTATCTCAACCTCGACCGGGTGATCGAGATCATCCGTACCGAGGATGAGCCCAAGCCGGTGATGATGGCGGAATTCGAACTCAGCGACCGGCAGGCGGAGGCGATCCTCAACATGCGGCTGCGCTCGCTGCGCCGGCTGGAGGAAATGGAACTGAAGCGCGAGCGTGCGCGACTGGCCGACGAGCGCAAGTCGCTGGTGGCGCTGATCGACAGCCCCGCGCGCCAGCGGACCCGGCTGAAGCGCGACCTTGCCGGGCTGCTCGTGAAATATGGGCCGGAGACCGAACTCGGCCGCCGCCGCACGTCGATCGAGGAAGCGGGCCCGGCGCGGGAGATCCCGCTGGAAGCGATGATCGAGCGCGAGCCGATCACCGTCATCCTCTCGCAGCGCGGCTGGATCCGCGCGATGAGCGGCCATCGCGATCTCGCCGCCGCGGACACGCTGAAGTTCAAGGAAGGCGACGGTCCGGCCTTCGCCTTCCATTCCTATACCACCGACAAGCTGCTGCTCGTGCTCGACAATGGCCGCTTCTTTACGTTGGGCGGGGACAAGCTGCCCGGCGGCCGCGGCTTCGGCGACCCGGTCGGGCTGATGGTCGATCTCGATCAGGGGGCGGAGATACTGACCTTGCTGCCCGCCCGCCCGGACACGCGCTTGTTGCTCGCGGCGTCGGACGGTCGCGGCTTCATCGCGCAGACGAGCGAGGTGATCGCCGAAACCCGCAAGGGCCGGCAGGTCGTCAATCTGAAGGACAAGGCGAAGCTCAAGATCGTCCGGTCCATCCCGACCGGCATCGAAGACAAGGAAATCTACGTCGCGGCAATCGGCGACAACCGAAAGCTTGTCGTGTTTCCGCTGAGCGAACTGCCCGAAATGACCCGCGGGCAGGGCGTCGCGCTGCAGCGCTATCGCGACGGCGGGCTCAGCGATGCCATCGCCTTCCGCTTCGCCGACGGGTTGAGCTGGCCGATGGGGGGCGAAACCGGCCGGACGCGCACCGAAAGCGATCTTACCGCATGGCGTGTCGCGCGGGGCGCCGCGGGGCGGATGCCGCCCACCGGCTTCCCCCGTTCGAACCGTTTTGACTGATAATTCCCGAAATAAGAAACGAACAATTTACATCTTTTAGAGCAAGCTGGGCCTTGATGCGTGTCCCCAGCGAGAAAGCGCCTTTGCCGGCGAAGGATGTTATCGTCCCAGCCGATTTGGCGGCTGCGGCACGCATGCCGTCGGCGCCGGAAGGCATCGAGGCCTGGCTGGAGGCGCTGCCGATCCCGGCGGCGGTGGTCGAGCTCACCGATGGCCGCATCGCCGAGGCGACGTCCAATGCGCTGTTCCGGAACGTCACGGGGCGCGGGCGCGGCTCGCTTTTCGATCCGGCGCGGCTCGGCGATCGCGCGCTGGCCTTCCTTGCCTCGTCCGATCCGATCAGCCAGTTCGGTTGGCTGGACGATCAGGGGGTCGATCGCCGTCATTATCGCGTGCGGTTCGCGCGGCTGGCCGATGGCCGTGCGGCCGGTGTTCCGTGCGCATTGGTTTCGCTGGTCGATCGCACCGTCGAGGCGGAGACCGCGATCCATCGCCGTGGCGACATGATGCGCGATCCGCTGACCGGGCTGCTCAATCGCGCCGGTTTCGCCGAGGCGGTCTCGCTGCTCCAGCGGGAGGATCGCGCGGGCGAACTGGCGGTGCTGGTGGTCGACCTCAGCCGGTTCAGCCGCATCAATGTCTGCATGGGCGCCGATGTCGGCGACGCGCTGATCGTGACCGTGGGCAGGCGGCTGCGCGGGGCGCTGCGCGTCTACGACCAGCTCGGGCGGATCGGCGGGGACGAGTTCGCGATCCTGCTGCATCTGATCGACGGACCGGGCGATGCCCTCCATGTCGCGCGGCGCATCGAGGAGATCCTTGCCGAGCCGGTCGGCCTGTCCGACTTCGAGATCCGCGTCGATTGCGCGATCGGCGTCGCAATCTCGACCGAGTCGGATGGCGAGGACGAGGATATCGTCCGCCACGCCCAGTTCGCGTTGCGCCGCGCCAAGGAATCGGGCCGGATCGAGATCTACCGCAACCGGGCCTTCACCGAGGCGCGGCGGCGCTTCAGCATCGAGACCGAACTGCGCCGCGCGATCGAGAACGACAAGCTCTCCCTCGCCTTCCAGCCGATCGTCAGCCTCGGCGAGGACCGGCTGGTCGGGTTCGAGGCGCTGGCACGCTGGCGAACCGAAGCCGGCGAAGAGATTGCGCCGGGCGATTTCATTCCCGTCGCGGAGGAATCGGGGCTGATCATTCCGCTCGGGCGCTGGGCGCTCGATGCCGCCGGCCGCATGCTCGCCCGGTGGGAGGCGGAGACCGGCCAGGTCCTGCCGTTGTCGCTCAGCGTCAACCTCTCGGCGATCCAGCTCATCCGCGACGATGTGCCGCGTCAGCTCGAAGATGTCCTTCACCGGCATGGTCTTGGTGGGCATCGCTTCACGCTCGAACTTACCGAAAGCGCGATCATCAACGACCCCGATCGGGCGGCGCGGGTGATGGGCGCGCTGAAGGATCTCGATGCGCGGCTGGCGATGGACGATTTCGGGACGGGCTATTCGAACCTCGCGATGCTCCAGAGCCTGCCGGTCGATATCCTCAAGATCGATCGCAGCTTCGTGACGACGATGCTCGCCGATCGCGACAAGGTGGCGATCGTGCGTGCCGTGCTCAGCCTCGCCCATGCGCTCGGGATGGAGACCACGGCGGAAGGCGTCGAGACGATCGAATTGTCGCAGACGCTTGCGGCGCTCGGTTGCACCTATGGCCAAGGCTTTCATTATGCGCCGCCGCTCGATGCGGCAACCGCGCTGGCGTTCTGGAGCCGGTGGCAGCCGTGAGTTGAATCGGCGCACCCGCCTCATGCGGTCGCTGCATGCATAAATCCTGCCAAAAGCCGGTTTGCTTGATCGGCCTGGCACGATACATGGCGACGAAGCGTCGAAAGGACCGCCATGAACGATGTCGCCACGATCGAGCCGCCGATCGCACCGCCGGTGCCCGACATGGTCGCGCGCGGTCTGTCGGTTGTCTCGATCGCCAAATCCTATGAAAAACGCACGGTGCTTGCCGATGTGTCGCTGTCGGTCGGCCGCGGCGAGGTCGTCGGCCTGCTCGGGCCCAACGGCGCGGGCAAGACGACCTGCTTCTATTCGATCATGGGGCTGGTGCGCCCCGATGCCGGCCGCATCATGCTGGATGGCGACGATATCACCGGCCTGCCGATGTATCGCCGCGCGATCCTGGGCCTCGGCTATCTTCCGCAGGAAACCTCGATCTTCCGGGGCATGAGCGTCGCGCAGAACATCTCCGCCGTGCTCGAACTGGCCGAGCCGGACAAGACGGCGCGCGCCGTGCGGCTGGAAACGCTGCTCGACGAGTTCGGTCTCACCCGCCTGCGCGATTCGCCGGCGATGGCGCTGTCGGGCGGCGAACGGCGGCGCTGCGAGATCGCGCGCGCGCTGGCCGCCGATCCGTCGATCATGCTGCTCGACGAGCCGTTCGCCGGCATCGATCCGCTGTCGATCGCCGACATCCGCGATCTCATCAAGGACTTGAAGAAGCGCGACATCGGCGTGCTGATCACCGATCACAATGTCCGCGAGACGCTCGATATCGTCGATCGCGCCTGCATCATCTATGATGGCCGGGTGCTGTTCGCGGGCAGCCCGCGTGACCTTGTCGCCGATCCCAACGTGCGCCGTCTGTACCTTGGTGAGGGCTTCGAACTCTAGGGGCTGATCCATGGCGCTCGGACCCCGGCTCGATCTCAGGCAGAGCCAGTCGCTGGTGATGACGCCGCAGTTGCAGCAGGCGATCCGCCTGCTGACGCTGTCGAATCTCGAGATCGAAAGCTTCATCGCCGAGGAGATCGAAAAGAACCCGCTGCTGGAATCCGGTGGCGGCAGCGATGAGGAGCGGACCGGCGATCGCGACAGCGCCGACGGCGCCGACGACGATGGAGACTGGGGCGATCCGGACGGCTTCGATCCGCCCGAGCCGCTCACCGCGGATCGGCTGATCGCGGGTGGCGATGCCGGCAACGATGCGCCGCTCGACGTCGATTATGCCGCCGAGACCTTCCATCATGACAGCGCCATCGACAGCATGGCCGGCGGCCCGGGCATGGATGGTGCGCTCGGCCTCGATGGCGGCGGCAGTGTCGGCGGACCGGGCGAGGATGGCCCGGATTTCGATGCGATGGCGGCGGATGCGCCGTCGCTGCACGATCATCTGCTGGGACAGGCCGGGGCGGTGCTTTCGGGCATCGATCTGCTGATCGGTGAGCATCTGATCGATCAGATCGACGAGGCCGGCTATCTCGCCACGACCGTCGCGGAGATCGCCGACCGGCTCGGCGTGGCGGCCATGCGGGTGGAAGCGGTGCTGGGCGTCGTCCAGGGCTTCGATCCCACCGGCGTCGGCGCGCGCAGCCTCGCCGAATGCATCGCGCTGCAGGCGCGCGAGGCCGATCGCTACGATCCGGCGATGGCGCGGCTGATCGACAATCTCGACCTGCTCGCGCAGGGCAAGATCGCCCAGCTTCGCCGGATCACCGGCGTCGACGAGGAAGACATGGCGGACATGATCCGCGAGCTGCGCGGCTATGATCCCAAGCCGGGGCTGCGCTTCGGCGGGGAGCGCGTGCAGGCGGTCGTCCCCGACCTGTTCGTCGCGCGCCGCCCCGGCGGCTGGGCGGTGGAGATCAACGCCGCGACCCTGCCGCGCGTGCTCGTCAACCGCAGCTATTATGTCGAGCTTTCCGCCGGCGGGCAGGATCGCGACTCGCGCGCATGGCTGGCGGAAAAGCTGGCGAGCGCGAACTGGCTGGTGAAGGCGCTCGACCAGCGCCAGCGCACGATCATCAAGGTGGCGACCGAGCTGGTGACGCATCAGGAAGCCTTCTTCCTGAAGGGCGTCGCGCATCTGAAGCCGCTGACGCTGAAGACGATCGCGGACGCGATCGGCATGCACGAATCGACCGTCAGCCGCGTGACCAGCAACAAATATCTGAGCTGCGCGCGCGGGCTGTTCGAGCTCAAATATTTCTTCACCAGCGCGATCCAGGCCGCGGATGGTGGCGATGCGGTATCGGCGGAGGCGGTGAAGAGCCAGATCAAGGCGCTGATCGCCGCGGAAGATCCGAACAAGATTTTGTCCGACGATACGCTGGTCGATCTGCTCCGCGCCAAGGGATTCGATATCGCGCGGCGCACGGTCGCCAAGTATCGCGAGGCGATGGGCATCGGTTCGTCGGTGCAGCGCCGGCGCCAGAAGGCGTTGGGCGCGCGCGCGGCCTGACCGGCCGCAGCATTTCAACGCCTTCGGCCTTGAAGAATCGCTGATCCGCTGCTACGTGCGCCGCTTCCGTCGCGGATGCCCTGCTCCGCGGCACCCAATTTGCACGCATCGCGATCGTGTCGTCCGGCCCTTCGGGTGGATGTTGCGGCGCCACGAGAGACTGGAGACTGACGGTTTATGCAAATCATTGTTCGCGACAATAATGTCGACCAGGCGTTGCGCGCCCTGAAGAAGAAGCTGCAGCGTGAGGGCGTCTATCGCGAGATGAAGCTCCGTCGCCACTACGAGAAGCCCTCGGAAAAGCGCGCCCGTGAGCGTGCCGCGGCGATCCGCCGCGCGCGCAAGCTGGAACGCAAGCGCGCCGAGCGCGACGGCGTCAAGTAAGATGCCTGTCGGGCCGCTTCGGCGGCCCGATTGCTTTTCGCCGGTGATTCACTAGACCGGCGCGGTCCACTGCCCGCGAGGTTGCTTCATGTCGTCCGTTACCGCCGTTCCGCTTCGTCCGATCGCCAAGGGTTCGCTGACGAAGCTGTGGGTTGGGGTAGCGGCGCTGGTGCTCGTCGCGGGCGGCCTTGCCTATGTGGGCGAGTATAAGCTGGGCGCGAACGCCACGCCGGAGCAGTTCATGGCGTGGAACGCCGGCCAGGATGGCGTGGTCACCACGGAATCGGGCCTGCAGTACAAGATTCTCAAGCCGGGCAGCGGCCCGACGCCGACCGACGAGGATGTCGTCACCATCGCCTACAAGGGCTCGCTGCGTGACGGCACCGAATTCGATAAGGCGCCGAGCATCCAGCTGCCCGTCGCGCAGATGGTGCCGGGCTTCTCCGAAGCGCTGAAGCTGATGCCGCGCGGCTCCAAGTTCCAGCTCTGGCTGCCGCCGAAGCTCGGCTATGGTGAGCAGTCGCCGTCGCCGCAGATTCCCCCGAATTCGGTCCTCGTCTTCGAGGTCGACATGCTCCAGTTCGCCAGCATCGCCGAACTGCGCCGTCAGATGATGATGGGCGGCGGCGGCGGCATGGGCGGTGCCGGGGGCGCGCCGGACATGGGCGGCGCCGGCGATCCGCGCGCGGGGCAATAAGCGCCGCGGTATCCGCCACGCGGGTGCGATCGATCTGAAAATAGAGCTCTGCCGCTACCCCCTCCGCCGTTCGCCCCGAGCGAAGTCGAGGGGGCTGTCGAGCGCAGCCGGGACGGCTTGGAGCGTCGCTCCCCGGCGGCAATGCACGCCTTACATCCGCCGGAACAGCGCCCCCGCGGCCCAGCCCAGCGCCAGCGACAGCGCCACCGCGACCAGCCCGTAGACGAACGACCACCGCTCGGCCGCATCGGCGATGAAGCGCTCGAACCCCGATTTCCGGATCTCGATCGGCCGTACCGCTGCCGCCAGCACCTTGCCGTCCTGGATCAGGAAGGTCTCGGCGGTGAAGGTGCCCACCGGCACGCGCGCCGGGATGCGCAGCCGCGCGCGATACAGCACGTCGTCGGTGATCTCGACCTCGCCGACCACCTCGCCGTAAAGGCCGACGCGCTTGTTGAGATCGACCAGCCCGGCGGTGAAGCGCCGCTGCTCGTCGGTCGGCCGCGCGCTGGCGGGGGAGAGCTGGAGATTGTCGAGCCCCAGTTCGTAGATCGCGGCGGTGCGCTCGTCGACCAGCGCCTTGATCGGCCGCGATGCGGCGACCGCATAATAGCTGGGCGCGGAACGGAAGCGGGCGCTGTCCGCATTCATCCAGATGCCGGCGATCTTCTGCTTCTCGCGCACGATCACCGATTCGGTGGGGCCCTTGAGCACCACGACGATGTCCGCGCGCTTCTCGGGCGCGCGGCCGCCCGGATAGATGATCGCGCCGAACAGCAGCAGTTCGGCGCCGGTGAAGCTGTAGCGGATCTCCACGTCGCGCTGCGACACGTCCGGCACCAGCCGCGGCTTGTCCTGCGCCATCAGCAGCGGGGCCGCCATCGCGACCAGGCCCAGCGCGCCCAGCCTCACCATGGCTGGACCGTGTAGATCTCGTCGGGCCGCCAGCCGAGCCCCAGCGCCATGCGCAGTGCCACCGCCAGCACGATGAACGCGAGCAGGAAGCGCAGATATTCGGGCTTGAGCTTCTGCGCGAGGCGCGCGCCGATCTGCGCGCCGATGACGCTGCCGATCAGCAGCAGCGCGGCGAGCAGGATATCGACCGACTTGGTGGTGGAGGCGTGCACCATCGTCGCCGCCGCGGTCACGAACAGGATCTGGAACAGCGAAGTGCCGACCACGACCTGCGTCGCCATGCCGAGCAGGTAGATCATCGCCGGCACCATCACGAAGCCGCCGCCGACGCCGAGCAGGATCGTCAGCACGCCGGTGACGAAGCCCAGCAGCAGCGGTGCCAGCGGCGAGATGTAGAGGCCCGAGCGATAGAAGCGCCAGCGCAGCGGCAGCGCCGCGACCAGCGGGTGGTGGCGCCGGGTGCGCGCGGGGAGCGCCTCGCCGCGGCGCGCGGCGCGGATGCTCAGCCAGCTTTCCTTCGCCATCAGCCAGCCGACGCTGCCCAGCAGCACCACGTAGAGGATGCCGATCACCGTATCGATCTGCCCGGTGCTCTGCAGTTCGCGAAAGATGAAGGCGCCCGCGAGCGACCCGACGACGCCGCCGGCGACGAGCACCAGCCCCATATGCACGTCCACGCCGCCGCGGCGGTAATGCGCGAGCGCGCCCGACACGCTGGCGCCGGTCACCTGCGTCGCGGCGGAGGCGGCGGCAACGGTGGGCGGGATGCCGTAGAAGATCAGCAGCGGCGTCGTCAGGAAGCCGCCGCCGACCCCGAACATGCCGGACAACAGCCCGACCAGCCCGCCCAACGAGATGATGACGAGCGCGTTCACCGACAGATTGGCGATCGGAAGATAGAGATCCATGGCCAGCGCCACGCCTAAACCCAAATGGATGCAGGGGAAAGGCTGAGCGGGCGCATCGGGCGCGGGTGCGGCCCCGCTTTCCCTTGCCTCCGTATGAAAACAATATAATGATGATATCATAATTATGGAGGATGACGATGATCGATTCGCTGCGCGGCCCGGGCTTCAACGCCAGCCGCGAACGGCCCGCGCAGACCCGCAACGGCTATCTGATGCTCCTGCTCCTGCTCGTCGTGCTGGTGGCGGCGCTGTTCGGCTTCGTGGCGGCGACGCTGGACGCGCTGGTCGGCGTCGCGGTGATGGTCGTCTCGGTGGCGCTGCTGGCGCTGATCGCGCCGGGCTTCTTCATGCTCCAGCCCAACCAGGCGGTGGCGGTCACCCTGTTCGGCGATTACCGCGGTACCGAGCGGGCCACCGGGCTGCGCTGGACCTGGCCGTGGATGGGCAAGCGCAAGATCTCCGCGCGCGCCAACAACCTCGTGTCGGACAAGCTCAAGGTCAACGACCTGCGCGGCAACCCGATCGAGATCGCGGCGCAGGTGGTGTGGCGGGGGACCGACAGCGCCCAGGCCCTGTTCGACGTCGACGATTATCGCGAGTTCGTCGAGGTGCAGATCGAGGCGGCGGTGCGCACGATCGGCTCGCGCTACGCCTATGACGATATCGCCCAGGCCGAGGTCACCTTGCGCGGCAATCATGAGGTGGTGAACAGCGAGCTGCGCGCCGAGCTGATCGACCGGCTGAAGGTGGCCGGCATCACCATCGACGAATGCGGGCTGACCCACCTCGCCTATGCGCAGGAGATTGCCGGCGCGATGCTGCGGCGCCAGCAGGCGGATGCGGTGATCGCGGCGCGGCAGAAGCTGGTCGAGGGCGCGGTCGGCATGGTCGAACTCGCGCTGGAGCAGCTCTCGCAGAAGAATGTCGTCGAACTGGACGACGAGCGGCGCGCGGCGATGGTCTCCAACCTGATGGTGGTGCTGTGTTCGGAGCGCGATACCCAGCCGGTGGTCAACGCCGGATCGCTCTATCAGTAAGGCGCCGGCGTGACGGTGCCCCCCAAGAAGGCGTTCGCGCTGCGGCTCGATCCGGCGCTCCATGCCGCGATCGAGCGCGCGGCGGCGGCCGACCTGCGCAGCGTCAATGCCGAGGTGGAAATCCTCCTGCGCGAGGCGCTGGCGCGCCGCGGCGTGAAGCTCGCCCCGCCCGAGCATCGCCCGCGCGGACGTCCGCCGGTTTCGAAAGACGATTGAACGGAGGTTTCGGATGGACGAGTTCGGCAAACCCTGGTTCGCGCCCAAGCGCTTCGGCTATGGCGCCGGCCTGCCGATCGCGACGGCGGGCTGGGTCTTCCTTTCGGCGCATTTTCTGCTGATCGGCCTCGGCCTCCTCTTCCTCCACGGCGTCGCGCGCTGGGCATGGCTGGCGACGATCATCCTCGTCGCGCTGCCGATCTATGCCGCGAAGACGCGAGGCGGCTGGCGGTGGCGCTGGGGCGGGGAGGATTGAGGGCGAAAGCGGGGAGAAAAGGGGGAGACAAAGGGGAGAAAAGGGGGGTGTTTCGCGTCACCCCAGCGCCTCGTCCAGCAGCCGCGCCAGCCGCACGCCGCCGCGCTCCACCTGCTTGCGCACGACCGGAATCGCCGCCTCGATCGCGGCATTGCTCAGCACCGGCTTGGCCTCGGGCGCGGGCAGGCAGGGATCGCCGCCATAGAGCCCGCCATAGGCGACATCGTGCGCGATCTGCCAATTTTCGCGCGACCAGTCCTCGGTGCTTCCCGCCGCCTCGGCGGCGCGGCCGGCCGGCGCGATTTCCGATATCAGGCCGGCCACGCCCGCTGGCGGCGTGCTGATCGCGCGCTCCGCCAGATAGCCGTCCCAGATGCTGTGCAGGTTGATGCGGCCCTGCGCGATGCCATAATCGGCCTTCACCCGGTTGCCGCCGAGATCGCCATGGTCGCCCGCGTGCATCGGCTGGTGAAGATCGCCGACGAAATGGACGAGGAAGGCCAGCGCCATCAGCCGCTCGCGCGCCGGCAGGCTCTTGTCCGCCAACAGCTTCCGGTTGCGGTCGATCTGCGCGGAGACGCAATTGCCGTCGCGGCAGGGCGTCTTGATGTCGAACGGCTTGCAGATGTCGATGTTCTGATAGTGCCAGGAATAGGCATAGCTGAACCGCTCGCCCAACTGCTTGATGCAATCCGGCCAGACGCTGGCATCCTCGATCGTGCGCAGCTTGCAGGTGGGCGTCGCCAGTTCGGGCGCGTGGCGCAGCAGCTGGCGGATCGCCGCCCGGGTCCCGGGCCGCACTTCGTGCATGGCGATGCCGGCGATGGTCTCATGACCCCACTCCCACCAGGCCGATGCCGGCGCAGCCGCCAGCACGGAAGCAAGCAGGGCGAATGCAAGGCGCAGCAGCTTCATGCCTCATCTCCATAGATCGCGACGATCCGCGCGCCGTCGCTCGACGACCGGCCGCGATACAGTGCGGGTGTGGTGAAACTCCAGCCGCCGCTGCCGTCGGGCGCGACATGGATGAGCCCGCCGACGCCGCCAAGCGCCTTGACCTCGGCCATCACCGCCGCGGATGCCGCCTGCGGATCCTCGTTGCCGATCCGCACCCGCGCGCAGATCTCGTGCGCCACCGCGGCGCGGATGAAAAACTCGCCGGCACCTGTGCAGGATATTGCACAGGCCCGATCGTCGGCATAGGTGCCCGCGCCGATCACCGGCGTATCGCCGATCCGGCCCCAGCGTTTGCCGGTCAGCCCGCCGGTCGAGGTCGCCGTGGCGACATGCCCCGCCCTGTCGACCGCGACCGCGCCGACCGTGCCGTATTTCATGTCGACATCGTACCAGCCCGACTCGCGCGCCTTCAGTTCATCGAGCTGGCGGCGACGCTCGGGGGTGGCGAACCAGTCGGGCGTGGCCTGTTCCAGCCCCTGCTCCAGCGAGAAGCGGTCGGCGCCCCCGCGGCTGAGGATCACATGCGGGCTCTTCTCCATCACCGCGCGCGCCAGGCTCACCGGGTTGCGCGCGGTGGTGACGCTGGTGACCGCGCCGGCGTCGCGCGTCGCGCCGTCCATGATCGCGGCGTCCATCTCGATGGTGCCCTCGAAGGTGAACACCGAACCGCGGCCGGCGTTGAAATGGGGATCGTCCTCCAGCACGCGCACCGCCGCCTCGACCGCATCGAGCGCGCTGCCGTCGGCGGCAAGGATCGCCTCGCCGGCATCGAGCGCGGCAGCGAGACCGGCGCGGGCGCCCTGATCCTCCGCAGCCGTCAACCGGTCGCGGCGCATCGATCCGGCGCCACCATGGATGACGAGCGTCCAGCGGGGCGTGGTGGGTTCGTCCAGGGGCATGCGACCGGCTCCGACTGCTTTTTTGGGGGAGTGCACCTCCAGCGCTGCCCTATCGGCTGCGGCGGAACCGCGCTATAGGCGCGGGCATCGCTTAGCCCGAGAGTAAGTTCATGTCCTCGATCCGTCCGTGGCGCGACATCATGCGCCGCAAGTCCCGCCAGATCATGGTCGGCACCGTGCCGGTCGGCGGCGACGCGCCCGTCACCGTGCAGACGATGACCAACACGCCGACCTCGGATGCGAAGGCGACGATCGACCAGATCCGGCGCTGCGAGGAGGTGGGTGCGGACATCATCCGCGTCTCCTGTCCGGATGTCGAATCGACCGCGGCGTTCCGCCAGATCACCCGCGCCGCGCGCGTGCCGATCGTCGCGGACATCCATTTCCACTACAAGCGCGCGCTCGAAGCCGCCGATGCCGGCGCCGCCTGCCTGCGCATCAACCCCGGCAATATCGGCTCGGCAGATCGCGTCGCCGAAGTCGTGCGGGCGGCCAAGGCCAATGGCTGCTCGATACGCATCGGCGTGAACGGCGGCAGCCTCGAGCGCGACCTGCTCGAAAAATATGGCGAGCCCTGCCCGGAAGCGCTGGTCGAAAGCGCGCTGGACCATATCAAGCTGCTGCAGGACCATGATTTCCACGAGTTCAAGGTCGCGGTGAAGGCCAGCGACCATTTCCTCGCGGTCGCCGCCTATCAGCAACTCGCCGAGGCGGTAGATTGCCCGCTGCACCTGGGCATCACCGAGGCCGGCGGCTTCGTCGGCGGTACCGTCAAGTCGGCGATCGGCATCGGTTCGCTGCTGTGGTTCGGCATCGGCGACACCATCCGCGTCTCGCTCTCCGCCGAGCCGGAGGACGAGATCCGCGTCGGCTACGAGATCCTCAAGACCTTGGGCATCCGCACCCGCGGCGTCCGCGTGGTTTCCTGTCCGAGCTGTGCACGGCAGGGCTTCGACGTGATCCGCACCGTCCAGACGCTCGAAGACCGGCTGAAGCACATCGCCACGCCGATCTCGCTTTCGGTGCTGGGTTGCGTCGTCAACGGCCCCGGCGAGGCGCGCGAGACCGACATCGGCATCACCGGCGGCGGCAACGGCAAGCATATGGTCTATCTGTCGGGCGTCACCGACCATCATATCCAGGACGGCGACATGGTCGACCATATCGTCAAGCTGGTCGAGGCGAAGGCCGCCGAGATCGAGGCGGCCAACGCGGGCGTGGCGCAGGCGGCGGAATGAAGCCGCTTCCTGCGCTGGCTCTGCCGGTGCTGCTGGTGGCTTGCGCCGACACTCCGCCGGAATTGGTGATGCGAATCGAGGATGGTGCCGATGACCGGGCCGATTGCCGGCTCATCGTTGAAGACGCGAAAATAGATCCTCGCGTCGCGGCGGATATCGATCGGCTCGTGAAGCGCTATCCGCCTGCCGATACTGCGATCAGGATCGAAGCGAACGAGGCGCGCTATCGCTGCATCGGTAGTGTGATCTTCGCCTTGCAGCGCGCAGGCTATCAATCCGCGCGCGTGGATGGCGGGGAACGGAGCGGCGCTGAGTAAGTGACCAGATCCAATCCAGCGATCGCGTTCGCGGTCGCCGTCCTCGGTATCGCCATCTTCTCGGCGATGGACGCGATGATGAAGCAATTGTCGATCGAGATCGGTGCCTACAACGCGATGTTGTGGCGCACGGTGATCGCGTTCGGCATCAGCGGCGTGCTGTTCCTCGGCTCCGGCCGGCGCTGGCCGAGCCGCAGCGTGTTCCGCCTGCATCTCTGGCGCGGCATCGCCGCGGCGGCTTCGGTGCTGATGTTCTTCTGGGGGATCGCGCGGATGCCGATCGCGCAGGGCGTCGCGCTGTCGTTCATCGCGCCGCTGATCGCGCTCTATCTGGCGGCGGTGGTGCTCAAGGAGAAGGTGGGGAGGGCGGCGGTCGCCGCTTCGCTGCTCGCATTCGCGGGCGTGATCGTGATTCTCATCGGCCAGTCGCGCGAGGCGATGGGGCCGGAGGCGTTTCGCGGGGCGATCGTGATCCTCGTCGCGGCGATCCTCTACGCCGGCAGCCTGATCCTCGGCCGGCAGCAGAGCCAGGTGGCGAGCCCGATCGAGGTCGGCTTCTTCTTCAACGTCATCGCGATCGGCATGTACGGCATGGCATCGCCCTGGCTGGCGGTGGTGCCGAGCATCGATCAGCTGCCGCGGCTGCTGCTGTGCGCGGTCTTTTCGCTGGTCTCGATCATGCTGCTCGCCTGGGCCTATGCGCGCGCCGAGGCCAATTATCTGCTGCCGGTCGAATATACCGCCTTCATCTGGGCGGCGCTGCTCGGCTGGTGGGCGTTCGGCGAGACGGTCTCGCCCTTGACGTCGGTCGGCGCGGCGATGATCGTGGCCGGCTGCCTCTGGGCGGCCCGCCGCCGCCCGCCACCCACACCGACCACGGAAGCTGCCCTATGACCCTGACGATCCGCCCCGCCGTTCCGGGCGACGAAGCCGAAATTCTCCGTCTCGTCCAGGCGCTTGCCGATTATGAGCGGGAACCCGACGCGGTGAAGGCCACGGCGGAGTCGCTCAGCGCCACATTGTTCGGTGAGCCGGCGCGCGTCTGGGCGCATCTCGCCGAACTGGACGGCAAGGCGGTCGGCCTCGCCCTGTGGTTCCTCACCTATTCGACCTGGACCGGCAAGCCGACGCTCTATCTCGAGGATCTGTTCGTCGCGGAAAGCGCGCGCGGCTCCGGTGCGGGGCTGGCGCTGTTCCGCGCGCTGGCGGAAGCCGCGCGGGGCCTCGGCTGCGGCCGGATCGACTGGGCGGTGCTCGACTGGAACGAAAAGGCCAAAGGCTTCTACAGCCATATCGGCGCCAAGCCGACGACGGGCTGGGAGGCCTGGCGCCTGGAGGGCGAGGCGCTGGACGCGCTGTGATCCGCGCGCGCGATGCGCGCGTCGCGCTCGACATCCGGCGGGTGGCGGCGCTACGGAACATAGTGTGACCGACGCCGAACGCCTCATCACCCCCGCCCGCCGGCCCGAGGATGTGGATGCCGCGCTGCGCCCGCGCTCGCTCGACGAGTTCGTCGGCCAGCAGGCGGCGCGCGAGAATCTGCGCGTGTTCATCGATGCCGCGAAGTCGCGCGGCGACGCGCTCGACCATGTGCTGTTCTTCGGCCCGCCCGGCCTCGGCAAGACGACGCTGGCGCAGATCATCGCGCGGGAGATGGGGGTGGGGTTCCGTTCCACCTCGGGCCCGGTGATCGTCAAGTCGGGCGACCTCGCGGCGCTGCTGACAAATCTCGAGGATGGCGACGTCCTCTTCATCGACGAGATCCATCGCCTCAACCCCGCGGTCGAGGAGGTGCTGTATCCGGCGATGGAGGATCGCGCGCTCGACCTGATGATCGGGGAGGGCCCCTCCGCGCGCTCGGTGCGCATCGATCTGCCGCGCTTCACATTGGTCGGTGCGACCACGCGGCAGGGCTTGCTGACGACGCCGCTGCGCGACCGGTTCGGCATTCCGGTTCGGCTCAGTTTCTACACGGTGGATGAGTTGGAGAAGGTGGTGAGCCGCGCCGCCCGGCTGCTCGACCTCCATATCGCGACCGACGGTGCCGCGGAGATCGCGCGGCGTGCGCGCGGAACCCCGCGCATCGCCGGCCGGCTGCTGCGCCGCGTGCGGGACTTCGCCAATGTCGCGGGCGTGATGACGGTGGATCGCAAGGCCGCCGATCTCGCCCTGACCCGGCTGGAGGTGGATGCGCTTGGCCTCGATGCGATGGACCGGCGCTACCTCCACATGATCGCCGACATCTATCGCGGCGGTCCCGTCGGCGTCGAAACGCTCGCCGCCGGGCTCAGCGAGCCGCGTGACACGATCGAGGAGGTCATCGAGCCCTATCTGATCCAGCTCGGCCTGATCGCCCGCACCGCGCGGGGCCGCTGCCTCAATGCGCGCGGCTGGAAGCATCTTGGCCTCAACCCGCCCGCGGGTTCGCAGGATGGTCTGTTCGACGTCTGATCGCACCGGGCGCGTGTGCTGATCCGCGGCGCGCGGCTGTCGACATCCCTCGAATACAACGCAAACGGGCCACGAACCTCAGAGGTTCGTGGCCCGCTTTCCTGCTCTGGATCCCGGCCGGTCCGGCGGGGATCCGGGATTTACTACTGCTTGATCGGCACGCCGACATAGGTCGACTGGTTGCCGCGCGTAACCAGCAGCAGAACGCTGTTGCGGCCAGCGCGGCGGGCCGCGCTGATGGCGTTGTCGAGGTCGGCGGGGGTGCGAACGGCGACGCGGGTCACCGAATTCACCGCACTGATCACGTCGCCGCGACGCAGGCCCTTGGCGGCCGCCTCGCTCGACGGGTCGACCGAGCTGACGACCACGCCCTGCATCGCGGGATCGAGGCCCAGTTGCCGAGCGATCACTGGCGTCAGCGGCATCACCGCTATGCCGAGCGCGCCGCGCGTCGCCTGTTCGCTGTCACCGGGGGCCGAATCATCACCAAAGCCCTCATCGTCCTCGCCGCGCGCAAAGCCGGCAAGCTGGTCTTCCGGCGGACGCTTGCCGACAGTGGCGGTCAGCGTCATGCGCTTGCCATCGCGGATCAATTCGATCGGCACACGCGTGCCCACCGGCAGGTTGGCGACGATGAAGGACAGCGTCTGGTCCGGATTGACGGTGCGGCCGTTGACCTTGACGATCACGTCGCCCTGGCGGATGCCCGCCTTGTCCGCGGCTTCGCCCGGTACCGTGCGCGCGATCAGTTCGCCCTCGTTCTTGTTGAGGCCAAGGGCGCCGGCGCTATCGTCGTCGAGCTGCTGGATCTCGACGCCCAGATAGCCGCGCTCCACCGAGCCGCCCTTCATCAGCGTGTCGACGATCGGCTTGGCCTGTTCGGCCGGGATGGCGAAACCGATGCCGACGTTGCCGCCGGTCGGAGAAAAGATTGCGGTGTTGATGCCGATCACATTGCCAGCCAGATCGAACATCGGTCCGCCGGAATTGCCCTGGTTGATCGAGGCGTCGGTCTGGATGTAGCGGTCATACGCGCCGCCCGAACCGGTGTTGCGGTGGAGCGCGGAGACGATGCCGGCGGTCACGGTGCCGCCGAGGCCGAACGGGTTGCCGATCGCCATCACCCAGTCGCCAACCCGCGTGCGCGTCGAATCGCCGAACCGCACGAAGGGCAGGTTCGCTGCTTCGATCTTTAGAACCGCGAGGTCGGATTGCGGATCGCGGCCGATCAGCCTGGCCTTGTATTCCTTGCGATCCGGCATGATCACGGTGATCGCCTCGACGGTGCCGTTGCCACGGCGATCGGGTGAGATCACATGGTTGTTGGTGACGATGTAGCCATCCGGCGAAACGATGAAGCCGGAGCCAAGCGAGGTCGCCTGGCGGGTTACCGGCCGGCCGCCCTGCAGGCCGCCGAACAGGTTGCCGAACGGCGTGCCTTCGAACGGATTGGTGGCAACCTGCACGCGCTGGGTGGTGGAGATGTTGACCACTGCGGGCTGGAGCTTCGCGGCGAGGTCCGCGAAGCTCAAGGGGGCGCCGGCGCGCGGCGCCGATGCGAGGGCCTGCGGATCATTCTGTGCAACCTGCGCGCCGAGCGGGTTGGTTACGAGGGTCGCTGCCGTTCCCCCGAGCAGCAAGGCGGTGGTCAAGGCATAGGCGTAACGCACTGAGATCTTCCTCCATTGGGCGCGCCGAAAGGCGCTGGCGACGCTGTGAGCCTGCGCCTGAACGCAGCTTTAATGGTTCTGCGCAGGCCATCTGCCGCGGCCATCCGCCGTGTCAGGGCCGGCCGCGGAACTCACGCAGATAATCGTTCTGTGGCGACAGGATGATCGACGAACGGCCCTCCGGCTGGGTTCCATCGGTGCCGAACGTGTGTTCATAGGATTTCATCGCCCGGTAGAAATCGTAGAAGCCCGGATCCTTGCCGAAGCTGGTGGCATAGGTCCGCGCCGCCGCCGCATCGGCTTCCGCCCGGATGATCTGCGCGTCGCGCGCGCCGTTGGCGCGGATCGTCAGCGCCTCCTGGCGACGCGCGGTGCGCATCCGTTCATAGGCCGATTCCAGCGGCGTGCCGTCCGGCAGGTCGGCGCGCTTGATCCGCACGTCGACGATCTCGGCGCCATATTGGCGGGCGACGCGGTTGAGGCCGACCTGGATATTGTCCATCACCTGGCTGCGCTCGGCGGTGAGGAGCGCTGCGAACTGGACCTTGCCCAGTTCGTTGCGGAGCTGCGATCCGAGGATCGGGCGAAGCTGGTCCGACACGCGCTCCTCGGTTCCCGCCGAGATGTACATCTGCAGCGGATTGACGATGCGGTAGCGCGCATAGGCATCGACGTTCAGGCGGAGCTGGTCGGTCGAGAGCACCTGCTGGCGGTCCATCTCGATGTCGAGCACGCGCTTGTCGATCCACACGACCTGGTCGATGAACGGCACCTTCAGGATCAGCCCGGCGCCCGAGCGGCCGAAATCCTGGTTGGCGCGATAGGGGTTGATCAGCTTTTGGGGCTCACCGAAACGGACGATGACGCCCTGCCGGTCTTCCGGCACGATGACCAGCGAACTCAGCAGCAGGATCAGCAACAGCAGCGATCCGACGGCGATCGCGATGAGCTGGCGGGGCACGCCGGTCATCGCTGCGCCTCCGGGGCCGGAGCCGGAGCGGGTCGCCTGGCGACTTCGGGCAGCGGCAGATAGGGCGTCACGCCCGGGACCTCGACGATCGTCTTGTCAACCTTCGACAGAACACGCTCCATCGTCTCATAGTACATGCGCCGGCGCGTCACTTCGGGTGCCAGCTTATATTCGCTATAAACCTGGTCGAACGCAGCGGCTTCGCCCTGGGCCTTGGCGCTGAGCTGCTGCGCATAAGCGCGCGCCTCGTTCAGATAGGTCTGCGCGGTCTGCTGCGCCGCCGACACCTCCTTGAACGCGTCGTTGACGGCGGCGGGCGGATCCGCCTGCTTCACGGCCACGCCCTGGATGCGCACGCCGGCGCGATAGTCGTTGAGCAATTCCTGCGTGCGCTGCTGGACGCGTGCCTCGATCGCATTGCGGCCCGATCCGATCGCGTCGTTGAGCGACACGTCGGCGATCACCTCACGCATCGCGCTTTCGGCCGCTTCGCTGATCGTCTCGTCGGGATCCTTGAGCTGAAACATGTAGAGCACCGGATTGCTGATGTTCCAGCGCACCGAATAAGCGAGGTCGATCACGTTCTGGTCGCCGGTCAGCATCAGATTTTCCTGCTGCGCGGCGGTGGTGCCGATATCGACGGTGCGGATTTCCTCGACGTCGATCTTCCGCACCGTGACGATCGGCGCCGGCGGGGTGAAGCTCACGCCCGGGTTCAGCGTGTACCAATAGCGGCCGAACAGCGAAACGACGCCGCGTTCCTGGGGGCCGATGCGGTGGATGCTGGTGAACAGCAGCCAGATCACCACGAACAGCGCCAGCACGTAGCGCCAGATGCGTGCGGGATTGAATGCAGGGGGCAGGCCGCCGCGACCGCCGCCACCACCACCCGCGCGCATGCGCCGGATCAGTTCGTCGAGCTGGGTCGGCCCGCGCCGGCCCCCGCCGCCGCGCGGCCGGCCGCCGTCGGGGGGCTGGTTCCACGGATTGCGCGGACCGCCACCGCCGCCGCTTCCGCCGCCCTCTCCGCCATCACCACCACCGCGGCCGCCCCAAGGGCCGCCAGCGTCGGCCTTGAGGATTCCGATCGACGCTATCCACTCCGGAAATCTGCTCATTCAACCTTTATAGGTAGACGAACGGGGAAAAACAGTGCCGACAGTCGAATTGCCACTGCGGCAGGCATTACCGGACTTGTCGGCAATAAATCGAAACTGTTTCCCAGCGTCGGCTGCTTTGCTCTATGGCCGCGGCGATGACCGATATCGATGCGATCCGCCTGGCGCTTGAGCCGATTGCCGGCAAGCGCGCCGCCGCCCCCCGCTTCACCGATGGCCGGGTCAGCCTGATTCTCGACGTGACCGGGCTCGACGGCGATCGCCGCGCGCTGCTGGAAGCGGATATCCACCGCGTGCTCAAGGCGCTGCCGGGTGTGGACGAGGTGCGGATCGCCCAGACCAGCGAGAAACAGGGCCGCCGGCTGATCGCGGTGGGCAGCGGCAAGGGCGGCGTCGGCAAATCGACGCTCGCCGCCAATCTCGCGGTCGCGCTGCGCCGCGTCGGCCGAAACGTCGGGCTGATCGACGCCGACATCTATGGCCCCTCGCAGCCCCGCCTGATGTCCGCCGAGGGCCGTCGCCCGACCGCGGAGGGGCAGAAGCTGATCCCGGTGCAGACCGATTTCGGCGTGCCGATGCTGTCTATGGGGCAGTTGCTCAAGCCCGGCCAGGCGGTTGCGTGGCGCGGGCCGATGGCGGGCAACGCGCTCGGCCAGCTTATCGACGCCGACTGGGGCTCCACCGACCTCATCATCGTCGATCTGCCGCCCGGCACCGGCGACGTCCAGCTCTCGATGATCCAGAAGCACAAGCCGGCGGGCGCGGTCATCATTTCGACACCCCAGGATCTGGCGCTGATCGACGCGACCCGGGCGATCGACCTGTTCAACCAGTCGGGCGTGCCGATTATCGGCCTCGTCGAGAATATGGCGGGCTATGTGTGCCCGCATTGCGGCGAGGTTTCCGACCCGTTCGGCAATGGCGGCGCGGAGGCGGCGGCGGCGGCGATGGGCCATCCCTTCCTGGGCCGCGTGCCGCTCGACATCGCGATCCGCCGCGCGTCCGACGCGGGCCATCCGCCGGCGGCGATGGATGTGGCGGAGGGCGATGCCTTTCGTGCCATCGCGGCGAAGCTGGGCGACTGGCTGGATCGACCTGCCGCCTGACGGGTTGAAGCGGATGAAAGAAGGATCCAACCGAGATGCCGCTGACCTCTGACGACGATATCCGCACCTTGCTGCAGGAAACCCGCACGATCGCGATGATCGGCGCCTCCGACCGGCCGGACCGGCCCAGCTATGGCGTGATGAAGGTGCTGCAGGATCATGGCTATCGCGTGATCCCGGTCAATCCGCAGATCACCGGCGAACATGTCCATGGCGAATTCGTCTGGCGCGCGCTCTCCCAGCTGGGCGATCCGATCGATCTCGTCGACATCTTCCGCAATTCTGCCGCGGCCGGCGACGCGGTCGATCAGGCGATCGCGGCGGGCGCGAAGGCGGTGTGGATGCAGCTTGGCGTGATCAACGAGGACGCAGCGGTACGCGCGGAGGCGGCGGGGCTCAAGGTGGTGATGGATCGCTGCCCGGCGATCGAATTGCGCAGGTTGGATGTGGCCGGGCCGGCCTGACTTTTTCCTCTCCCGGCTTCGCTGGGGAAGGAATTGCTAGCCGCAGTTGATCTGGCTGCCGGCGATCACGCGCGGTGCCACCTCCACCTGGATCGTGACGTGCCCGATCCCGAACCGCCGCTTCAGCCGCACCCGGATATCTTCGAGGAAGCCGTCCCCCGGATGGCCCGACGGCACCAGCAGGTGTGCGGTCAGCGCGGTCTCTGTCGTGCTCATCGGCCAGATGTGGAGATCGTGGACGCGGGTGACGCCGGGCGAACAGAGCAGTTCCGCCTCGACATTGTCGCGGTCGAGGTCGCTCGGCACCGCGGCGAGCAGCATGTTTACGGCCTCGCGCAGCAGCGCCCAACTGCTCCAGAAGATCAGGGTGACGATCGTCAGGCTGACGAACGGGTCGATCCACACCGCCCCGGTGAGCATGATCGCGATGCCCGCGATCACGACGCCGGCCGAGACCGCGGCGTCGGCGATCATGTGCAGCCAGGCACCGCGGATGTTGATGTCATGGTCCCGGCCGGACATGAACAGCAAAGCGGTGGCGCCGTTCACGAGGATGCCGATGGCGGCGACGATGATCACCGGCAGGCCGTCCACCGGCTGCGGATGGCCGATGCGGTCGATCGCGCCCAAGGTGATCGCGCCCAGCGCGAACATCAGGAACAGGCCGTTGAACATCGCGGCGAGGATCGTCGATCCCTTGTAGCCGTAGGTGAAGCGCTTGTTCGGCGGCCGCCGCGCCAGTGCCGCGCCGCCCCAGGCGATCAGCAGCCCCAGCACGTCGGACATGTTGTGGCCGGCGTCCGCCAGCAGCGAGAGCGACCCGGTGATCAGCCCGGCCCCCGCCTCGGCGATGACGAACGCCAGGTTCAGCGCGACGCCGATCGCGAAGGCGCGGCCGAAATCGGCGGGCGCGTGGCTGTGGCCGTGATGGCTGTGCGAATGATGATGACCGAAGGCCTGGCGGCCGGTCTCCTCATGCGCGTCATCGTCGTGGGGATGGCGATGCGCGTGATCGTGCGCATGCTCCTCGACATGGTCGTGTTCGTGATGCGCATGATCATGGGCCATTGCGGGAACTTAGGCCAAGCATGGCGCGATATGCTAGAACATCGATACGGTTCGATGCCGAGGGGATTTGGAGGAGGAACTCAGGATATGCTGCGACGGATCATGGGCGCGATGGTGGGTGGCGCGATCGACCGGAACGACGGCAAGGGCGGCCTGAAGGGTGCCGTGATCGGCGCGGTGGCCGCGCGCGCGGTGAGCCGCGCCGGGCCCGCGGGCCTCGCCGCGGTCGGTGCGGCGGTGGCGGGCAAGATGCTGTGGGACCGGCGCAAGAAGCGCAAGGCGGCCGAAGTCGCGGCGCGGGGCCCCGAAACCCGCTGAATTCGGCTGAACGATTCGGCCTGGCCGGGGCGATTGCGCTCCGGCCAACCGCTCGTTAGGCTCGCCCCCCATCTGCAAATCCAGCATGCGTCCTTCAAGGGACAGCAGGGGGGTCGATGGCATCTCAATCAAATTCGAGCATTCTGGCTCGAATGATGGCGCGTAAAAGCGTAGCGCAAGTCCAGCGCGAAACCGCGACGAGCGAACTCAAACGGACATTGGGCAAGTGGAATCTGCTGCTGCTGGGGGTCGGCTGCATCATCGGTGCCGGCATCTTCGTACGCACGGGTTCGGCCGCGGCGCTGCATGCGGGACCCGCGGTTCTCCTCTCCTTCGTCGTCGCCGGCATCGTGTGCGCCTTCGCCGGCCTTTGCTATGCCGAGCTTTCCTCGACGCTGCCGGTTTCCGGCTCCGCCTATACCTACAGCTATACGACGCTGGGCGAGTTCGTCGCCTGGATCATGGGGTCGCTGCTGCTCCTCGAATATGGCCTCGCCGCGTCGGTCGTGGCGGTCGGCTGGGGCGGCTATGTCGTCAGCCTGCTGGGGGATGTCGGCCTTGCGATCCCCCCCGCACTGACGGGGGCCAGCGGCTATGCGATCGTGCGCGACGGTGCGCCGCTGGTGGTCGATGGCACGCCGGTGATCGGCATCTTCAACCTGCCGGCCTTCCTCATCTGCGTCACCCTCTCGATCCTGCTCGTGGTCGGCGTGTCCGAATCGGCCAAGGTCAACAACGCGATCGTCGCGATCAAGGTGAGCGTGATCGTCGCCTTCATCGTGATCGGCGGCTATATGGTGCTCAGCAACCTGCCGACGCTGACCGCCGCGAACTGGACGCCGTTCATTCCCGAGCCCACCGGCAAGCCCGGCGAGTTCGGCTGGGGCGGCATCATGCGCGCCGCCTCGATCGTGTTCTTCGCCTATATCGGCTTCGAGGCGGTCTCCACCGCCGGCCAGGAAGCCAAGAACCCGCAGAAGGACATGCCGTTCGGCATCATCGGTTCGCTGGTGGTGTGCACCGTGCTCTACATGCTGGTCGCCTCGGTGATGACCCTGATCGTCAACTACAAGGGCCTCAACGTGCCTGATCCGGTGGCGGTCGCGGTCGACAGTTTCGGTCCGCAATGGGCGTGGTTCGCCAAGCTGATCAAGGTCGGCGCGATCATCGGCCTCACCTCGGTGGTGCTGGTGCTGATGTACGGCCAGACCCGCATCTTCTACACGATGGCGCGTGACGGCCTGCTGCCGCGCGTCTTCGCCACCGTCCATCCGAAGTTCCAGACGCCGTGGATCAACACGCTGGTCGTCGGCCTCGTCACGGCCTGTGCGGCCGGTTTCTTCGACATCAACACGCTGGGCGACATGACCTCGGTCGGCACGCTCGCGGCGTTCGGCATCGTCTGTCTGACGGTGATCTGGCTGCGCGTCAGCGAGCCGGGTCTGGCGCGGGGCTTCAAGGTGCCGCTCTATCCGGTGCTGCCGGTGCTCGGCATCCTGTCGTGCGCCTATCTCATCACCACCGTCGAATGGCGCGTGCTGATGTTCTTCGTCTGGTTCATGCTCGGCGCGATCATCGTCTATTTCTGCTTCGGGATCTGGAATTCCCGCCTGCAGCATGGCGACGACACCATCCCGGCGCCTGACATGGGCGAGTTCCCGGCGCCGGTCGGCCACCAGGAACAATAAGCCTGAGGCACAAAGGGAAAGGGGGGCGGCACCGGTGGTGCCGCCCCCCTTTTGCTATCCGGCGACGGCGCCGGGGATCACAGCGCCCGGGATCACAGCGCCCTGGCGATCAACGCCTTGAGATCGACCTGCGGCCGCGCGCCGACGTGCGAGATGATCTCGGCGGCGCACACCGCGCCCATCGTCAGGCTCGCTTCCACCGAACGGCCCTGCGCCTGGCCGGCGAGGAAGCCGGCGGCGAACAGGTCGCCCGCGCCGGTGGTGTCGACCACCGCGTCCACCGGCTGCGCCGGCACCGTGAAACGCTCGCCGTCCTTCACCGCGATCGCGCCATGTTCGCTGCGCGTGCAGACCAGCACCGGCAGCTTGGCGGCCACCTGCGCCACCGCCTTGTCGAAATCGTCGAGCAGGGTCAGCGACAGGATCTCCGCCTCGTTGGCGAACAGGATGTCGATGTCGCCATCCGCGATCAGCTTGAGGAAATCGTCGCGGTGACGCGAGATGCAGAACGTGTCGGAGAGCGTGAAGGCGACCTTGCGGCCGGCTTCGCGCGCGATGCGGATCGCCTCGCGCATCGCCGCGCGCGGCTCCTCCGGATCCCAGAGATAGCCCTCGAGATAGAGGATCGCGCCGGCGGCGATCATCTCGCGGTCGAGCGCGGCGGCCGGCAGGAACTGCGACGCGCCGAGATAGGTGTTCATCGTGCGATGGCCATCGGGCGTGATCAGGATCAGGCAGCGCGCGGTGGTGGGATCCGCCTCGGTGCGCGCGGTGGTGGTGAAGGTGACGCCCTGCGCGCGGATGTCGTGACTGAACACCTTGCCGAGCTGATCGTCCGCGACCTGGCCGATGAAACCGCATTTGCCGCCCAGCGCGGCGATGCCGGCGACGGTGTTGGCGGCGGAGCCGCCGCTCACCTCGATGCCCGGCGCCATCTTGGCATAGAGCGCTTCGGCCGCCTCGGTGGAAAAGAGCAGCTGCATCGTGTTCTTGACCAGCCCTTCCTGGGCGATGAAGGCATCATCGGCCTTCGACAGGACATCGACGATGGCGTTGCCGATCGCGACAACGTCATAGGTGGCTGCGGACAAGACGGATTCTCCCGAGAATAAGCAAAAGCGCCGCATACCGGCGATTCGCCGACGCGCCAAGCGGGGTGGACGTAGGCCACCGCACCCGCCTATCCAGCCATCCATCCGATATGTCGTGAAAGGGTTCGCGTTCGATGAAATCCGCGTTGCTGCCGGTCGGGCTGCTGCTTGCCTCCGCTTCCCCTGCCATCGCCCAGAACAGCGCGCCGCAGCCATTGCCGATCGTCGACACGATCCCGGCGCCGCGTGACGTCGATTATCCGGGCACGATGCTGCTCGAGGTCGATGCGACCGACACCCAGCGCGGCATTTTCGATGTGAAGCAGACCATCCCCGTCGCCGCCGCGGGTCCGATGGCGCTGCTCTTCCCCAAATGGCTGCCTGGCAACCACGCGCCGCGCGGCGAGATCGAGAAGCTGGCCGGGCTGGAGATCTCCGCGAACGGCAAGACGCTCAACTGGGAGCGCGACGATGTCGACGTGTACGCGTTCCACATCGACGTGCCGGAGGGCGCGCGCACGCTCGACGTGCGCTTCCGCTTCATCTCCGCCACCAATTCCGATCAGGGCCGCGTGGTGATGACGCCCTCGATCATCAACCTGCAGTGGGAAAAGGTCTCGCTCTATCCCGCCGGCTGGTACACGCGCCGTATCCCGGTGAAGGCCAATGTCCGCTATCCGAGCGGCTGGAAGGCGGCTTCGGGCCTCCCCTCGCGCGTGGTCGGCGGCGTCTATCAATATGAGACGACCAGCTATGAGACGCTGGTCGACTCGCCCGTGTTCGCCGGCCGCTACATGCGGCAGGAACAGCTCTCGCCCAAGGTGCGGCTCAACATCGTCGCGGACGAGGCGCGCTATCTCGCCGCCAAGCCCGAGCAGATCGAGGCGCACCGCAAGCTGGTCGACCAGGCGGTGAAGCTGTTCGGCGCGCAGCATTACGACAATTACGAATTCCTGCTGTCGCTCAGCGACGAGCTTGGCGGCATCGGGCTGGAGCATCACCGCAGCTCCGAAAACGGGGTGAAGCCCGGCTATTTCACCGATTGGGATGCGGGCCCCGGCAGCCGCAACCTGCTGCCGCACGAATTCACCCATAGCTGGAACGGCAAGTATCGCCGCGGCGCCGACCTGTTCACGCCGGACTTCCGCACGCCGATGCGCAACAGCCTGCTGTGGGTCTATGAAGGCCAGACGCAGTTCTGGGGCTATGTGCTGCAGGCGCGCTCGGGCCTCGTCAGCAAGCAGGACACGCTCGATGCCTATGCGGTCATCGCCGCCCAGCTCGACAACCGCCCGGCGCGCGGCTGGCGCGACCTGGAGGATACCACCAACGATCCGATCATCAGCGCGCGGCGGCCGAAAGGCTGGGTGAGCTACCAGCGTTCGGAGGATTATTACAACGAGGGGCTGCTGGTGTGGATGGAGGTCGATTCCATGCTGCGCGCGCAGACCAGGGGTGCACGCGGGCTCGACGATTTCGCCAGCGCCTTTTTCGGCCAGAAGGATGGCGACTGGGGCGTCGCGCCCTACACGATCGAGGATGTCGCGGCGACGCTCAACGGCATCGCGCCCTATGACTGGCTGGCCTTCCTGCAGCAGCGGCTGAACGAGAATGCCGCAGGCGCGCCGCTCAAGGGCTTCACCAACAGCGGCTACACGCTCGTCTATACCGAGGAGCCGACGCCCGTGATCAACAACCAGCAGAAGACCGGCGACTATGCCGACTTCTTCTATTC
Organism: Sphingomonas sanxanigenens DSM 19645 = NX02; assembly: GCF_000512205.2. Lineage (NCBI taxonomy): Bacteria > Pseudomonadati > Pseudomonadota > Alphaproteobacteria > Sphingomonadales > Sphingomonadaceae > Sphingomonas > Sphingomonas sanxanigenens. The sequence continues at coordinate 6,087,749 of NZ_CP006644.1, forward strand.
GCTGGGCTTCAATGTGGGGAAGGGCAACAAGGTCAACGCCGTGCTGTGGGACAGCCCTGCGTTCAAGCAGGGCATCACCGTCACCAGCGAACTGGTCGCGGTCAACGGCCATGCCTATTCGGCGGAAGAACTGAAGGCGGCGATCACCGCGGCCAAGACGGGCAGGGATCCGATCCGGTTGCTCGTCCGCGCGGGCGACCGCTTCCGCGAGGTCGCGATCGACTATCATGGCGGGCTGCGCTACCCGCGCTTCCGCAAGACCGGCACGCAGGCGAGCGCGCTCGACAAGCTGCTGGAAGCGCGGTGATAAAGGGCTGATCGCGCCGCCGTAGCGATGGCCTTCGGCCGTAATGAAGGTCATCGACGCGGCGCACGCGTTCCGCTATCGCGACGCAGCAAACCACAACTCCAGGGAGAGGCCGAGACTTCGTCGGAGCCGAAATCAACATGAACATCGATCTGATTCCCGTTGGTGATGATCCCCCTCACAGCCTGAACGTCATCATCGAGGTGCCCGTAGGTGGCGAACCGGTGAAGTATGAGTTCGACAAGAAGTCGGGCGCGCTGTTCGTCGATCGAATCCTGCATACGCCGATGCGCTACCCGGCGAACTACGGCTTCGTGCCGCACACGCTGTCGCCCGATGGCGACCCGCTCGATGCGCTGGTCGTCGCCCGCTCGCCCTTCGTTCCGGGCTGCGTCGTCCGCGCGCGTCCGATTGCGGTGCTGAAGCTGGAAGACGAGGCCGGCGGCGACGAAAAGCTGCTGACCGTGCCGGTGGATTCGACCTTCCCCTATTATTCGAAGGTCGACGAGAAGGACCATCTGCCCGAGATCGTGATGCAGCAGATCGAGCATTTCTTCACCCACTACAAGGACCTCGAGGCCAAGAAGTGGGTGCGGATCGGCAACTGGGGCGATGCCTCGGAAGCGCGCCAGATCCTGCTGGAAGCGATCGACCGCTACGAAGCGGACAAGGCGAACCGCGCCTGATCCCGCGGCGGCTCAGCCCTTCGGGGCTGGGCCGCGCTTGCGGCGGGGTGGCGGCGCACGCCGCCCCGCTTCGACCGCCAGCAATGCCCATTCGCGCATCGTATCGGCATCGTCATGCACCGCATCGGGCGCGGCGCGATAGTTGAACGTGTTGACCTTGCCCTTCGCCTCGTAGGTGAAGCGCGCGCAGCCCGCGGCGTCCCACCGCGCATCGCTTTCGGCATCCGCCTTGAAATAGAGCCCGTCGCCGACGACCAGCGCGAAGATCGTGTCGTCCAGATAGAGCGTGGCGCCGCCCATCATCCGCCGCTGCGAAACGGTGCCCAGCGGCTCCAGCGCCTCGACCACCCAGTCCACCAGCCCGCTGTCATACGCCATCAGTGCACCAGCTTCAGGCCGGCGATGCAGCCGACCAGCCCGCCGATCAGCGCCAGCCGCGCCACGTTCACCGGCTCACCGAACCAGATCATGCCGACGATCACCGTGCCGAACGCACCGATGCCGCCCCAGACGGCATAGGCGGTGCCCATCGGGATCGATCGCGATGCGAGTTCGAGCAGCCCCATCGACAGCGTGACGGAAACGAGGAACCCGACCGTCCAGGGCAGGTTGCGGAAGCCATCGACATAGCGCAGGCAAGTGGTGAACCCCACTTCGAAACAACCGCCCAGAATCAGCAACAGCCACGCCATCGGCGACCCCTCTTTTCGTGAAGGGGGTGCATAGCCTAGGCCGCGCCGCTGCTCTAGCATGCGCCATGCGCTTGGTGTCCGGCATCGGCAATCGCGTGGCGCCGCCGCGCTTCCTGGCATTCGTGCTGCTGTTCGCGCTGACGACGGTGGGGCTGAAAGTCTGGCTGGACTGGCGAGAGAGCGTGATGATCGGCTTCGACATCGCCGCCGCCGTCTTTTTGCTATCCTGCATTCCGTTGTTGGGCCGGGAGGCTGGTGCGATGCGCGAATCGGCGCGCCGCAACGACGCCAACCGCAGGACGATGCTCGTCGTGACCGGCGCGGTCTCGATCGCGATCCTGACCGCGGTCGCCAGCGAACTGCTGCAGCGCGGCAGCACCGCGCCGCAGACAGCGGCTATCATCGTCGCCACGCTGGCGCTGAGCTGGCTGTTCAGCAACCTCGTCTATGCGCTGCATTATGCGCATCTCTTCTACCGCCCCGGCAACGGCAACGGCGGCGGCGATAGCGGCGGGCTGAGCTTTCCCGGCACGGAGGAGCCCGATTATTGGGACTTCGTCTATTTCGCCTATTGCCTCGGCATGACGTTCCAGACCTCGGACGTCACGGTCGGCAACGGCCTGATGCGGCGCGTTGTCACGCTGCATTGCCTGGCGGCGTTCGTGTTCAACCTGGGCGTGATCGCCTTCACGATCAACGTACTGGGCGCCGGCTAGGCCTTCGACGCCTTGCGCAGGGCGAGGCGGACCAGCGCGTCGAGCGTGGCGCCGGGTTCCAGTTCCTCGCTGGCCGCGGCAACCGCGCTGCTCGCCTCGCCCGGGCGGAAGCCGAGATTGATGAGCGCGGATACGGCGTCCGCCCCGGCGCCGCCGGCTTTCGCCACCGGCGCGGCCGCGCCGCCGGGCCCCAGCACGAGACCGCCGGCCTTGTCCTTCAACTCGTTGACGATGCGCATCGCCAGCTTGGGGCCGACGCCGTTGGCGCGCGCGATCATCGCCTTGTCGGCGTTGGCCACGGCGCGCAGCAGTTCGGCGGGGTCGAGCACGGAGAGAATCGCCAGCGCGACGCGGCCGCCAACGCCTTGGACGCTCGTCAGCAACCGGAACCAGTCGCGCTCGTCCGCCGATCCGAAGCCGAACAACGTGATCGCATCCTCGCGCACCTGCATTTCGGTGAACAGCACCACATGCCCGCCCACCGCGCCGATCGCGGTCAGCGTCCGCGACGAGGCCTGGACGAGATAGCCGACGCCGCCAACGTCGATCACCGCATGGTCGGCGGTGGTCTCGGCGAGCGTTCCGGTCAGTCGTGCGATCATCGGCCCCCCAATATCCGGTTCGATGCGAGATGATGGGCGTGCGTGATCGCCACCGCAAGCGCATCCGCGGCGTCGGCCCCGGCGATCGCGGCCCCGGGCAGCAACCGCTTCACCATGGCATGGACCTGCGCCTTGTCCGCGCCGCCCACGCCCACCGTCGCCTTCTTGACGACGCTCGCGGCATATTCGCCGACCGCAATGCCGGTACGCGCCGCCGCGAGCAGCACGACGCCGCGTGCCTGGCCGAGCTTGAGCGTCGAGCGCGGATTGGCGTTGACGAACACCTCCTCGACCGCTGCCGCATCCGGACGGTGGAGGAGCAGCAGGTCGGTCAGCGCGGCGTCGAGCGCCACCAGCCGCTCGGGCAGGGGTGCCTTGGTGTCGGTGGAAATCTGGCCGTTGCCGATATGGCTCAGCCGGTTGCCGACCGCGGCGATGATCCCCCAGCCGGTCGTGCCCAGCCCGGGATCCAGGCCGAGGATGATCAGCCCAGTTTCTCCATCACCTCGTCGGACACTTCATAATTGCCCCACACGGTCTGGACGTCGTCATCGTCGTCGAGCGCGTCGAGCAGCTTGAAGAGCTGTTCGGCATCGCCTTCCTCGACCGCGACCATCGTTTGCGGGCGCCAGGCGAGCTTGGTGCCTTCGGCTTCGCCGAGCACCGGCTCCAGGGCCCTGGCGACCTCGTGCAGCGCTTCCTGGGCGGTCCAGATCTCATGGCCTTCGTCGGACGACTGCACGTCTTCCGCGCCGGCTTCCAGCGCCGCTTCGAACAGCGTGTCGGAATCGCCGGCGCTGGCCGGATAGCTGATCAGCCCCAGCCGGTCGAAGCTGTGGCTCACCGCGCCCGGCGCGCCGAGATTGCCGCCATTCTTCGACATGGCGAGGCGCACATTGGTCGCGGTGCGGTTGCGGTTGTCGGTCAGGGTCTCGATGATCAACGCGACGCCGCCAGGGCCGAAGCCCTCGTAGCGGATCTCCTCGAAGATCGCGCCGTCACTGCCCTCGGCCTTCTTGATCGAACGCTCGATATTGTCCTTGGGCATGCCGCCGGCGCGGGCGGCGATCACCGCGGCGCGCAGGCGCGCGTTCATCGCCGGATCGGGCATGCCCATCTTCGCGGCGACGGTGATTTCGCGGCTGAGCTTTGAGAACAGCGAAGCGCGCTTCTTGTCCTGCGCGCCCTTGCGCCGCATGATGTTCTTGAACTTGCTATGGCCGGCCATGGCCGCTCCTCCAAAATCGCTGGCGGGTTCCGCTCAGGCGAGCTTCACCGCGGTGCCGGAGGCGGTGACCATCAGCATCGACCCGTCCTTGCCCAGCACTTCATAATCGATGTCGATGCCGACCACGGCGTCGGCACCCTTGTCGTGCGCCTCGCCCTCGAGCTCGCGGAACGCCTGCTCGCGCGCCTGGCGGAGCTTGCTTTCATAGGCGCCCGAACGCCCGCCGACGATGTCGGTGATCGAGGCGAAAAGATCGCGGAAAATGTTGGCGCCGACGATGACCTCGCCGGTCACGATACCGCGATATTCGGCGATCACCCGTCCCGAGATGGTCGGCGTGGTGGTGAGGATCATCGACATTTCCTTCCGGATCGGGCGAGACGGCTCAGTCGAGGCCGAGCGCCGCCTTGTAGGTTTCGAGAAGCGCTTCGGCTTCGTCGCGGGCATTCTTTTCCATCCGCCGCAGGCGGACGATCGACCGCATCGTCTTCACGTCGAAGCCGGTGGACTTGGCTTCGGCATAGACGTCGCGGATATCGTCGGCGATGCCTTTTTTCTCTTCCTCCAGCCGCTCGATGCGCTCGATGAAAAGACGTAGCTGTTCTGCGGCGACGACGTCGCTCATTCTGGTACTCCCGGATGAATCAAGGGGAGGCGTCTAGGCCAGCAGGCGCCGCGGCTCAAGCCGGCGTTCAGGCTTCCCGGGCATTCTTTGCGACGCTTTCGTCCATCCGGCGGAGCTGTTCCGCCGTCGCCGGCTGCTGGTGCAGGGCTTTCCATTCGGCATAGGGCATGCCGTAAACCGCCGCGCGCCCCTCGTCGCGGGTCAGCGTTCCGTCCGATGCCTCTGCCAGCCAGTCGCCCAGGCAATTGCGGCAAAACCCGGCCAGCCCCATCAGATCGACATTCTGCGCATCGGTGCGGTGCTGCAGATGGGCGACCAGGCGACGTAATACCTTTGCCGCGGTTGCGTCATCGATCGCTTCTATGGCCATACTTCTTCATCCTTCCACGGTTGATCTCGACGGATTAGCCGCTATCCAGCCGAGGCCCAAAGCATGAGTGAAAACGGGCAGAGGAGCACCGTGATGTCGCGTTATCTGGCCCCGCGTTCGCGCAAGGTTCGTGTTCTTGCAACGCTTGGTCCCGCCAGCCGCTCGCCGGACATGATCAAGACGCTGTTCCGCGCCGGTGCCGACGCCTTCCGCGTCAATATGAGCCATGGCTCGCATGAGGATCATGCCAAGGTCATCGCCGCGATCCGCGAGATGGAGGCCGAGTTCAACCGGCCGACGACGATCCTCGTCGACCTGCAGGGCCCCAAGCTGCGCGTGGGCCGTTTCGCCGAGAGCATGGTGACGCTGAAGCCGGGCGCCACCTTCGTGCTCGATCGTGATACCGCTCCCGGCGATGCGACCCGCGTCAATCTGCCGCACCGCGAATTGTTCATGGCGATGGAGGAGGGCGCGCGCCTCCTGCTCGACGACGGCAAGCTGGTGCTGCGCGTGACCACGGCCGAGCCCGACCGGATCGTCACCACGGTGGAGGTCGGCGGTGCGCTGAGCAATAACAAGGGGCTGAACGTCCCCGACGTGGTCGTGCCGATGGCGGCGCTGACCGACAAGGATCGCAAGGATCTCGATTTCGCGCTCGAACAGGATGTCGACTGGATCGCGCTGAGCTTCGTCCAGCGCGCCGAGGACGTCGCCGAGGCGCGGCGGCTGATCGCCGGGCGTGCGGCGCTGCTCGCCAAGATCGAGAAGCCCGCCGCGGTCGAGCGCCTGGACGATATCCTCGGCATCGCCGACGCGGTGATGGTGGCACGCGGCGATCTCGGCGTCGAACTGCCGCCGCAGAGCGTGCCGCCGCTGCAGAAGCGCATCGTCGAGACCGCGCGCCGGCTGGGCAAGCCGGTGGTCGTGGCGACGCAGATGCTCGAATCGATGATCAAGTCGCCCAGCCCGACGCGTGCGGAGGTGAGCGACGTCGCGACCGCGGTCTATGACGGTGCCGACGCGATCATGCTTTCGGCGGAAAGCGCCGCGGGCGACTGGCCCGAGCAGTCGGTGTCGATGATGAACGCGATCGCCGACGCGGTGGAGCGCGATCCGGGCTATCATGCCCGCGTCCACTTCACCGAGACCTGGCCCGATCCGACGACCGCCGACGCGTTGTCGGAGGCGGCGGCGAGCATCGCGCAGACCGTTTCCGCCGCCGCGATCGTGTGCTTCACCATCTCGGGCTCCACCGCCCGCCGCGTCGCGCGCGAACGCCCGGCAGTGCCGCTGATGGTGCTGACGCCCAGCCGTGAGACCGCGCGCCGCCTGGGCCTGCTGTGGGGCGTCCATGCGGTGCGCACGCGCGACGTCGGCTCGTTCGAGGAAATGGTCGCCAAGGCCAAGCGCATGGCGCTGCGCCACGGCATCGCCAAGGCCGGCGACGCGATCATCGTGATGGCCGGCGTTCCGTTCGGCGTGGCCGGCTCAACCAACGTGCTGCACGTCGTAAAGCTCGTCGGCGACGAACTGACCGGCTTCGAAGACTGAGTCCGATCCCCCGCCGGTCGCGCGCCGGCGGGTGATTTTTTGCCTATATGGTTGACATCGTCAAGTATATCGCTGCATCGTGCGGCCATGGCCATCGAGACCGACGATACGATCCGCGCGGTGCGCGCGTTCAACCGCTTCCACACCCGCTTCGCGGGTGCGCTGGCGCCGCGCTACATGGGCAGCGATCTCAGCCTGATCGAGGCGCGGCTGTTCTACGAGATCGTCAATCAGGATGGCGTGCTCGCCGCCGAACTGCAGGCGCGGCTCGATCTCGATGCCGGCTATGCGAGTCGCATATTGCGTCGGTTCGAGGCGGAGGGCTGGATCGAGCGGCGGCGTGGCGCCGATGCGCGTCAGCGGCCGATCCATGTCACCCCCGCCGGCCGCGCCGAGTATGAGGCGCTCGACGAAGTGACCCGCGCCGATGTCGCGGCGCGGCTGGCGCCGATCGGCGCGCCGGGCCGCAAGGCGCTGGTCGAGGCGCTGGGCACGGCGCGCATGCTGCTTGCCGATGGCGATCTGCCGCCGTGGACGATGCGGTCCTTCGCAACCGGCGACATGGGCCGCATCGCCACGCGCCAGGCCGAGCTCTATGCCGTCTCGCACGGCTGGGGGCGGCCGATGGAGGCCCTGTTGCTGGACGTCACCGGCCGGTTCCTGCGGGATTTCCAGCCGGGGCGCGAGCAATGCTGGATCGCCGAGCGCGGCGGGCGGATGGTCGGCTCGGTGTTCGTCTGCGATTCGGGGGAGTGGGGGGCGCAACTCCGGCTGCTCTATGTCGAGCCCGAGGCGCGGGGCCTCGGCATCGGCGAGGCGTTGGTCAACACCGCGATCGGCTTCGCGCGCGACGCCGGTTACGACCGGATCTGGCTGTGGACGCACAGCGTGCTCGAAAGCGCACGGCGGCTCTATGCCGGCTGCGGCTTCGAGCGGACCTCGGTGACGATCCACGACGCCTTCGGCACGCCCGAAGAGGGCGAGGATTGGGAATTGCGCTTTCGCGATTGAAGGAACGGGGCGACGGGCACCGCCGTTCCGCCCCTGTGTTCATATCGCGCGGCATCGCCCGCCATTGCCGCGACGGGGCCTGACTCCTGCCGCACAGCCCGCTATAGCGCCGCGCTTCATGACCGAACGCTTTTCCTTCTCGATCACCGCCACCGACGGTGCGGCGCGCACCGGCAGCATCCAGATGCTGCGCGGCGAAATCCGCACGCCCGCTTTCATGCCGGTGGGCACCGCCGCCACCGTCAAGGCGATGAAGCCCGAGGCCGTCCGCGCGATCGGTGCGGACATCATTCTCGGCAACACCTATCATCTGATGCTCCGCCCCGGCGCGGAGCGGATGGATCGACTCGGCGGGCTGCACGATTTCATGCAGTGGGACCGGCCGATCCTCACCGACAGCGGCGGCTATCAGGTGATGAGCCTGTCGGCGTTGACCAAGAAGACGGAGGAGGGCGTCGCCTTCCGCAGCCATCTCGACGGCTCGCGTCACATGCTCACGCCCGAGCGCTCGATGGAGATCCAGCGGCTGCTGGGATCCGACATCGTCATGGCGTTCGACGAGTGCACCAGCTTCCCGGCGACGTGGGAGGAGGCGAAGGCATCGATGGAGCGATCGATGCGCTGGGCGCAGCGGTCGCGCGACGGGTTCGACAGCGGCGGGGCGCATGCCGCGCGTTCGGCGCTGTTCGGCATCCAGCAGGGCTCGATGTTCCGCGACCTGCGGCAGATTTCTTCCGACGCGCTGATGGCGGTCGGGTTCGATGGCTATGCCGTCGGCGGCCTCGCGGTGGGCGAGGGGCAGGAGACCATGTTCGGCGTGCTCGACTATGCGCCGGCGATGCTGCCCGCGGACCGTCCGCGCTATCTGATGGGCGTCGGCAAGCCCGACGACATCGTCGGCGCGGTGGAGCGCGGCATCGACATGTTCGATTGCGTGCTGCCCACGCGCAGCGGCCGCAACGGGCAGGCCTTCACCTGGGATGGGCCGGTCAACATCCGCAATGCGAAATATGCCGAGGATCGGACGCCGATCGATCCGGATTCGCCGATCGGCGGCTGGTCGCGCGCCTATCTGCACCACCTCGTGAAGTCGGGCGAGATGCTCGGCGCGATGCTGATGACCGAACATAATCTGTGGTTCTACCAGCAGGTGATGGCGGGGCTGCGCGGCGCCATCGCCGAAGGGCGGCTGACGGCATGGGCGGACGCGTTCCGCCGGCGCTATCGCGGCGGGAAATAGGCTTTCCGAAACGGGCGCCGGCCTGTGCGTTCCGGCACTGCGCGCCGCCCCGCGACTCGCTAGTCCTGCGGGCATGACGAAAACCAGCACCTGCTTCTCGCTGACCTGCGGCCATGTCGTACCGGGCAGCGTCGCGATCTGCCCGAAGTGCGGATCGAAAATGCGCACCTCGAAGGCGATCCGCATCCTCGGCGGGCTGATGCTGGCCTGCGGGCTGTTCCTGATCGGGTTGATGGGCATCATCGCGGTCAACATCGCGCCGCAGATGCTCCACCCCGGGCAGGAGATCGGCGGCAGCACCTGGACCGGAACCGCCGAACAGGGGCGCATGGCGCTGACCTTGTTCAGCATGGTGATCGCGTTCGGCCTCGTCGCCACGCTGACCGGATTGTGGCAGATCGCGACCGGACAGCGCAGCCGTGTCGTGCTGGTCGTGGTGATCCTTCTCGCCTTCGCGCTGTTCGCCTATGCGCGCTATCTGACCGGCGCGCTCGACGGCTGAGCGGCTTGCCGCTCGCCGCTCGCCGCTGCGGATGCGAGAGACACAGGCATGACGGCAACGCCTCCACGCGGGAGCGTGATCCTCCTCCACGGCATCTGGGCGCTGCCGGTGATGATGGCGCCGATGGCATGGGCGCTGCGGCGGCGCGGCTATCGTACGTTCAACCCGATGTACCGGTCACGCGCGCACAGCCTCGACCGCATCGTCGCGGCGCTCCACCCGCGCTTCGAGCGCTTTGCCGCCGCCAGCCCCGGCCCGGTCCATTTCGTTACCCATTCGATGGGATCGCTGGTGCTGCGCGCCTACGTCACCCGCCACCGCCCGCCATGGATCGGCCGTGCGGTGATGCTGGGGCCGCCGCATGCGGGCAGTCCGTGGGTGGATCTCGCCCGCGGTTTGCGCGTCTCCGGCCTCTGCCTGGGCCCGTCGGCCGATCTGCTCGATTGCCGCCGCAACGCGGTGCTGGAACGTGCGCTGGGGGCGATCGACTTTCCGGTCGGCATCATCGCCGGCACGCAATCGATCCTGCCGTTCGTCACCAGCCGGCTGATGCGCGAGCCAAATGACGGCAAGGTGGCGGTGAGCGCGACGCATCTCGCGGGTCAGAGCGATCATATCGTCCTGCCCGTCGGCCACAGCGCAATGCCGCATGACCGCGAGACGATCCGCCAGGCGCTGGTGTTTCTCGAAACCGAGCGGTTCGACCGTGCCGGTGCGGACAATGATCAGCGCGCGATCGCGAACCGCGCATAGCCCCTGTCGATCGGCAATCGGGCTCGGCAACAGCGCCGGACGCGGCGATGCATGATCGCCGCTGCCCGGGCCTTCAGCTGCAGAGCTTGACGTCGAGGAAGCTCGGGATCGGGCCGTTCCAGCCGCCATCGTCGGGGCCGTCGTCGCGCGATGCGCCACGGCTGCGGCGCTGGTCGCGCGGTGCGGGCCGTGGGGCTTCGGGCTGCGGTGCGCGGGGTTGCGGCGCCTCGGGCTGCCGCGCCTCGGCCGGGGCGGGCGTGGCCTCGCGCGGCGCCTTGGCCTTGCGCGCACGACTGCGCGGCTTTTCCGACGCCGCCTTTTCAGGCTTGGCAGGGGCTGCTTCGGCTTCGACCGACTCCGCCGCGGGCTCAACCGTTTCGGCGGCGAGGCGCGGGATCTTCAGGCCGGTCAGCTTCTCGATATTCGCCACGGATTCGGCGTCATCGGGCGTTGCCAGCGTGTAGGCGGTGCCTGTCGCGCCCGCGCGGCCGGTGCGGCCGATGCGGTGGATATAATCGTCCGGATGCCACGGCACGTCATAGTTGAAGACGTGGCTCACGCCCTTCACGTCCAGCCCGCGCGCGGCGACGTCGGAGGCGACGAGGATGTTGATCTCACCCGTCTTGAACCGGTCCAGCTCGCGCAGCCGCTCGGGCTGCTCCATGTCGCCATGGATCTCCCCGGCGTTGAAACCGTCGCGCTTCAGGCTCCGCGCCAGTTCGCGCACCGTCGTCTTGCGGTTGGAGAAGATGATCGCGGTGTTGACGCCCTCGATTCGCAGCAGCGTGTCCAGCATGCGCCGCTTGCCGCGCGACGACACCTCGACCAGCTTCTGGTCGATATTGATGTTGGCGCTGGCGGGCCGCGCAACTTCGATCTGCTTGGGGTTCGAGAGGAACTTGTCAGCCAGCTTCTTGATCGGCGGCGGCATCGTCGCGCTGAACAGCAGGGTCTGGCGGGTCTTGGGAAGTTTGGTGCAGATCTGTTCGATATCGGGGATGAACCCCATGTCGAGCATCCGGTCCGCCTCGTCGATCACCAGCATGGAGCAGCCGGTGAGCAGGATCTTGCCGCGCTCGAACAGGTCCATCAGCCGGCCCGGCGTGGCGATCAGCACGTCGACGCCCTTTTCCAGCGCCTTCACCTGATCGCCCATCTGCACGCCGCCGATGAGCAGCGCCATCGAGAGCTTGTGATACTTGCCGTATTTCTCGAAATTCTCGGCGACCTGCGCGGCGAGTTCGCGCGTCGGCTCGAGGATCAGCGAGCGCGGCATCCGCGCGCGGGCGCGGCCATGCGCCAAGATGTCGATCATCGGCAGCACGAAGCTGGCCGTCTTGCCGGTGCCGGTCTGCGCGATCCCGATCAGGTCGCGCATCATCAGCACGGGCGGGATCGCCGCTGCCTGAATGGGCGTGGGTGAACTGTAGCCCGAATCATCGAGCGAGCGGAGCAATTCGTCTGAAAGGCCGAGGTCGGCGAACGTCATTGGCGATCCGGTTAAGAGTGCGAACTCATGCCGCGTCGCACGATTGCCCCGCGATTGGTCGTTGCGGACGGCAATGTCAAGCGAATCGGGTGTTTATCGCCTCACGCGGAGCTTGCGAAAGCGTTCGATTTCGCAGGAACCGCCCGATCGGGCGTGGATCGCATCGCGATCCGCGCAGATCATGCGGTCTTCATCGAGATGGACATAGATACCGGACCGGAAGTCGGGCCCGCCACAGTCTCCGTCGAAGCGGGCGCGCAGGCGGCTGCCGTCCATCAGCACCATGTCCAGGCTGCGCTTGGCCGAGATCGCGAAACCGCGGATCGCGCGCGACGGCACGCAGCGCGGTCCCTTGCTTTCCTTCCATTCCACGGGCGGCGCCGGGCGCGCGGTGCGCGGCAAAGGGGCGATCGCCGGCACCCGGATCACCACGCGCGAACGGAACTGGATAACGGGCTTGCCGCGGCCGGGCGGCGGCGGCGCATCGCCGCCCTGCATGAAGAACAGCAGGAACGTCGTGAAAATCACTGGCGGTTATCCATGTCGGGCGCAGGCGATGCCCTTAAGCGGTTGAACGGTGGATTAATCCCGTACTAGTTGCGCGGCCATGGCCAATCCGCAACCCGCCCGTCTCATCGACCAGCTGCGCGAGCGGCTGGGGCCGAAGGGCGTCGTCACCGATGGCGATGCGCTCGCACCCTGGCTCAGCGACTGGCGGGGGCGCTATCACGGCACCAGCCCGGCAATCGTCGCGCCCGCGGATACGGAGGAGACCGCGGTGGCAATGGCGATGGCCGCCGCCGCCGGCGTGCCGCTGGTGCCGCAGGGCGGCAACACCTCGATGGTCGGCGGCGCGACCCCGCCCGCGGACGGATCCGCGCTGATTCTCTCGACTCGGCGGATGAACCGGCTGCGCGCGCTGGATGCTGCGGCGGGCACCGTGATCGCCGAGGCGGGGGTGATCCTGTCCGACCTGCACGATGCCGCGGCCTCTGCCGGCTGGCGCTTCCCGCTGTCGCTGGCGGCCAAGGGATCGGCGACGATCGGCGGGCTCATCTCCACCAACGCGGGCGGCACCCAGGTGCTGCGCTTCGGCACGATGCGCGCGCTGGTCGCGGGGCTGGAGGCGGTGCTGCCGGATGGCTCCGTCTATCATGGCCTGTCGGCGCTCAAGAAGGACAATCGCGGCTATGATCTCCGCCATCTGCTGATCGGCGCCGAAGGTACGCTCGGCATCGTCACCGCCGCGACCTTGACCCTGGTTCCCGCCGCCGCAGATCGTGCAGTGGCGTGGGCGGGCGTGCCCGATCCGCAGACCGCGCTCGATCTGCTGCGCCGGCTCGAATCGGAAACGGGCGATGCGATCGAGAGCTTCGAGATCCTGCCCGCCGATTCGCTGGCGGCGGTGCTCCGCCACATTCCGGGCACGCGCGCGCCGCTCGCCGGCGAACATGGCTGGCACGTGCTGATCGAGGTGGTGGGCAAGGCCGCGGGCGGCGCGCGGCCGCTGATCGAGCCGTCGCTTGTCCGTGCGATCGAGGCGGGGCTGATCGAGGATGCGGTGATTGCGACGAGCGAGGCGCAGGCCGAGGCGTTCTGGAAGCTGCGCGAATCGATCTCGGAGGCGGAGCGCGCGTCGGGGCCTGCCGTGCAGCATGATATTTCGGTGCCGGTCGCGGCGATGCCGCGCTTCATGGTCGAGGCGGCGGCCGCGGCGGAGCGGGCATTTCCCGGCACCCATGCCAGTGCGTTCGGCCATCTGGGGGATGGCAACGTCCATTTCCACGTCCGCGCGGGCGAGGGCGCGCCGCCCGACTGGGTTGCGCGCAATGGCGCCGCGATCAGCGATTTCGTCTATGATCTGGTGGATGCCGCGGGCGGATCTCTCTCCGCCGAACATGGCATCGGCCAGATGAAGCGCAAAGCCTTCGGCCGGCTGACCGAACCGAGCCGCATCGCCGCGCTGCGCGCCATCAAGTCGGCGCTCGATCCGCACGGCCTCCTGAATCCGGGCAAGCTGCTGCCCTGACGGGCTTGCGTCCATCCGCAGGCGGCCATACAGCCTGCCCCACGCGCGCGGGGGGCCCGGGCGCAGCATATTCCACTGGAGTCTTTTCATGGCGACCGCGCCGGCGAACAATCTTCCGCTCTTCTACAACGGCCTGCAGCCGCTCTCGAGCACCGAGCATGCAACCTGGAAGGCGCGCAATATCGATACCGCGCCCTGGCTGGTTTCGCAGCACGCCATTCCCGTGACGATCGACGAGTTCGCCGCTGCGCAGCGTTTCTTCCCGATCGTCTTCACGCAGGGCAAGGATGCCGTGCCGATCGCGCTGATGGGCATGAACGAAGGCATCAACACCTTCGTCGACGAAACCGGCAAGCTGATCGACAATGTCTATGTGCCGGCATGGGTGCGCCGCTATCCGTTCATGCTCGCCCGGCTGCGTCCGGACAGCGATGAGCTGTCGCTGTGCTTCGATCCCACCGCCGAGGCGATCGGTCCGTTCGAGGACGGCCAGCCGCTGTTCGAGGATGGCAAGCCCAGTGCCGCGACCAACGCGATCCTGGAATTCTGCCGCCAGTTCGAGGAAGCCGGCCAGCGCACCACCGCGTTCATGAAGGAACTGTTCGAGCTCAACATCCTGATCGATGGCGAAGTCTCGATCCAGCCCGAAGGCAGCGAACAGCCCTTCGTCTATCGCGGCTTCCAGATGGTTTCCGAGGAAAAGCTGCGCGACCTGCGCGGTGACCAGCTCCGCAAGATGGCCCGCTCGGGCATGCTGCCGCTGCTCTACGCGCATCTTTTTTCGCTGCAGGTGATGCGCGAGATCTTCGGCCGCCAGGTTCAGCAGGGCAAGGGGCCGCGTCTCGGCCAGCCCGCGCCGGCCGTGATCGAGGCCTGATCCGATGGTCCGGGCAGGCCGCTCCACCTACTCCAGCGTGGCGATCACGCTGCACTGGGTGATCGGCCTGCTCATCATCGCCAACATCGCGCTCGTCCTCGCGGGCGGGCCGATGACCTGGCACAAATCGATCGGGATCACGGTCCTCGTGCTCAGCCTGCTGCGCTGGGCGTGGCGGCTGGGCCACCGGCCGCCGCCACTGCCTGCCAGCGTGCGGTCCTGGGAGAAGGGGCTGGCGCACGCGTTGCACTGGACCTTCTACCTGCTGATCGTGCTCATCCCGCTTTCGGGCTGGGCGATGAGTTCCGGCTCCCCCAAGGTCCGGCCGCTGCAATGGTTCGGCCTGTTCGACATTCCCTTCCTGCCGGTCGAGCGCGGCGGCGCGCTCTATGCCGCGTCGCATGAGTTCCATGAGATCATGGGATTGGCGATGATCGGCCTGATCGCGCTGCATATCGCCGGTGCGCTGAAGCATCAGTTGATCGATGGCGACGCCACGATGCACCGGATTCTGCCGATCGTTTCGCCGCCGAAAGGCTAATTCGTTTCCAAATCGGATGAATTGAATGGCATGGCCTTGAAAGGCCGTGTTTTGCGGCCTATCTCATTCTTTGACACCGGATGTGTTTCCCCCTTTCGCATCCGTGTCCACGCCTTCGGGCGTGTTTCCTCCCTGAACCTTGGCCACCTCGTGCTTGCACGAGGTGGTTTTTTCTTGATGTGTGCTGGCCGTGCCGGAGCGGCGTCTTGCCGGCCCGGTCGCAAGTCGCATCGGCTGCGATTGGCGTTCGGCGTCGAATCACTCGGCGGCCGCGGCATCCCGCCAACCGGTGACCTCTTCCGCCAGCCCCGCCGCGAGCGCCGCGACGAACCCGGCGATTCGCGGCAGCCCTTCGCCCGGCTCGCGCAGTCCGGGCGCGAGATAGAGGCTACGGTCGATTTCAAGCTGGATCGCATGGATGCCGCGCCGCGGATCGCCATGGCGGTCGAGCATGTGGGCACCCGCATAGGGGGTGTTGATCGCCACCGGCAGCCCCGCCACACGTGCCTCCGCCACCGCGCGCGCGGTGATGCGCGCTGCCGCCGACCGTCCGAAACGGTCGCCGATCACGACACGCGCGGTCGGCTGGCCGGCGGCTTGCCGGATGGGCGGCATCGAATGGAGATCGATCAGCACCGCCACGCCGAACCGCATCCGCGCCTGCGCCAGCAGCTGCGCCAACGCCTCATGGTAGGGGCGATGGACGGTGCGGATGCGCGCGGCGACTGCGTCCACGGACAGTTTGTGGCACCAGATGTCGCCATGGGGGTGCAACCGTCGGGGCACGAGGCCAAGCCCGCCGCGCACCTTCGCCGACGCGATCAGCGCGGTGCCGCGCAGCGGCGGATCCGTCATTTCGGGGTCGATTTCCTGCTCGGCGCGGTTGAGGTCGATCCACAGCCGCGGCACGCGCGCTACCAACCCCGCGACGCCGCCCGATGCGGCGGCCTGCCGCGCGAGGAGGTCGGCATGCCGGTCTTCCAGCGATTCGGCCGCCTGCATCGGGATTCGCAGCATCGCCGCCAGATCCGCGGGATAGTCGCGGCCGGCATGCGGCACCGAGAGCACGACCGGCGAGGTCAGCAGGACGGGGCCGATGCGGCTGAATGGCTGGGGCTCGGCCATCGCGTCATGCTAGGCGGAGGTGGCCGATGGGGCAACGCAGGTGTGGAAAATCATGGCCATGCTCCCCATAATTGCTCCGCGTCCGTTGGACGTTGCCGCAAGCGGCGCATCGCCCGGTGCGCGTTGGGGGTTGGATGATCCGGATTCTGCTCGCCGAGGATGATGCGGCGATGCGTCACTATCTCTCCCGCGCGCTCGAGACGTCCGGCTATCAGGTCACTGCGGTGGAATCCGGCACCGACGCGCTGCCGCTGCTCGACGCGCACGATTATGATCTGCTGCTGACCGACATCGTCATGCCCGAGATCGATGGCATCGAACTCGCCCGCCGCGCGACCGAGCGGATGCCGGCGTTGCAGGTGATGTTCATCACCGGTTTCGCCGCGGTCACGCTGGATGCGGGGCAGGCGATGCCGCAGGCGCGGTTGCTCTCCAAGCCGTTCCACCTGCGCGATCTGGTGATGCAGATCGACCGCCTTTTCGGGATCGGCACGACCCGCGATCCGCAATGACGATTCATGCTTGCACAGCACCGGAGGCGAGGCTAATAGCGCGCCTCCCCCGTGGGCGTGTAGCTCAGTGGTAGAGCACTGTGTTGACATCGCAGGGGTCGCAAGTTCAATCCTTGCCACGCCCACCATGAAAAGCCTCGCTAGGCCAAGTGCTTAGCGAGGCTTTTTTATGCCCGCAGCACCGTGACGTTTCCGTGCGCTTGGGTGAGCTTTGGGTGAATCGCCGGGCCGGCCTTCCGGGTGAGGTCGGCGACCACATCCTCAATGCCGGCGCGGATCGACGCCAGATAGTCCGGATCGAAGATGGCATAGCGCCCGGTCGTCTTGCTGAGCGGCCGGTGTCCAAGCGCTATTTCCAGTTCGACCAAGTCCACACGGCGGGCGGCGAGGATAGTCGCCATGGAATGGCGGATCAGCTTTGGTCCCCAGCCGTCGGGGATGCCGAGCGCCTCGCGGGCGGTATCCCATGCGGATCGCACGGACGCGACACGCAGTTGCTCGACGACATCGATTCGCTGATTCGGGTCGAACGATTTGCGCTCCTTGCAGACGAGCCATTCGGTCGTCTCGGTGAGCCATGCGTGAAGCAGGTCGACGACGGGCACGATCGGACGCACCTTCTTCGTCTGGAGGCGGCCCGCCGGGTTCAGGGCGAGGCGGCGCTCATCCTTCATCCACTGCTCGCGGCGGGGTTCGACGCTGATGTCGAGGATCGCATCGGGGCGCGCGAGCGTGCAGACCGCCCCGATCAGGTACCGGCGCAGGGGGATGAGCCGGTCGGCGTGACCGCCGTAGTTGCCAGACCCCCGCATCGTGAAGTCCAGCAGCTCGGCGATGCCGTCCACCGACAGGCGATAGCTTCGCTGCGCCGTCACCTGGTCGCGCGTCTTGTGCTTCAGCGGCGGCACGTAGCGCGTGCGGCGCGCATTGAAGGCATGGCTTAGCGCCGCCTTCAACTGGATGACGCTTTCCTCAACGGTCGATGCCGATCGCGGCCGGCTGGTGCCGTCGATCCAGTTGCCACTGTCGTCCTTCTTCCGTGCGACGATCGGGTCGGCAATCGCCCAACTCCGAAAACGCTCGAGGAAGCGGTCGTCGAGATGCTCGGGCAGGAACGGGTCAACTAGGCGCCCGGCCTCGGCCTCGCGGTCCATGAACCGGGTCATGAGCTTGAGGCGCGCGCGGATCGCGTCCGCGCTGGCCTGCGCCGATCCATGCTCAACCCAATAGTCCGTCATCGCCTCGGCAACGCTGTAGAGGCTTTGCTCGGCCGCGGTCGGCCGGTGCGTAGCAAGGTAATGGGCGTCGAGCGCGTCGCAGGCTAGCCGAACATCTTCCGTGCCCGTGCTCTTGCGGCGCTGGCGTCCTGCGGCGGCGTCGTACCACCAGATGTACCATTTGCTGCTGGCGGGTCGGCCGCCGGCGCCTCGGGCGAGGTCGAGCCAGAACCCTCCCCGCTGATAGACCCCGCCCTTATCTGTCGACACCGAGCTTGCTCCTTCAGAATTGTAGCCTTCGCGTCCGCCAGCCGCTCAATGAGCCCGATGCTGGCCAGCGCGTCCAGTTGATCTGCGCGCAGGCTGATGCCGCGGCCCATGGCCATCGCGCGGGAGACCTTGCGATCAAGGTCGATGATTGCCTCTGCGGTTGTGGTCATTGCGGCGTCTCGTGGGGCGGTAGATGCACCAGCCGCGGCGCCGGGCCGGGTTCCTCCACGATCGGCAGCCCCAGCTTGTTCGCGAGCTGTTGCGCGCGGGCCCTGGCATCCTCGATCGTCCCCGCAATGTCAGCCCCGCGGTAATCATCGCATGTGCCATCGCCGCGCACGATGCCGATCGAATAATCGACCCCGGTGATGATCTGACCTTTGTCGTCGCGGCACGTCGCATGCGCGATTCGGATAGTCCCCTCAGCCGGGTGCCAACCACTTTGCTTTGGCTGCGGGTTCGGAAGTGGCGCCCAGAGCGTCGGGTGAACCGCATAGCCGTCGCCATCATGCCATCCGTCATCGCAGCGGGTTGCAATCACCCAAGGCGCCGCCGCGAGGAACTCGTCGTCGGGCGCGTGGGCGAGGATCCAACGACCATCCACCGGCGCGGTATCGATCGGCTGCGGAAGAAAGCGCGATTCCAACTGGTCGATGTGCGCCAGCAATACACGCACAGCCTCGGTCTCGATCTCGACGCGCGCCACAATGCCCTGCGAACACAACTGGTCGCGCACATAGTTTCTCACAGCATCGGCCCAGGCCGTCACTTGCTCAGCGGTGTTGGATAGCGCTCCGGGTGAGGCAAGCCGGATCGTGCGGATGATAGCAAGATCGCCGTTCTCGAAGGCCTCCAACTCCGTTGGAATGGGGAACTCGGTCATGGTCGATCGTCTCCGTTTGCGGTGAGGGGGTGCACCCGGCAGGCGGGGGCTTTGCCCGCCGGGTGCGCACGCGCGGCCGGGGAGCCTCGCGCGTGATCTGAAGCATGCTCGCGGGGGCGCGAGGCGAAGCGGCTGGCCGCGTGGACCACTGTTCGCTCCGCCTGGGGCGCGCGCTCGCCGCCGTCTGGACCGGCCTCGTATCCCGTCCAGTCGCCACACACCCGGTCCTCGTGCGTCCGCGGCCAGCACCCAACGACTTCGCCGCCGATGTGGGTCAACTCCGGGGGATTGGCAGTGCATGCACCGAGGCAGGGGTCGTTCTTTCCAACGGGCATGGCCGTGGCAACCGCGATGGCAGGCATCTGACGCTGCCAGAAAAAGCAGTTACCGCATCGCTCTTGAGGTTGATCAGTCATCCTGTGCGTCCTCTCCGGGGACGGGGGTCTTGACCGCGGCGTTCCGGGCCTCGTTGAGCGCACGGCGTCGTACCGCGTCTTCCTGGAAGTGAGCGATCATTGCGCGCGCGTCGTCGAATTCAACGGGATCGGTTTCGCCGACGCCGGCAATCCGACCGCAAGGGAACTCGACGAAGATGTCGTTCCCGGCCGCCCTGCCGTCGTTGACGCCCGCCGCGGTGAGCGGTCGAACTTGGCCGTCAAGGCACAGAGCCCAGCCGGTCATAATCGACCGCCAAGGCACCGCCTTGGGCTCGCCGTCGTGATCTTCCACGTAGCAAACGATCGTCTTGAGCCCGCTCTCGCAAGGCATGATCTGAACCGGCCGGAGAAACAGGTCCGGCACCTCGCCGATGAGGCGAATGGGGGCGCCCTCACGGAGGTGCAGCATGCGAACGATCGCGCCATGACGGTTGACGCTGGACTCGCCTACCCGTTCGATGTCGTCGAGCCGAATAGCGCCGCCAGCGAGATAGTGATCAAAGAGTCCGAGCATCATGCATTCCCTGCGATGCCGACGAACGTCGCGCCGGCGTGTTGAAAGGTAATATCGTGGTGCAGCTCGTGGCGGAGATGATCGGCGCAGCGGTGGATCACGCGGCAGCGGACATCCCCGCAGGGCGCGCCACCCGCGAAGCATCGCGCGCCGTGGCAATCGAGCCGCCGTCCGCCGTCCTCAGCCAGGATGCGGCGCAGAGCGCTTTCTGCATCAACGCCGTTGCCGCTCATGCTACGCAGCTCCGCTGGCCGACGATGATATCGTCGAGACGGTCGAAGGCATCGAGAGCAGCCGGATCCGGTATCATCGCAACCCAACTGGTCTCACTGTCATCGGTCAGCGCTTCGTCGAGGCTGCGCGGGCCGAATTTGTTTTCGTAGGTTCGGAAGCCAGCGTTTACGAACCGCTTGATGTTCTTCGCCGCCTCCGCCTCGGAGATGGTGCCGGCGAGGATCGCGACATAGATTTCGCTGATGATGTCCTTGCGGGTCTGCTCGCTCGTCCAGTGCGGCACCATGGCCGAGATACGGGAATAGAGGGGGTCAGCCTCCGGCCGGATCGGAACGAACGGCACGGCGAGCGGCCTTGGCTTTCTGCTTGCCCTGAGGCTCGATCCTGCGCCCTTCGTCTTGGCCTGAATGCCGGCCTGGTCTCGCAGTCTCGCAATCTCTGTTCGCCCGCCGCCGAACGCGCGTTGCACCTCCATCACTGTCGCCCCGCTCCGCAGCATTTCCAGCCGGGGCGCTTGCCAGTCCTCCCTTTTTGTTGCGGCGCATCCCCCCGGATGGAATTTGAGCTTCCCGCAGGCGCAGAGCGGGGCGATGCCCTCCGCTTCCATCTCGCCCAGCATCTTGCGGATCACTGGCCCAACGCTGTTTCTGGACCTTCCCAGCTTCGCCACGATCGCATCGAAGTTCTCTTCGCTGGCGATCAGCGCTCGCAGTTCCTCCGGCTGGCACAGCCTCTTTAGCCGGCGTTCGAGTTCGCCGCCGTCCAGCCGGCGCACCCTTCCGCTCGTTCCGAGCTTCGTGCGCGTCACCATCGAGAAGGTGCAGCCGCCGTTGTGAAACTTGGGCTGTCCGCAGGGGCACGGCGGCAGGCTTTCGCCTGCGGCGTCCATTGCCTGCTGGATCTTCCGAACCTTCGGTGCGATCGTCCTGTGCGAGCGGCTGAGTTGGCGGCAGATTGCGGCGATGCTGGGCTCGCTGATCATCAAGGTGCGGATTTCCGCGTATCTGATCAACACGGGTGTCGGGCTCATCGCGCCAACGCCTTCGTCTCAAGGCTGTAGCGCCCGCCGCCGAGATCGGCACCGTTCAAAATCAGCCATGCCTTCATCTCTTCAGCGAACAGGGCGAGCCGCATCGAGTTGGTCCAGCGATGGACAAGGCTGCGCCTGGGGAAGCCGTCGTCGATCTCCCGGCCCAAAGTGGCCGCATCCGTCAGGACGGACATTTCGACATCGCCGTCGTTGATGATGAAAAGCCGACCGTCGAGCGCCAACACGGCGTCCGCAGCTTCGCTCGGGCTGCCAAAGCGTCTGCGATCCAAGAACATCCCGCGTGACAGCATGTAGTTAACCAGCGCTTCACCACGCTGAGGGGCGCCGCGCATATGCTCGATGATCGCGTCAAGCCGGGGCTTCCGGTGATGTTCCTGCCCGTCGAAGGGGATGCCGTACCAAGCGGCTGGCCCTGCATCGTCAATAAAGAGATCGACCGTGATGCCCGACGCCTTCGCCGCCTGCAGGATGCAGTAGGCATAAGTGTCGGGATCATTGCGGGTCAGATGGGTCTCGCACCCAGCGAGGACATCGCTGATCGGCGGCGCCTGCGTGAGATCAGGCTGCTCGTGACGTTCGGTCACTGGCGAACCTCCAAAGCATGAGTTGGGCGGTAGAGGCCGACGACGCGGCCAATGATCTTGTCGGTCAGGTGCCAGTCGTGGAATGGGCCATCGCCGCACTGGATCACTCCGCGCACGCGCGGACTGAGCGGGCGGATCCACCAGCGGCTCGGGTCTGACCGAGAGCGCTCGACGCGATAGATCCGCCTACGCACGTCCAGATACTGACATTCAAGCCGCCGATAGGTCTCCCACGACATGCCTGCGCGGGGCCGCTGCCACTCGATGACATAGAGCGCACCATTGACGATCTCGCCGCAGCAGCTTTCCGACGTGTCGAAAACGGCCACCTCGCCCGGCGCGAGCAGCGGACACTCGTCTCGCTCCTGCACCGTTATGACTTCGTACCCGTGCGGTACGGCATCGAAGATGCGTAGGTCGTCACTGAGTTCGCGGGGAGCCTCGATCACGGGCATGCCAGCCGGCGCGAACCGATGTGGATTAGATGCCATTGCGCATCTCCCGCACGTCGATCGGCACAGACGGGCCGAACTGGATGTGAAGGTGGAGGCCGAGCCATTCGAGGGTGAAGAAGCGGACGCCCTCCACCTCGCGGGTTCCGTCGAGGGACTCGACGAACATGACGCGTCCCCAATGATGCCAGGGCACGAGCGCGGCGCAGAGGCGGGCGATCAGCATGGTGCACCGCCAGTCTCATGGTTGAGAAACTTCTGCGCCTCGGCGAACAGCGCAGGGCCATCCGTGCGCGTATGCGCGCCAACGAAGCCACGCTTGGTCAAGCCGGATGCAATCAGCAGCTTGCGAATGACCTGTCGCGCGGAGGTCGCGGGCATCTCAATCAACTTGTCTTCGAGCGAGCATATCAAGTCGCTCGAAGCGTCAAAGTCTGCGGCGCCGCTGTCGAGAGCAGAGGTGGCGGCATCGAGCCGCAGCGCGAGTGTGTCGAATGCTTTCGCTTCCGCACTGATCGCCGCCGCTCTTTCCGGGTAGAGGAAATCGTCGCACAGCCGCGCAAAGCGCAGGGCATCGCGCATCAGTGCCGTCAAATCCTCGTCGGGAATGGCGCAGCAATCGCGATAGCGCTTCGTGAGAAGGTCGAACTTCAATTCCATCGCTTCGGCGTTCGGCGCCTCGGCCTGGATCAGCTCGTCCATGCGGGCGCACTTCGCTTTGTTCAGCACATCGCCGGCAGGATCTTGGAGCGGGTTATCATCCTCCGCATCACGCGCGATCTGGAAGGCTGAGCGAAGGCGGCGCCACTCAGACCAGCGCCACGCCTGACCCTGCGCAGCATCGGCTACGAACCGTTCGAGGGCGTGCTCCGGGGGCCATGCCTTCATGGCTGGAAGCGCGGCGCTCACGACCGCGGCCTCGACGTTTCGCGGTCGGCATTCTTCAGGTCGTCCTGTGCGATTGCGTAGGCGCAGAGGTCGATCGCGCCCTCAAGGATCAGCGATCCGCGGTCGGTCTGGTCGTGCTCGAAAGCCGCCCACAAGACTGCATGGATGGTGCGAAGCGCGGCCTTCAGGTTGCCCTGCTGCGTGATCATGTCCGTGTGGAAGCGCCGCTTGAACTCGGCGTCCTCGTCCGCATCGGCACCGGCGTTATCGACGGCGGCGGTTTTGCCATCGATCCAGCCGCGCGCCTCTCGGTGCAGAGCCCGGGTATCCAGACCTCGTCTCACGCCCTCATCGCCTTCACACGTCATGAGGCCGGTCAGAAGCTTCTGGATCATCTGCTCGGGCGTCTCGGCTGGGATAGCCAAGAGGGCATCCTCAGCGGCGCATTCAGCCTCCGAATAGGCGGTGGCGACCTCGTCCGTCTTCGCCGAATTGCAGGCGCTCCGTGCCGCGTCGATCGCGGCTATCGTGGCGTTCCACTGCAGATGGTTGGCGGGGCTGATGCGATGCGTGGCGGCGGCGAGGTTGTCATAGGCGCGGATGCGTGGCGCGCCCTTGTTGATCGTGTCGATGGCCATATCAGTTCTCCCCAGCGATGGAGCAGGGAGGCCAACGGAGGCTCGCCCCCGGCATCGCGGGGCTGACAGCGCGTCATTCTTCCTGCTTGCCGGGCCGACCAATTGTGCCGCTGTGCGAACACGTCAGTGCGACCCGGTGAAGGAAAGTTAGCCGCATAGGCTAAAAGCCGTCAACTCGTAAAATTAGCCTATCGGGCTAGGCGTCACATTTTTGTCGCTTGGAACACCACCCGGCCGATCACCGTGAAAGGCTCCCGACCGAACATAATTGGCTGATGCTCGGGGTTTGTGGACCGTGGAACTAGCCGCGGAGGGTCGGCGCGATATTGCTTGAGGGTCGTCTCGCCAGCGCCATTCATGACGGCAAAGATCTTGCCGTCGAGAAGGTCGGGTTGGGTGGGATCGATGACGACATATGCGTCATCGGCGAAAATCTCATTCATGCTGTCGCCCTCCGGCCGCAGGGCGAAACACGCTTCTCCGACGCCTGGCACCGGCATCATCTCGTCAGTATGGGCCACCGCCTCGCGCCAGTTGCCTGCGGCGATCTTTCCGACCACCGGCACCATGCGGACTGCTGGACGCCCTGGTTCCTCCAGTAGGTCGCCAATCGACACACCCAAGGCCTTCGACAGCTTCACCAGCCACTCAACCGATATCGCCCGCTGCGACCGCTCTAGCTTGGCGATCGTCGTGAAATGCGTCGTCGGTTCGATCATCGAAGCCAACTGCTCCATTGATAAACCCCGCGCGCGGCGCAGCTCGCGAATGCGGGCACCAACTGGGAGAGTGTCACTCATGTTGTTTCGGCTCCGTCTGTTCGCGGCCCCTTAGCCAAAATGGCCAAGTCATGCTAGACGGTAATTTGGCACAACCTCTTGCGGCTATTAGCCAGAGTGGCTAGTCTCGTCCCTATGACGACATGCGAGATTGCGGATCCGGCAAGCCGGACGGGCGCTGAAAAGCTTTCGGCATATCTGAAGCGCGAGAGCCTTAGCTATTCAGAGTTTGCTCGGCGGGCGGGAACGCCGCACGCGCGAACGATCGAGCGGATCGCCAAAGGGCAGCGCGAACCCGGCCGCAAAATGCTTCAAGGCATCTTCGCTGCCAGTAATGGCGAACTCACCGCGAATGACTGGCTAATCCCGTTGGTCTCGTACGCCGTGCCTGACGGTCAGGCGCTTTAGAATGCAGCGGGGGCGAAAAGCAGAAGACGACGACGCGTTCCGGCGTCGGGTCGATGCGGCGCGCGGACGCGTCGCGTTATCGGATGTAGTCGGTCGCTATACCAAGTTGTTGCGGGCCGGACGGGAGCTGGTCGGGCTCTGTCCATTCCACAAAGAGAAGTCACCGTCGTTTCGCGTCAACGACGCGAAGGCGACCTATTATTGCTTCGGCTGTGGGGCGTTTGGCGATGTCATCAAGTTCCTCGTCAAGAAAGCAGGGCTGTCGTTCATGGACGCGCTCCGCGACATCGAGGGCGGCACGTATCCCGAGGTCGACCCGGTGGAGCGGGCGCGCCGCGCGGAAGAGGACGCGGCCGAACGCGAGGCGGCCATTGCGGAGGCGCGCCGGATCTGGGACGGTGCGTCGCCGGCGGCTGGGTCGCCCGCCGAGGTCTACGCGCGCAGCCGCGGCATTATCATGCCGCTGCCGCCGTCGATCCGCTTCACACGGGTCTATGCCTGGATCGATCGGGAGAACGGCGAAGTCGGTCCAGATCTGCCGGCGCTGATCGGTGCCGTGACGGACGGCGCCGGCGAGGTCATCGGCCTGCAGCGCATCTTTCTTGCGAAGGGTGGGCGCGCGAAGGCCGGCATGAAGAAGCCCAAGAAGTCGCTGGGCCGCATACGCGGCGGGGCGCTGCGGCTCGATGCGACTCTTGTGGCGAACAGTGACCTCATTCTTGACGAGGTCATCATCACGGAAGGCCCCGAGGACGGCTTGTCGCTGGCGCAGGAGATGCCTGACCGTCGTGTCTGGGTCGCGCTCGGCACCGCCATGATGCCGGAGGTGCAGTTCCCGCCTGAGGTCCGCTCGATTGTCATTGCCGGTCAGAATGACAAGGCCGGGCACGATGCGGTGAAGAAGGCTGGCGAGGCCCTTGTAGAGCGCGGGTTCGCCGTGCGCACCATGTTCCCGGCGCCCGAGTTCAAGGACTGGAACGACCAGCTTCGGGGCATCCGCAAATGAGCGGAGCCTTTGATGAAGAGATGGGGGGCGCCCTGCCGATCGAGCCGCTGGCAACGTCGGCTATTCGCGCGCTGTGCAACCCCGAGGCCGAGCTCTACCTGATCGAGGAACTGATTGCCGACAACAAGCTGATCGAACAGGCGGCAGACGAGGTAAGAGCGGTGGACTTCTCAGCCGCGCTTCACGCCCGGATCTTCACGCGAATGATTGCGGAACATGCCTCCGGCCGCCGGGTCGAAGCGATCACGCTCGAACCCTTCTTTCGTGAGGATGAGGATTGGATCAGCGGCAAGATGTTCGGCCGGCTGTCTGGCGCCGATATCAACGCATCGCGGGATCGATCCCGGATCCGTGGCTATGTCGACCACCTCGTCGAACTGTCGAAGCGTCGGCGGCTGGTCGCTGGCCTCCAAGATGCCATCGCATCTGCGCGCACGATCGAAGTGCCGCTGCTCGAACTGGCGACCCACATCGACGAAGCAGTTGCCGTCATCACCGAGGCGGAGCAAACCGAGGAGCATGGCACGCTCGGCGAGTATGCCGCCCAGGTCATCGCTGATTGGGGTAAACCGATCCACGGCGTGCGCAGCGGCCTGATCAAGTCGCTCGACGATGTCACTGGAACACTGGAGACCAGCGACACTGTAGTCGTGGCCGGCGGGACCGGCATGGGCAAGACGGCGTTCGCCAGCAGCTACGCGATCGGCGTCGCGCAGGTCGGCCAAGGCGTGCTCATGATCAGTCAGGAGATGACCGGCGTGCAGCTCGCCCGGCGTGCCATCGCTGACGCCTCTACCCTGATCGGCCAGGCGGTCGATCATCGCGGGATCCGCAACCAGTCGCTCGATGGCGAGCACATGATGCGCATGACGCGCACCGCGGAGAAGCTGAGCGAACTGCCGATCGAGGTCG
This sequence comes from Sphingomonas sanxanigenens DSM 19645 = NX02, assembly GCF_000512205.2. NCBI lineage: Bacteria > Pseudomonadati > Pseudomonadota > Alphaproteobacteria > Sphingomonadales > Sphingomonadaceae > Sphingomonas > Sphingomonas sanxanigenens. Next base: position 6,114,878 of record NZ_CP006644.1, read on the forward strand.
TTCCCGCCGCGGGTATGACCGTGGACAAGCTGCGCCGCGTGATCCGCCGGCAACGCCGCCGGTTCCAAGCGAAGGGCACAGAGTTGATGCTCGTCGTAGTCGACTATCTCCAGCTCATGCAGCCGTCGCGCGCGGGAATGTCAGCCTACGAATCCGCGACCGAGATCAGCAAGGGCCTAAAGCTGCTGGCAGGTTCAGAGAACGTCGTGATGATGGCGCTCTCGCAGTTGAACCGCAACATGCACAAGCGGGCATCGCACAAGCCGGAACTGGCGGATCTGCGCGACAGCGGCCAGATCGAGCAGGACGCATCGACCATCATCCTGCTGCATCGCGAAGAGCAATTCGTGAGGAACGAGGAGCCCAAGACGAAGCCTCGGGACAGCCTCGAATACACGGACTGGGAGACACAGTTGCGCGCCTGCCTCGGCCGCATCGAGTTCATCGTTCCGAAGTCGCGCCACGGCACGACCGGCAAGGCGCTGGGCTGGTTCTTCGGCAAATATCAGGCCGTCCGCGGCAACGAGCATGATCCTTCTGACTATGGTGGCTTCTATGTCTGACGCGGCGCTCCCCGACCCTCTCACGCCGCCGGACTGCGATCTGCGCGGGCTGGAGTATATGCCCCTGCTGGGCAATCACCTGTTCGGCAGCGAGTTCAACGCGCGCGCAACGGACAGCGAGTGGCGCGCGGCACTGACGCTATGGTGGGCTGCATGGGGACAGGTGCCGGCCGCTTCTTTGCCGGACGAGGATACGGCTCTGTGTCGCTTCGCGGATCTCGGAAAGGATGTGAAGTCGTGGCGCAAGCTTCGCGCTGGTGCGCTGCACGGATGGGTGAAGTGCGCTGACGGGCGGCTCTATCACCCGCTGCTGGCCAAGCAGGCTTTGATCGCCTGGGAAAAGCGGCAGCAGGATCGGCAGGCGCGGACGACCTCGGCAGAGCGGAAGGCACGGGAACGCGCGGATCGATCGCGCATGTTCGAGGATCTCGCTGCGGTTGGCGTCACGCCGGCATGGAACATTCCAACAGGTGACCTACGCGCTCTCGTCACCGAGCATGTCCGTGACCAGTCACGCGAAAAAGTCACACCTGTCACGCCTCCTGTCACACGAAATGTCACGGCTAAGACGGGACGGGACGGGACAGTATATTCCGATACTAACGTATCGGGCGCTGACGCGCCGCCGATCGATGTCGTGAAAGCGATGTTCGACGAGGGCGTCGCCTTGCTTGGCCAGTACGGCCGGAACGCCAGTTCCTCGCGAAGCATCATCGGGAAGTGGCGCAACGCTCGCGGACCCGATTGGGTGTTGAGGGCGATCCGCGCTGCCAAGGCCGAAGCGACGGGCGATCCTGTGGAATGGATCCAGGGCCGCCTTCGGCGCGAGAACTCCGACGAGGATGAGCGGGCGGCGTACAGGCGGCTCGCGGTTCAGGAATATCTGGAAGCCGACAAAGCGGCGGGGAGGGCGTGATGGGACATAGGACAATGATCGACGAAGTTGCCACCATCGATGCACCGTCATCGGCTTTTGACATCACTGCCGGGATTTCGGACGGAGCGTTCAGCGATCTGAACCCGCATCAGCGGCGGATGATCATCATCCTTGCCTCCCGCGCGGCTGAGCGGGCGTATCGGCGTGGGTTCCAGCAGGGCGCACATATCGCGACGGAACGCCCGGCCAACCTCCCAACTGACCTTCACGCCTGGCGTTATGGCGCCTCAGCGGATCTCGCGCCTTGGGCTGACTGCCCGGCAGTGGAGCCATCGATCGAGCGTCTGTATTCCGAGAACAAGCGACTCTACCGGATCGGGCTGGCGGAAGAGTGCTCCCAGGCCAGTCGTGAGCAGGTTGGGCAAATCGCTGGCATTCTTCGGGCGTGCGCTCAGGCGCTGATTGATGCGCGCTTGAACGACCCGGACGATGAGAACGAAAATGGCGCCCTTGCAAGCGATCTCGTCGACGCCGTCGATACGGTGGAAGCCGCGTGTCCCAACTTGCTAACCGAGGTGCTGACTGGGCGCCGCCACGAGATGTCCGCTGGAGTGGTGCGTGAGATTTTGCGGGCCATCGAGGCTGCCTGGGCGGGATCGTGATGAGCGACGACGATCAAGCGGGGCGGGCGCCCCCGCACCGCATCCGGGAGATCGCTGACCGGCTTCGGCGCCTGCGCCCCGATTGGTCAAACCCCGAACGCTATTTCGAGAACCGCTCCGACCTGGAGCATGATTTGCGCCGCTTGGCGAAGGAGATTGACGAGTGACCAAGCACCGCGCCCGAGACGTGATCGATGTCCGCCGGCCCAGCACGGCGATCGAGACCATGGCGGCGATGAGCCGCCGTGCGCACGTCCAGCCTGTCGGACGGGCGAAGCCGATGAAGCCGACTGCGGAGCAGATGCGCCACGGCTCGTTTGAGGAAGTCGATATCGTCGACAAGAAGGCTGGCGGCGCGTCGATCACCATCGGGCACGCCTATCGGCGCCAGCCCCGGTTCACGTCGATTAGCGGGCTCGGCACGGGCCAGATCAAGGCGCTTACCTTTTACCGGCGCGTGTTCGACGAATCCGAGCAGTCCGAAACGAAATGTGCGCTGGACATCGGAACGGGTTCCGGTGTCGGCGGATCACATGTCGCGATTGCGCGGATGGAAAGCCTTGCCTTCTCGAACATCACGCTGCGGACCATCGAAGGGGAGATCGGCGCCAATCTGGACACGCTGCGGGCTGTGGCCCTGCATGATCAGACGTTCAGCGAGGTGGCCATGGCGCGATATGGCAGCCGTGATGTGCAGCGCATCACACTCGGCAAAGGCAAGGCCCCCCCGTCCGTGGTCAACACGCTGCAGCCCCGATCGGGCAAGCACCGGACGATGGTGCGGGAGCAGTTCATGGCGGCTCTCGCGCGGCTGGTCGAAGCCGTGGAGCCGTACCTGCAAACGCAGGCAAAGCGGAGCTTGCGCGGGGGCACGCGATGAGGCATAACGCAAACCGTTGAGATTGCGCCTCGGGCCGGAAGCGGTGCCGAGGCGTTTCTGTATCTGGTGTGGCTGGTCACTATCCGAGCGATCTGTGACCCGCATCTTATAATCGTTTTATGATAGAGCGGCGACCGGCGTCGCATCGGCGCATCACTGGTATCCACTACCAGTGACGGGAGCGGAGGCCATATGCCGACAAAGCCGCCCGCGCTCCGCCCCAAGCCCGCCCGCAAACAGTCAAACTGGAACCGCCGCGCATCGCGCCAGTCGCGCGGATATGGCCGCGAGCATGAGCGGATCCGCGCTGAGCTGCTGCGGGATGAGCCGCTCTGTCGTGAGTGCAGGAAGCACGGCCGCGTCACCGCCGCGGTGATCGCTGACCATGTCGTGCCGTTGGCGCAGGGCGGTTCGGGCGAGCGGTCGAACTACCAGCCGCTATGTCGGCCATGCTCGGACGCGAAGACAGCGCGCGAGGCTGCTGCAGGAAGGACGAAGCCATGACGTTCGATGAGGTGGCCGAGGCCGCTATGCTGGTGGGCACGTACAAGCAGCTTGCCGATGCACGGGCGCGGGTGAACGAGACCGTGATCCAGATTGCCGGCGCGCTGCCCGCGGTACAGGACGCGATCAATAACACCGTGTCGTCTCAGGTGCAGTCGCAAGTCACCGCGGCGCTGGATGCCAGCATTGCGAGCACGGTTGATCGCCTCACCGCGATGGGCATTGAACTGCCGGTCGCGATCTGATGTTGCTGATCGAGATTCCGCGGGCCGCATCGATCGAAGAGGACGATCCCCGCTTCACGCCCGCGATCGTAGAGATCGGCCCATGGCTGAACATTGTGCTTGATGGTGTCGTGCAGCGCTTTGTCATCGGCTATGACATCGATGCCGGCACAGTCGATCGCCTCGTCGTTGATGAGAATGACCACGTCACGCTCAATGCGGCGAAGGATGCGGCGTTGACCGAGACGATCGCTGGCGTGGTTGAGGTGAGCTGGATTGGCGATGTCCCCGCGGCCGGCGGCAAGGTAGTCATCTCATGATCGACATGGATGCACTGGCACGTGCCGCCGAAGGTGATCCGAACGCAAAGGTGACGGTGAGCAAGAAGTGGCTGGCCGAAGTCCATCGGCTGCTCCAGCAGCGGGCGCGCGATAGACGGATGGACAGCGTGCTTGAAAAGGTGTTCAGCTACGGGCGCGGCGCTACACCCCCGGGGGGCGGGGCAAAAGTCTAGGGCGGCTCGTCTCAGGACCGCGCGGGAACCTCTTTTTTCGCGCGTGCAGATTAAACTTTGGGTGCGAGATAAATTCGGAGGTCGCCGATGAAGCGAGGCCCCAAGGCTGAGCCACCGTCGGTCAAGCTGGCGCGCGGGACTTTCCAGCCGGTGCGCGATGGCGTGAAAACGGAGACGATCGTGGCGGGTGATCCGCCACTCATGCCCGAGTATCTTTCAGCCGAGGCGGAAGAGGTGTGGCAAGAGGAGATCGGCCGCGTGATGGCGGTCGGGGTCACCGAGATCGATAGCAGCCTGTTCGCGCGGTACTGCGCGCTTGAGGCGCTGATCCGCAAGGCATTCGCCAACCCGGAGGGCGATCCGCCTCCGGCCGCTTACCTGACCACGCAGCGCCAGATGGCCGAGCTGCTAGGCATCGCCGGCCGGAAGAGCCGCGTCGGAAAGGTGGCTGATGACCCGACGAAGCGCGGCGGCAACCCGTTCGCCCGAAACGGAAACCGAGCACGCGCGTGATTATGCCGCCATCGGCCTCGCCTATGCGAAGGCCGCGGCGGCAGACAAGAAGCAGGTTAAGCACTGCAAGTTCGTCCGCCAGGCGGCGCAACGGCATCTCGACGACCTGAAGCGGTCGAAGTCGGCGGCGTTCGCATTCTACTTCGACCCTTGGCACGCCAACGACGTCTGCGACTTCATCGAGAAGCTGCCCCACGTTGAGGGCAACTGGTGCACCTGCCCCGGAGCGAAGAAGGGCGAGCATCACGAGCGCTGCGGCCTGATCGACCTTGAGCCGGCGCAGATCTTCATCCTGACCACGGTGTTCGGCTGGCGGCGCAAGGAGGACGGCCTCCGCCGGTTCACCGACGTCTACATCGAGATGGCGCGCAAGGGCGCGAAGTCGACGCTGACGGCGGGCGTGGTTCTCTACTGCAGTTGCTGCGAGGACGAGCGGGGGCCGTTGGCGCTGATCGGCGCCACTACCGGCGCCCAGGCGCTCAAGGTGTTCAAACCGTGTCGCCTGATGGCGGCGCGGACGCCCGACCTGCTCGACGCTTTCGACGTGGACGTCTGGGCGCGCGCGATCACGATCAAGAGCAACGGCGGAGAGATCCAGACGATCAATTCGAAGGGCGCGACGCAGGACGGCCACAACCCGCACGTGGCGGTGCTGGACGAGCTGCACGCGCACAAGACGCGCGACCTGTTCGACGTCATCCATTCCGCCGACGGCTCGCGGCGCAACCCGCTCTATTGGAAGATCACGACCGCCGGTTTCTCTCTCGAAGGCGTCTGCTACGAGCAGCGGGGCTATGCGGCGAAGGTGCTCGAGCGTTCGATAAAGGCGGACCACTTCTTCGCGATCATCTTCACGCTCGACAAGGCGACGGATTTCACGCCCGAGCGGAAGGTGGGCGACGACCCTTACGACGAACGCAACTGGATCAAGGCCAATCCGCTGATGCCGGTGACGCCGAGCATCGCCGCGATGCGCCGCCTGGCGATCGCGGCAAAGGCGTCGCCGGGGTCGGAGGGAGAGTTCTTCACCAAGCGCCTCAACCAGTGGATGGGCGCGGCGTCGGCATGGTTGAACGTCTCGCAATGGATCGCATGCAGTGATCCGGAGCTGACGCTCGACGACTTCAAGGGGCTGGACTGCTACCTCGGAGGAGACCTTTCGAACGTCGATGACATCTCGGCGCTAGCGCTGTGCGCGCTCGACGCGACGGGCCGCCTGCTGGTCATGACGTGGTTCTATGTGCCCGAGGCGATGCTGACACGGGAATCGCCGCAGGACCGCGAGCGGCTGGCGCTCTATCGGCAATGGCGGGACAGCGGTCACCTGATCGTGACGCCCGGCGACTTCATCGACCACCGCGCGATTGAGGATCAGATCCGGCTCCTGGCCGACACGCTGTCGATCCGGCGCGCGACGTTCGACCAGTGGAACAGCGCCGTTGCGATGGCCGCACGGCTTAACGAGGATTTCGGCGACGGCGAGGACGCTTTCGCCGCGCTGCTGCCTAAGCGGGCCGCGAACGTCACCGATCCGTCGAAGGCGATCGAGGCGCGCACGAAGGCGGGTCCGCACCAGCTTCGGCACGACGGCAACCCGGTGATGACATGGATGGTCGGCAATGCGGTCGTCGACCGCCGCGTCGATGGTTCGATGTTGCCGAAGAAGGTCGCGGCCAACAGCGGCAACAAGATCGACGGGGTAGACGCCATGATCAACGGAATCGCCCCGATGATGCTGCCGCCGGAGGTGGAAGGCCCGTCGGTCTATGAAACCCGCGGTGTGCTGACCTTCTGATGGCCGGCATCATCGATCGCATTTCGACGTGGCTCGGCGGTGAGATCGCGGCTCCGGCCGCTGGCACGCCCCCTGCCGTGGCGCCCGGCGTACAGGCATATGCGACGCTCGACCTGAACGACCCCAACCTGCCGGACTTCCTGCGCGACGGGCTGGGCAACGCGGCGGGGCGCACCGTCACCGAGCGCAGCGCGCTCCGCAATGCGACGTTCTCGCGCGCCGTCACGCTGATCTCGTCGGCGGTGGGCATGCTGCCGCTCCACCTGTTCGAGCGCGAGGCGGACGGCGATCACCGGAAGGCGCGCGAGCATCCTGTGTTCGGGCTGCTGCATGCGAAGCCGAACAGCTACCAGACGCCCCTTGAGTTCAAGAGCTTCATGCAGGCGAAGGCACTGCTGCACGGCGATGGGTACGCCTACAAGGTCCGGTCGCGTGGGCGCATCCTTGCGCTGATCCCGATGGATCCGCGCCGTGTCGAGGTCACCCTGTCTGACGACTGGCGCAAGACGTTCAAATGGACGCGGCCAAGCGGTCAGCGGGTTACACTGTCGCAGGACGAGGTTTTCCACCTCCGCGCGCCGCTGTCGATGAACGGGCTCAACGGCGAGGGCTTGCTGAAGGTCGCGGCTGAAGCGCTTGGACTGGCCGAGGCCGCGGACAGTGCGGCGTCACGCCTGATGCGCCACGGCGCCTACGTCGGCGGCGTGCTGAAGCACCCCAAGAAGCTCAGCGCCGAGGCGATCCAAAACCTCGCCGATCAGTTCGAACGGCGGCACGCTGGCCCGGAGAATGCCGGTAAGTGGATCGTCGCCGAAGAAGGCATGGAGCCGGCGCCGTTCGGGATGAGCGGCAAGGACGCTCAGGGGCTGGAGCAGCGCAAGTATCAGGCGGAGGAGGTCTCCCGCTTCACCGGAGTGCCGCGCCCGCTGCTGATGTTCGATGAGACGAGCTGGGGCAGCGGCATCGAGCAGCTTGGCCTCTTCCTGGTCACCTACTGCCTGCTTCCGTGGTTCGTTGCCTGGGAAGAGGCGGTTGCTCGCGACCTGCTGGCAGATTCGGAGCGCGATGTCTTTTTCGCCAAGTTCAACGAGGGCGCCCTGTTGCGCGGCTCGCTGAAGGAACAGGCCGAGTTCCTGTCCAAGGCGCTCGGTGGGCCGGGCTCGGCTGGCTTCATGGTCCCCAACGAGGCCCGCGAGAAAATGAACATGAACAAGATCCCCGGCGGCGATGAGCCCGCCTGGGGCCAGACGGCGGCCACCCCGCCGGCCGATGGAGAGTAACATGGCCAACCGCTTCCCGGTGTTTGCGAAGGAGCGCCCCGGCGCCATGCCGCTGCCGGGCGACCGCACCGTGTCCGCGCTGACCAAGCCGAACGTGCTGGAGCGCTGGTCCGAGGACGGCGCCGGCGTTCGGTCGCTGGCGATCGACGACAACGTCATCACCATGTTCGACATCATCGGCGAGGATTTCTGGTCGGGCGGCGGCATCACGGCGAAGAAGATCGGCGCGCAGCTCCGGGCGATCGGCGCCAAGCCGATAGAGGTGCATCTGAACTCGCCGGGCGGCGACATGTTCGAGGGCATCGCCATCTACAATGTCCTGCGCGAGCATCCGCAGCCGATCACCGTGAAGATCATGGGCATGGCCGCGAGCGCCGCCTCCATCATCGCGATGGCCGGCGACACGATCGAGATCGGCGCCGCCAGCTTCATGATGATCCATAATTGCTGGGTCATGGCGGTCGGCAATCGGCACGACATGGCGGAGACGGCCGAATGGCTGGCGCCGTTCGACCAAGCGATGGTCGATGTCTACACCGCTCGCACCGGCGCCGAGGGCAAACAGGTCGCGCGCTGGATGGATGCCGAGACCTACATGTCGGGGACCGTTGCGATCGAGCGCGGCTTCGCTGATGCGCTGCTGCCGTCCGACCAGATCAAGGTCGACGAGAACGCCAAGGCGGCCGACCGCGAGATCAACGAAATTCGCGCGATGGAGCTGACGCTCGTCGCCGGGGGCATGCCGCGCAGCGATGCGCGCGCCCGCATCAAGAACCTCAAGGGCACGCCAGGCGCTGCCACTGAGCCTGACGGCACGCCGGGCGCTGCCGATACCGACCTGATGGGCGCGCTCGCCCGTCTGGCAGCATCCACCCGCTCATAGGGAGCACCAGAATGAAGCATTATTCGACCGCCGCGCTTCTTGCGGCCGGTGCCGTCGTCGCTGTGCCGCGTGCCGTGGCGGCCGCACCCCGCGCCGACGCCTCCAATCCCGCCGCGCTGATCGCCCAGATCCAGGCGGGCTGGGAAGAGTTCAAGGGCACCATCGAGGCGAACCTCGGCAAGAAGGCCGATGACGTCGTCGTCAACGACAAGCTCGACAAGATCAACGGTTCGCTGGTCGAGCTGGAGAAGGCGCTGGACGAGCAGGCCACCCTCATCGCCGCGAACCGCCTCGGCGGCGCGCCCGGCGACATGGAGCCGACCAACCCGGAATATGTGGCCGCCTTCAAGGCGCACATGCGCCGCGGCGATGTCTCGGCGGCCATGTCGGTCGGCACCGCGGCGGACGGCGGTTATCTCGCGCCGGTCGAGTGGGATCGCACCGTCACCAACAAGCTCAAGCTGCTGTCGCCGATCCGCGCCAATGCGCAGGTCATCTCGATCAGCGGCAACGGCTTCTCGCGCGTCTACAACGACGGCGTGATCGGCTCCGGCTGGGTCGGGGAAACGGCGGCGCGGCCGGCGACCGCCACCCCGGGCCTGACCTCGCTGACGTTCAACACGGGCGAGCTTTACGCCAACCCGGCGATCACCCAGACCGCGCTCGACGACGTGGCGATCGACCTCGAGCAGTGGCTCTCGGACGAGGTCGACGGCGAGTTCTCCATTCAGGAGAACATCGCGTTCCTGTCGGGCAACGGCGTCAACAAGCCCGACGGCATCCTGACCTACGTCACCGGTGCGGCGAATGCGGCGAAGCACCCCTTCGGCGCGATCCAGCTCACCACTGCGGCTGCTGCGGCGGCGATCACGACCGACGAGATCATCGACCTCGTCTATTCGCTCCCGAGCGAGCGCAACGGCATGGCGAAGTTCTATCTGAACCGCTCGTCCCTCGGCCGCCTGCGTAAGCTCAAGGATGGGCAAGGAAATTATATCTGGCAGCCGACTTACGTTGCCGGCGAACCTTCCACCCTGGCCGGCTATCCGGTGATCGAGGTGCCGGGCATGCCGAACGTCGCGACCGGCTTGGTGCCGATCCTGTTCGGCGACATGGCCGCGACCTACCTGGTCATCGACCGCATCGGCATTCGCGTGCTGCGCGATCCCTTCACCAACAAGCCGTTCGTCCACTTCTACACCACGAAGCGGGTCGGCGGAGGCGTGCAGAACCCCGAGTACATGCGCGCCCTCAAGATGGCGTGATTGGCCACGGCGCCGCGTCGTGCGGCGCCGTCCCTTCCACAGGAGAAGAACCATGACGAAGACCGTCGACACCAGCGGCGTGAAGCTGTCTGACGTGCCGGGCAAGCCCGACACCGCCGGCATGGCGCCCGACAAGCTCAAGCCGGCCACCGAGGTCGCCGCTTCGGGCGCGCTCATCGAGCCGACCATCGTCGAGCGCATCGACACCAAGCACCCGGCCGTCGACGACGAGCCCCGCAAGGGCGCGCCGAAGGTCAGCAATCAGATCGATTTCAACGATCCGACGCTGACGCCGGAAGAGGCCGTCGAGCAGAACCTGAAGGGCTGACGCTCGTGCGGACGTTCGTCGTCACTCCTCCCGCGCCCGTCGTGACGTGGGAGGAGGCAGCCCAGCACTTGCGGCTTGAGGCCGACGACGAAGAACAGAAGCCGCTCGTCGAGGCGATGATCGCAGCAGCCTCGGCGCACATCGATGGGCCCGACGGCTGGCTCGGCCGCGCAATCGGCGTGCAGACGCTTGAAGCGCGCGGCGACGTCTTCCGAGACTGCATGTCCCTGCGGTACCCGCCGATCATCGACATCGTCAGCGTGAAGTATCTCGACGCCGCGGCGGCTGAGGTCACAATCCTGCCGACCGAGTATGAGGTGCGCGGCAGTCTGATCGGGTGCGCTTTCGGGAGGCGCTGGCCGTCCGTGCTGGCGCAACCCGAGTCCGTTCGCATCCGCTACCGCGCCGGCTTCGTCACCAACCCGACCGCCGATCCGCTGGTGCCCGCGCTGCCGGCGCCGATCCGCGCCGCCATCCTGCTGATGGTCGGAGACCTTTATCGCAATCGTGAGACGGTGAGCGCCCAGGCAGTGGCGATCCCGATGAGCACGACCGTCGAGAATCTGCTCGCGCCCTTCCGGCGCTTCTACTGACCGGAGATCCCCGATGCTGAACGCACGCGTCATTACCTCGCTCGTCGCCTCGCTGGCGGGCGTCAGCGACCTTGCCTCGCCGCAGGCGAAACTCGAACCCCGCTATGCGCGGACGTGGGAAGACGGCGCCGGCGCTGGTCAGGCATCGATCATCTGGGCAGATCAGCGCACCGTCGGCGCCAATGCCACGGACAGCATCGACCTGGCTGGCGCCCTATCGGGTCTGCTTGGCGGCGTCGTGGCTTTCGCCCGGATCAAGGAAATCCTGATCGTGCCGGCGGATGCCAACGTCACCAGCCTGCAGGTGGGTGAGGCGGTGGCCAATGCCTTCGTTGGCCCGTTCCAGGCGCTGGCCGTGGGCGTGACGATCGCGCCCGGTGGGCTGTTCCATGTCCGCAACCCGTCCGCGACTGGCTGGCCGGTAACGGCCGGCACCGCCTACATCCTCGCCATCGAGAACCTCGGCGCCACGCCGGCGGTCTATGACATCTACCTGATCGGCGCCTGATCCGTGCGCATCGCGGCGGGCGAGCTCGATCGCCGCATCACGATCCTGCGCGCCGAGTCCTATGACGATGGCACCGCCACCGTGCAGGGAGACCCCCGGCCGGTGGGCAAGCGCTGGGCGAAGAAGGTCGATGTCAGCGACGGCGAGCGGATGCGCGCCGAGCAGCTCGGGCAGGAGCTGACAACGCGCTTTCTCGTTCGCGTGGACAGCCTCACGCGGACGATCACTGGCAAGGATCAGATCCAGTTCCGCGCGCTCGGCGGCTCCACCCTCGTGTTTGAGGTGATCGGCACGAAGGACAGCCTTGAGCGCGAGGACGGCATCGAGATCACCGCGGTCGCGCGGCCGGATACGGGAGCATCGGCATGAAGGTGAAGATGCGCGTCCAGGTCGATGAGAGCATCGCCCGGCGTCTCCGCTCAATGCGCGGGGCGCTCAACAAGCGGGCCATGATGAAGATCATGCGCCCGCACCTTGAGCCGCTGGCGCAGGACATGAAGGCGCGGGTTCGGCGCCGCACTGGCGAGTTGTACGATAGCATCGGGGTGGGCACGCGCCTCAACCCTGCCCAGCAGGCGGCTCATGTTCCGATCGCGCGGGTCGAGATGTTCGTCGGTGCGGGGCCGTTGCCGCAGGCCATTCAGGAAGAATGGGGCAACTTCCACCAGCAGGCGCACCCCTTCGTTGCACCGGCCTTCGACGCCGGCGCACAGCGCGCTGTCGATGGCATCGCCATGGATGGCCTCGTGCGGCTCGAGCAGCTCGCGCGCAAGGGCTGACCATGGAAGAGCGGATCCGCGAGCGCCTGCTCGACAGCGCGGACCTGCGCGCGCTTGTCGGATCGCAGGTCGATTGGAACGCGCGGCCCCAGGGTGACGCGCTGAAAGCCTTCTCGGCGATCACATTGCAGGTCGTGAGCGACATCCCCGGGAGGGTCTACAGCCGCGCTTCGGACGGCTGGCGCACCGCCCGCGTGATGATTGAATGTTGGGGATCGACCCACAAGCGCAGCCGCGATGTCGCCATGTTGGTCGACCGGCTGCTGAACGGATACCGGGCGGGCCTGCCCGGCAACAAGGTTCGCGTCTTCACGGACGCGCGCACCGGGGACACGGACGAAGTGGCGGGCACCACCGTCCACCGCCAGATCCTCACCATCTTCGTCCACTACCAGCCCTAAGAGGAGGTTCCCGCCATGGCGGAGACTGTTGCCGAGACCGATATCGGTTTCCTGACCAAGCTGAAGAAGCTTGTTTCGCCCGGCGTCTATGTCGAGTTCGCCGAGATTAACGACATGACGCTGCCCGAGATGGCGCGCGATTCCGTCGAGTTCACCCACTACTCGAGCCCCGACGGCTATCGCGAGTATAAGCCGGGCCTCACCGATCCGGGCGAAGGCGAGTTCGTCTACAACCTGGTGCCGGGCAAGGAAGATGACGCGATCGTGCTCACGCATATCGCGGCGCGCCTCGTGGAGGGCTGGCGGATCGAGTATCCCGACGGCGCCACCTTCGACTTCCGCGGCTTCGTCACCAGCCACCAGCACGCGACGCCGCTGGAAGATCGCATGACCGGCGCCATGACGATCAAGATCAGCGGCAAGCCCGTCTTCGTGCCGGCGGCCTGATCATGCCGGTGCAACTGAAAGGCGAGGTCGCCGTCAATGCCGGCGGCGACCAGTTCACGCTGTTGCTCGATTTCAACGCGCTCTGCGCGGTGGAGACCGAGCTGGGCATCGACATGATGGAGATCGGCGAGAACATGCGTTCGCTGCCGACCATCCGCTCCCTGTTCCGGATCGCGCTGGAAGCGCGGCACGGCAAGATGACCGACCTTGAGGCCGGCAACATCATCCAGAAGATCGGGGTTGTGTCCGCCTCCGAACTGCTCGGTAAGGCGGTCGAAGCATCGTTTCCTGATGCCGCGGACGCGGGGGGAAACGTACGCGCGCCGGCGCCGCAAGCGACCGGCCGTGGAACGCGCAAGAAGCGCTGATTTCCTACGTGGAGTGTGGGGGGCGTCAGGTTGATTTCTGGAACCTGACCCCTCGGCTTCTCACCATTGAAATCGAGGCTTTGTGCCGCGCGGCGCAGCGCGAGGCGGAGCGGGATGTGACGCACGCCTGGCTCGTCGCCAAGCTGCAGCGTGCGGAGAAAATCCCCAACAACCCGAAGAAGCTGATGAAGCCGCGACCGGTCAACCGATCCGGCCGAAAGAAGAGCTGGCAGGAGATGCGGCAGGCGGCCGAGCGCTACTGCCGAACCTTCGGTGTCGTCGAAAAGCCGGGCACCGCAGCAATCGTCAAACAGCCGATCCACCCCGAAGCGAAAGGATAGCCGATGCCAAACGCTGTGCTCGGCGCTGCACGCGTCGTCTTCGGGGCGGACTCGACCGAGTTCGACCGGACGACAGCCCGCGTCCAGAACGTCATGGATGCGATCGTGGAGAAATTCCGCGAGGTGGAGCGCAAGATCACGGCTATCGGCGTCGGCCTGACCGCCGGCGTGACCTTGCCCTTCGTCGCGTCGGTGCGCTCGCTCGACAAGGCGGCCGGCGACTTCCAGAAGAAAATGAAGCTGGTCGAGGCGGCGCTGCCTAACGCCGCGCCGAAGACGATCAAGGCGCTGTCCGATGCGGCGCGCGAGCTTGGGCCCGCCATGGGCAAGAGCGCGGACGAAGCGGCAGAGGGCATTGACAGCCTGGCACGCGCCGGCCTGTCCGCCGAGCAGATCCTCGGGGGCGGGTTGAAGTCGACCCTGCAGTTGGCGGCGGCAGGGCAGACCGACGTCGGCAACGCTGCGGCTACCGCCACTGACATCATGGGTCAGTTCGGCATCACGGCGGAGCAGTTGCCTGCGGCGGTGACCAATGTTGTCGGCGCGCTCGACGCCTCGAAGTATGCCTTTGACGATTTTGCCGGCGCACTCGCCCAGGGCGGCGGCGTCGCCGCGTCCGCGGGCATCGGCTTTACCGACTTCTCAACTGCGATTGCCGCGGCAGCGGCCCAGTTTTCGAGCGGTTCCGACGCGGGCACCAGCTTCAAAACCTATATCCAGTCGCTTGTGCCAGCCTCGAAAGAAGCTGCGCAAGAGATGGAGCGGCTGGGGCTCGACTTCTTCGACACCAATAACAAGATGCTGCCGCTCTCCGAACAAGCGCAGATGTTGCGGGATCGACTGCGCGACCTCAACGACGCAGATAAGAGCGGGGGGCTGAAGAAGATCTTCGGCTCCGACGCCACGCGCTTCGCCATTGCCCTGATGGAGCAGGGCGCGGCCGGGTTCGAGCGACTGCGCGACGCTGTGCTCGGTGGCGACGTGGCGGCCAAGGTTCAGAAGTCTCTGGAGGGCTCGGCCGCCGCCAGCGTGCGCATCGAGAATGCGTGGAAGGCGATCAAGCTGAAATTCGGGCTGGATACCGGCTTTCTGGACGTGGTGACGCGCATCAAGAACCTGTTCGCGGGACTGCTGGAATCCATCTCTCGCATTCCGACGCCCGTCGCGAAGGCCGCGCTGGTATTCGGCGCCTTCGCCGCGACGCTCGGCCCGCTCTTTCTCGTGCTGAAGGGCGTCGTGATGCTGCTTGCTGCCCGGGTGGCAAGTGCGTTCGGCGTGATCGGCCAGATCATCGCGTTCATCATTTCGCCGCTGACAACGCTGTTCAACCTGTTCGTGCAATTTGCGTCGGCGCAGGGCATCCTCTTCGTGCTGCGAATGGCGGGCACATATGTGCTGCGACTGCTTGGCCCGGTTGGGCTCGCAATCTCGGCGTTCCTGGCCTTCAAGGATTACATTTTCCCGGTGATCGCGGCGTTCGGCCAACAGATGGCCGACACTTTCGGGCCGCGGCTTACCGCGCTGTGGGCGAAGGTCTCGGCGCTGTTCACCTCAGTGCAGAACGGCCCGATCGGCGCTGCCATCGAGTGGATCATCGGGGTGATCCCGGTGGTGGTCGACATCATCGGCACGGTGCTTGCCGGGGCGTTCAACATCGCCGGCCAGGTCATCATGCGGGTGTTCGATGCCGTCCTCACCACGATCGAGGGCTTCGTCGACATCGTGCAGGACGTGGTGGACGTCGTCAGCGCGCTGATGAAGGGCGATTTCAGCGGAGCGTTCGAAGCCGCCGGGCAGATCGTGGTCGACGTGGTCGACACGATCATCGGGGTGTTTGCAGCGCTGCATCCCGAAATCGGCGCTTCCGTCCGCGCGGCCTATGAAAGCGTGAAGGAGTGGCTGGGCCAGCGCCTGATGGTCGTCAGCAACTATGTGAGCGCGCTAGTCGAATGGCTCGTCGAGAGCGTTACGACCGCGTTCCCGGGCATCATCGATGCTGCCAAATCCGTCTACGAGGGCATCAAGGGCTGGTTGGTGACCGCGTTCAAGCCGGTCATGGACTGGGTCGGCCAGGCGGCGGATTTCATCGTTGAGAAGTGGCTGGCGGTAAAGAAGGCGCTGGGCCTCGGCGGCGGTGGCGGTGCGCCGAAGATTGAAGGTCCGAAGGAGCCGTCGTGGCTCGATAAGATGAAGGCGATGCTCGGTGGCAAGGGCGGTGGTACGCGCTCGGCACCGGCGCTAGCGGACAAGAAGAAGGGCGGAGGTGGCGGCGGCAAGTCGGGTCCGACGGCTGAGGAGCTGGCCGCCAAGCGCGAAGAGCTGAAGCTTGAGACCCAGTTGGAATTGGCGCGGGAGCGCGGCGACCATGCGAGCGTGCAGCGTCTGCAGGATCAGCTGGACCTGCGGCGCCAGATCGACGCCTATGTCGATGCCGGGCTGACCAAGGCTGAGGCGACGAAGGCGGCAGAGGCAGACCTCGCGGCCATTCAGGCGGCACGGCGCGACAACGCGGCCCGCGAGATCGCCGACGAACAGCGCATGGTCGACCTCGAAGCCGCGCGCATCACCGGCAATGAGCGCCTCGCCGAGACGATTCAGCGCGAGGCCGACCTGAAGGATCGCATCGAGTTCTTCGAGCGCCAGCTGCTCGGCATCACCGACGCCCGGCTGCGCAAAGAGGAAGCGATCCGGATGGCGAAGGAGGCGCAGGCGAAGATCGACGCTGCTGTCGCCGAGCAGCGCGCCACCTGGTTGCGCGAGGATCAGATGAAGCGCGATCTGGAGCTGGCGCGGCTGCGCGGTGCGACCGACGAGGAAATCCGGCAGCGCGAGCGGGTGCTGGCGATTGAGGAGCGCATCCGCGAACTGAAGTCCAACACCACCATGACCGACGCGGAGGCCCGTGCCCAGGCGACCGCCGAAGCGATGGAGAGCGAGCAGGCGCGGGTGCAGGGCTCTTTCCGCGACGCGTTCAAGGGCGGGATCTACGCCGCGATGGATGGCAACTTCGGTAGCTACATCAAGAACCTGTGGAAGGAGAATGTCCGCAAGGGGATGGAGCAGGCGCTGAACAACCTCGCGGATATGATCTTCAATCTGTTCAGCAATGTGAAGATCGGCGGCGCTGGCGGGTCGGGCGGTGGCGGCATCCTCGGCGCACTTGGCGGGCTGGTGACCAGCGTGGGCAAGGTGTTCGGGTTCGGGGGCCCTGACGTTCAGACGGGCACGCCGCCAATCGCCGGCCATGAGGCGGTGCATGCCGGCGCGTTCAAGACAGGCGGCACGATCCGAGTCGGCGGCATGAGCGGCATTGATCGCAACCTGATCGCGCTGCGCGCCAGCAAGGGTGAAGAGATCAGCGTGCGCCGAGCGGGCAGGGACATGGGCCCCATGTCGCGTGTGATCATCGAGCCGACGCCATATTTCGATGCCGTGGTCGACGGCCGCGCCGCTGGTGTCGCGGCGCCGCTGTCGATGCGCGCGGCGAATGCGGGCTCGACGGGCGCGCAGGTCGCCATGACCCGGCAGCGGGCGCGGCAGATCCCATGATCGATCTGCCGACCGATGTCTCACCGCTGGCGACCCCGCGCTATCTCGACTTCGGTGGCTTCCTCGAGCCGCCGACGGGCGCCGAGGTGCAGCGCCTCAACCGCCTGGGCAACCGTTTCGCAGTCGCCTTCAAGCTGCCGCCCCTCGGGTCTGACCGAGAGGGGCGCGTGTGGGTAAGCCGCCTGCTGCGCGGGATCGGCGAGGGCGCGCGGATCCCGTATCCGCTGGTCGACTATCAGCCCGGCACGCCCGGCGAGGTGGTGGTGAATGGCAACGGGCAGGCCGGGCGGCTGCTGAACGTCCGCGGGGCGACGCCCCGATACGCGTTCAAGGAAGGTGCTCCGTTTTCCATCGAGATGGCCGGCCAGCATTTCCTCCACTTCGTTGACGACCAGGTGATCGCCGACGCGGCGGGCAATGCGCAGATCCAGTTCAGCCCGATGCTGCGCAAGCAGCCGGCGGACGGCGATAAGGTCCACGTCGCCCGGCCGATGATCGAGGGCTTCGTGATGGGGAGCGAGCTGGCTTGGAATATCGCGCTTGATCGCAACATCTCGATCGAGTTCGAAATTCACGAGCGACGCTGATGTTTTCCTCGCCGTTCCTTTTGCTCACCGGCCTGATGGAGATCGCGCTGCCGGGCGGCCGGTTCATCAGGCTGTGCGATGGCGGATTCGTCGTCTGGGACGGCAATCGGTTCGAATGCATCGATCCCGACTTCGGGACGATCGAGGCGGCCGAGACGTTCGAAGAGAAGATCGGCGATGAGGCGCCTGGCGGGAAGATCACGATGCTGCCTGCGTCGACGGCCGCCGCGGTGGATCTGTCGAAGCCGGAATATCAGGGTGCGCGGATGCGCTTCTGGATCGCCGAGGTGAACCCGATGACGGGTACCATTGTCGGCGTCCCCGAGCAGACCGCCGACCTCGCGATCGACACGACGACGCTCAAGGTTCCGAAGGGTGGGCGCAAGCTGGATATCGAGTTCGTGTCGTCCGCCGAGCGTCTGTTCATGATCTACAAGGGTAACGCGTTGAACGACCGGTTTCACCAGGCCTGCTATCCGGGGGAGTTGGGCATGACGAACGCCACCGGGGTGCCTCGATCGACCGCCTGGGGCGTAGAGGCGGCGACGTGAACGATCTGCTGCGCCGGCAGGCGGCAACAGAAGCCACGCTTGCCCGGTTCCGGGATAAGCCACTGGTGTTCGGCCGCACAGATTGCGTCGCCATCGCTCGCTGGCATCTCGTGCAACTTGGCTATTTGCCGCCACCGCTGCCGAAGTACCGCACTGCGATCGGGGCGGCGCGCGCTGCGTCCAAGGTCGGTGGGATGGAGGCAATGCTCGACGCGCTGCTCGAGCGCATCACTCCGGCGGCGGCTCTGCTAGGCGATCTGGCGATGCTTGAGGGTGATAAGGGGTTGCCGGCGATCGTGATATGCGCCGGCGGAAAAATGATGGGTTGGCACGAGGACAGCGACCGGTTGGTCGCTATGACTCCGCTGGCAATCAAAGGAGCGTGGCGGGTCTAAGACAGGCAGGCGCCGAGTTCGTCCTGCAGCTTTTTGTTATCATCACCCTTGCCGGCAAAGACCGTCACGTCGCGACTGGCGCCCGTGTCCTCAACATCGATTGTCACCGCATTCACAGTGTCGCTGTAGACTTGGTAGGTCAGCGAGATCGATTTTCCTTTGTCGCGCGGAACGACGCTCGTCGTCCCCGAACGACGCGTCCACTGCTCGGCGACGCACGACACGATCTCATCGACCTGCTTCGAAGACGTAAAACGGTGCCGCGGCCCTTTATCGCGGAGATCCGCCGACGTCACGGCGCACCCGCTCAGTGAAAGTAGAACGAGAGAGGGGGCAAATCTCATGGCAAGCGCTCCAGCAAGGTTGGTTAGTGTCTAAGACCCTGCGAACCGTTGCGCTAGTCGCCGGTGTTGTTGCTCTTGCTGCCACAGGTGCCGGCGCCCTTGGCAGCGCCGGGCTGCTTTCGATGTCAGCAGCGACGGCCGCAACCGTGTCAACAATCGCGACCATCGCCTCTGCCGTCGCTACTGCCGCGTCAATCGCCGCGCAGCTCACAGCCAAGAAACCGGGCGCCCAGGGAACCACCACCAACATCACGATCAGCGCAAACGGCCCCATCCCCTACGGCATGGGCCGCAGCTTCTTCGCCGGATCGCAGCTGCACGATGTCGGCTATGGCGGGAAGGTGAACGGGGTGAAGAACCCCTATCGTGCGCTCGTGCTGCTCTGGTCGGCGACAACCGCGCAGGAGCTGGAGTCCTTCCTGCTCGACTGGCAGCCGGTGTCGTTCGCCGGCACGGCCGCGATCGGCTATTACGCATCGTTCCTCTACCTGTCGAAACAGGTTGGGCAGCGGCCGGAGCCGGCCGCGTTGACTGGGCAGTGGGGCGGGGTGCCCGGCTGGTCGGCGGCGCACAAGCTCTCGGGCTATGCCGCCGGCTTGGTCTCGATGCGCTTCGACAAGAAGGGCAAGCGCTGGGCGAGCGGCGTGCCGCCGATGGGCATGGTCGGCAAATGGGCGAAGGTCTACGACCCGCGGAAGGACGGCACGTTCCCGGGCGGCAGCGGCGCGCACCGCTGGGGCGACGAAGACACCTTCGAATATGACGACGATGTCGGGCTGAACGCGCTGACCTATGCTCGGGGGCGGTTCGCCCGCAACGGCAAGCAGGTGGTCGGCTGCGGCTTTCCGCAGGATGCGATCGACTGGCCGAGCTGGCTGGCGTGGATCAACGTTTGCCAGGCCAACGGCTGGAAGGTTGGCGGCACGGTGCTCGACGGGCCCGGTATGTCGCGGTGGGACAACCTCAAGCGCATCTGTCAGGCGGGCGCGGCGGTGCCGTGCTTCTCCGGCGGCAAGCTGGCGGTGCGTTTCCAGGCGCCAAAGGTCGCGCTGGACACGATCACCTCGGCGGATCTGGCGGATGGCGAGCCGATCGCCCCGGCGATGCGGACCTATCGTGATCGCATCAACACCATCGTGCCGAAGTATCGCAGCGAGCAGAACAAGTGGGAGCTGGTGCAGTCGAAGGCGATCACCGACGAGGGCTATATCGCGATCGACCAGGGCGAACCGAAAGAGGAAGAGGTCACCTATGAGCTGGTGACCGACAAGGATCAGGCTGCCCAGCTCGGCGCCTATGAACTGGTTGGCCGCCGCGAGATCTCGGGCATCACCCTGCCATGCAAGCCGCGGCTGTGGGAGTACAAGCTGGGCGAGGTTCTGCAGGCCGTCATCCCCGAGCTGGCGCTCAACCACCTCTGCACGATCGTCGCGCTTTCGAAGGACGTCGGCACCGGGATCGTGACGCTGACGCTGGAGACCGAGACGAACGCCAAGCATCCGTTTGCGCTTGGACAGACCGGCACCGCACCGCCCGCGCCGACGCTGACGCCCCACGGCGATAACGACGACGTGATCTGGAACAATGACGGGAACGAGGTCGACAACCCCATCGCAGGCGAGTGGAACGCAACCACAAGCGTGCAGGACATCAGCGGTTCACTGCGCCAGGTCGTGCGGGTCGAAGGCGAGCCGACCGACCCCAACGTCGCGGTGGTGACCTTCGAATATCGGCAGGCGGGCGCTGGCGCATGGACGATCGCCGCCACCCTGCCGGCCGGCGAGGACATGCGATACGACATCGGCGGGCTCGATCCGAACGTGACCTATGACGTGGCGGTTCGGTACCGCGGCAGCGGCAGCGGCGCTGAAGACACGCCGCGCTTCGTGATCGACGTCGTCACGTTCCCCACCGTTCTCACCAACGAAGCCGGCGCCACCCTGCTCGCCGATGACGATGCCGTGCTGGAGATCGATTGATGCCGAGCGTGAAATTCTCAGTCGAGTATCCGAAGCTCAACGCCATCGAGGGGCTCACCGCGGCTGCGGATCGGATCGTCTACTTCACCGGCCCGGGCGCCGTCGCTCTGGCGACGCTGACAGCCGCGGGCCGCGCCCTGATCGACGATGCGAATGCGGCGGCACAACGGGCGACGCTGGGGCTGGAAATCGGCGTCGACGTGCAGGCCCGCAGCGCCAAGCTGGACGCGATCTCTGGAGCAACGCCTATCGCAGACGGGCCGCATACCGTCGGCGGCATCACGATCACCACTGTCGGCGGCATCATCACCGCCATCGCCTGACCTACCACCATCGGAGAACGACATGGCGGCAATCGTCGAGCCGCTCGGAGCCGCGCGCAATCGCCGGTTCGGGGCGACGCTGTTGACTGACTATCTGGGCGACCCTCTGCCGATCGCCGGCGCCACCGCGATCATGGAGGTTCGCCTCTATCCCGGCGCCGCAGGCGCGGCGCTAGCCTCGGACGCCAGCGTCACGATGGTGGATGAAGGTCAGATTGGCACCATGGTCGATCCGGCTGACGGCGTGTCGAAGCCGCTGCGCCGGCTTCGGCTAGAGCCATCCATTCCCATGGAAGCCATCCGCGATCTGCCCGGCCAGAACGCGCCAGAGGCGGGTGATCCGCAGTCCTTTTCCTACGAAGTTCTTATCGAGTACGCCGACGGCCTCCGCGATCCGCTGTGGCTCGGCGATTTCATTGTCGAAGCGGGGGTCGTTGCACCATGAACCAGATCAAGCGTGGCATCGTCGGCGGTTTGCGCGGGCCGGGGCTGACCGATGCGGACCAGGTCAATCTGGACGCGAAGGTCGACGAAGCGGCCGGCTATGCTCAAGAGGCGGGGGAGCAGCTCGGGCTGGTCAACACGGCTCGTGCAGATGCGCTGACCCAGATCGACACCTCGCGCGACATGGCGGTCACGGACCTGAACGCTATCATTGCCGGCGCCAACACCGAGCTGGACACGAAGGTCAATTCCGCCAGCTCGTCGGTGGCCCTCGCGGCTGCGCAAGCCGAAGCCGCGCGCCAGGCGGCGGCCGAGATCAAGCCGGCCGGCGGCTCGATCCGCTTCCCCTACGACAATAACAGCCAGTTCCCGCTTCAGGAGTCGCGGCCGAACCTGTCGAACACGGGCGTTCGCGGATTGCTCACGCAGAGCTTCGGCAGCCGCACCACGCCGATCCTGCGCTATGGCGTCGACTGCTGCCATTATCGAGCGCTGGAGAAGGACGATCGCGTCTACCCGGCGGTCGAGATGTTGCTCGAAGGCGCGACCACGCTCACGCAGGGTACGGGTCAGGGCTGGTCGCTCGTCTATTTCACCGCGGGCTATGGCAGCAGCGATGCAACCCGCCGGCAGGCGCGCCGCTTCCGCTTCTACGCCAACGCGGGCGCGGGCGGCGGCGGGTCCATCACGGTCTGGAGCCGGCTGGTTCCGATGTCGTGGCGGCGTATCGGCGTCGCGGTGCACCGCGCTAGCGGTGTCTTCCGCATCGATGTCCACAACCTCGACACAGACGAGATCCTGACCGGCACCGGCACGGACAATGCGGCGTTCGCGGCCGAGTTGAGCGCGACCAACAATGCGCTGCTGATTAGCGCGATGGGGCCGAGCGGCAGTGTCCCGAGCAAGTTCGCAATCGGCGGCACCATCTTCAACGACGTGACCAGCGCCACGCTGTCCCAGCCGTTGACGCAGTCGTTCTCTATGATGGCGCACGGCCTGTCCTTCTATGCCGAGGAAGCCGTGACGAACGCCGATCTGCTGGCGATCCACCGCGGCGCGCATCCGACGACCGTGATCACGCCGTCGACCATCAAATGGCTGCGGCGCTTCACCAGCGACCCGACATCCTTCGTCCGCGATCCGCTCTGCGTCGGTGACACTTCGGCGCCGTGCGAAGGCGTGGGGCGGTGGGCTGCCGGCTCCGACCTGTTCCGCAAGGGAACGGGCACGGCGACGGTCGCGCCGGCACCCCGCAACCGGTACGTCTATGGGCTGCGGCCCGGTCAGCAGGCATTCCGCATCAAGCTGGCGGGGCGTTGCTGGCCGACCGAGGACAGCACCGTCAGCGTTCGCTTCCGCGACGCCTCGGGTGTCGTGGTGCGCGACTGGACCGCGGTTGCGACGGTGCAGGTCGCCGGAAGCTGGACCGGCTATTCGTCCAAGGTGAACGGCACCGGCGGCACGACCGGCACCTATGCCCTGATCATCACCGGCAACGGCACCGGCGCCGCGGGGCGATTCGTCGTCAATAGCGGCGGGGTGACGGCGATCTATGTCGACAATCCCGGCAGCGGCTACACGTCGATCAATCTCGACTTCTCCAATGCGCCCGGCCTGACCGGCGCAAGCGCGGTCGCCACGCTGGCACCTGCGGACACGTCGAACTGGTCGGGTGCGCTCGACTGCCCGAAACACAGCGACTGGCTGTTCCGCGAGGTCCGCCTGGTGGGCAAGTCGGGGGCGACCAGCGTTACCTATAGTGACTGCTCGCAGTTCGCGGTCGGCTATAAGTGGGCGCTGATCGGTCAGTCGCAGGTATCTAACGGCCTCAGCGCGGCGACGCTGGAAGTCCAGTATAAGGGCGTGCCGGCGAACTTCGTTCGCAATGGTGCGAATGCCTGGACGGCAAACATCCCGCCGTTTCCCGAGGTCGAGCCGCTCGGCCTTCGGATCGGCGCCGATCAATACAAGTCGCTGGCGCTTGAACTGAACCGCTGGGTTGACGCGCCTTTCGAGGTGGTCGTCGCAGCGCAGGGCGGCACCGGGCCCGCCGACCTGATGGAGAACCAATACATCCTGCAGAACGCCTCCGGCATGTGGGACCAGATGGTCGACCTGATCGAGCTCGGCGGCAAGGAAGACTATTCCGGCGTCCTGATGGGCTGGCATACCGATCTGACCGACGAGGGCGGGCGGTTCGGCCAGACCATGCTGGAAGGCTTCTGGCTGGGGCGCGGGCCTTATGCCTACGGGCCGGCCGATCACTTCTTCGGCCGCGCGACTTTCGCCGGCACGACGATGACAGTGGCCTCCGCGCGTCGCGGCACGCTCACGGTCGGCACGACCATCCGCATCATGTACGATGTCGTCGGCTCAAAGCAGACCGCGATCGACACGAAGATCACCGCGCTCGGCACAGGCGCGGGCGGGGTCGGTACCTACACGCTGTCTGCTGCGGTGCCGGGCGGCGATCCCGCGACCGAGGTGGGCATCATCGGTCTGCACGAGCAGGCGGGCACCGATGCGATCGTGATGGGCTACATCACCGCTGGGAACACCGACTATCTGCATATCACCTCGATCGTGTCGGGAACGCCCGGTCTGGGCGATCGTCCGCTGGTTACTGGCGGATCAACGCAGACCGACGGCACGACCTTCCTGAAACAGGTGAACACGTCCGGCATTCCGGCCGGCGTCATCGCCTCCTATATCGTCTCGGACGCGAGCGTCGCGATCGGCTCGTCTGCAACCCCTGTGCAGTTCAGGCTCGTGAAGGGCACGGCGCGGCCAATCCTCTCGATCATGGATGCCTTCGGTAAGGGGACGCCGATCTTCTACATGCCGCCGACGCGCCACAACATTCCGACGGTGGTCAGCACCGCGTTCGACTATGATGCCACGTCCACGATGCCTTACATCGAGGGCGTGCGTCAGGGCGGCGTCGGCGCCGCGCGCGACAGCGGCACGCTCTGGGCAAAGAGCCGCGGCTATCCGGTCGGCGTCCACTCGCTCGATTACACGCAGCCAGACGCCTACCACCCTGACAATACCGCCACGGGCAAGGTCCGCGTGGGTCGGCATTTCGCTCTCAGCCTCGCGAAGGGGCAGGGTCTGGCGCAGATCGGCCAGCCGGCAGTCATCGGCACGTCGGGCCGCTTCACCGATGGCACGCGGACCAGGTTCCGCTTTCAGATCGATTGCCCCAATTTCGGCCGGCTGCGGTCGGGCGACGGCCTCGGCAATGTCACGCCGTGCGTCGAGCTCTCGCGTGACAATGGCGCCACTTGGTCGCGCAGCAAACACACCGCGGCGGTGAACCCGACGACTGGCGGCACGCTGCCGGGCGACATGGTCGAGGTGACGATCTCGGATGCGCTCTATCGGGTCGCCGGCCTGCGCTTCCGCGTCCTCGCAGGCGGACCCTTTGCATGGGGCGTCGACAACTCGCCGAACACCGTTAGCACACCCGAGGCGGAAGCGAACGACGCTGCGATCAACAAGATGCTCTATGAAGAGATCGACGTGATCACGGACCTTCCCGGCCTGTGCGTTGCTCCTTCGCAAAGCGTCTACACGGTGGCCGACGCGTGACGACTCCCGCGCTGATCGCGCCAGCGGTGTCGTCCTATCCACCCAGCTTCGCCGGGGATCCGGTGACGTTCGGCTGGGCGCTGTTCAGCCTGATCACGATCACAAGCCTCAGCACCGCGATCATCCTCGAGGTGATTCGCCGGTGGTGGGGCAGCGGCGTGACGATCAACGAGCCGCTTGGGATTGTAATGGCCGGGCTGGTCAGCCTGCTCGCGACCATCTGGCTGGGCGCGATCGGCGATGTGGCGTTCTTGCTTGCGTGGGGCGAGGTCGCCCCCGACACCATGGCGCGGATCCTCGACTTTGATAGGATGTGCGACGCATCGACCTCGCCCGCGTTCGGCGTGTTCTGTTTCCTGCTGATTCGCGGCCAGTATCTGGTTCACTTCCAGCTCACGTCCCCGACTGCGCTGCAGGGCGACCTTTGGCCAACATGGCCGATGGTCCGCCGGCAGATGCTTTCGATCGCCGTGCTGCTGTTCATCGCGGTGGGGGTGACGCTGAGCAAATGAACAAGGCCGATCCCGTGATTGTGGCCGCGCCGGCGATCGGCCCCGCAGTCGTCACCCTCTTTGGCGAACAGATCCCGTTGATGGCGCTGTCGCTATCTCTCGCCGGCCTGGTGCTCGCCCGCATGGTCGCGCCGCAGCCGCGCGTAGCGACCACCCGCGCACGCGGCGTCGCGCTGACCGTGCTGCTGTGCGTGATCGACTTCGCGGCGGTGATCACGCTTCAACCTGGTGCCGGCATGGCGGTGGCGGCCGGCGTGGGGCTTGGCTTCTCCGGCATGCTCGCGGTGCAGTTCTTCGGCGATCGGATCCGCGACATCCTGCAGGCGG
This sequence comes from Sphingomonas sanxanigenens DSM 19645 = NX02, assembly GCF_000512205.2. NCBI lineage: Bacteria > Pseudomonadati > Pseudomonadota > Alphaproteobacteria > Sphingomonadales > Sphingomonadaceae > Sphingomonas > Sphingomonas sanxanigenens. The sequence goes on from NZ_CP006644.1 coordinate 6,141,205, forward strand.
CGTTCGGCCGCGCGAGTTCTAAGGAATAGACCTAAAAAGTTGGCGGCTGAGGCAAGGCCCCAGCCGCCAAGTGAAAGTGGCGCAAGCCACTTCGGGTCGCCCTGTCGGAATAAACGACAATCAGGCGCCCGAATATGATCTCGATCACACTGCCGACACAGTCGAGCAACTTCGTCTGCCGCTGACCGATAGCGGGCGGCTCCTATGCCGCCTCGCGCCGCTGCTGCCCTAACCAATGGAGCGCTTGATGACGACGCCTGCCTACATGGACCCGAAGAAAATCCACTCGCTGACGATCCACTGCGCCGCGACGCCCGAGGGCCGCGACGTGAAGGCCGCGACCATTTCCCAATGGGATATCGCGAAGTTTGGCCAGGTCAGCTACCACATCGTCGTCGAGCTTGATGGCAGCGCGGTGCGCACGCTGGCCGACGATCGCCGCGGCGCGCACGTCGGCGGCAAGAACACCGGCAACATCGGTATCTGCTACGTCGGCGGCGTCGACGCCCAGAACAAGAAGCCGAAGGACACGCGCACCGAAGCGCAGAAAGCGACGTTGCGCCGCCTCGTCGCCGAATATCGCCAGCGCTACCCCGGTATCGTGCTGCGTGGTCATCGCGACTGGCCGGGCGTGGCGAAGGCCTGCCCCAGCTTCGACGTGGCGAGCGCGCTGTGATCGCCTTCCTCATGCGGCTGGGGCTTTCGCAGCGCCTGGCGGGCGTCGCTGTCTGGATCATCGCCGTGGCGCTGCTGCTCCTCGCCATTTGGTGGCTGCGCACCAGCGCCTACAGCGCGGGCGTCAGCGATACGGACGCCAAGTGGAAGGCGGCCAGCGAAGAGGTCGAGAAGCAGGCCGAGGTCGCCACCGCGGTGGCGGACAGCGCCGCCGAGGTGCGCGTGGTCGAACACGTCCAGCAGGTCGAGAAGGAAAAGGAGAAGATCGATGAAGCGGTTCGCGAAGGCAGCAGCCCTCTCGATGTGCTTTTCGGCGGCAACGGCATGTAGCGGCCGACCGGCATTCCAGCCGGTCAAGCCGCCGGCCGAGCGCCTGGTCTGCGAGACGCGCGGCGTGCGGCCGGCCCTGCCACCCGAATATGCAATTGACTGGTCGACGGTGACTACGGTCGAGCAGGCTCGGGCCGAGCATCAGCGCTACGTCGCCTCGATCCGCACGCGCGAGGGCGTGGTCGCGGGCTACGTGCTGAAGGTTGAGGATAAGCTGTTCATTTGCGCCAACAATGCGCAGTGGCTGCGCGAGTTCTTTGGAGCATTGCCGGATTGAAAGTGCCCAGCAGGCGCTGTTTAGATGAACCGTTCCTCGCATCGGGTGCACACAAGATAATCTCCCGGCCCGAGTTTTATCTCGCCGGTAACCCCTATGCGCACTGCATCGCCCGTGCGGTCGTTCACCTCAAACACGACCGAGCCACGAGCCCCGCAATCGTGAACCCGTTCAACGGGCAAAGTGCGCGTATCAGACTTCATTCGCAGCCAACCCCATCGCCGTCGCGATCAAGATGCGAGCCATAGCCTGGGTCGCCCCGTCGTACCGGCGCCGCGCCCGCGGCACGCGCTGCCGAGCAATTCGCAAACGCGCGCCCGCCGCTGGACCTTGCGCCGCTGCTGGCACCGAGCAGCGTCTGCGGCCGTGCCGATGCCCCACCGCCGCGATGACAGTGATAGCCGCCGTTCTTCCTGTCGTTGTGGCAGCCCTCGGCGTTGAGCCCGCCACCATGGGCCAGAGCCGGCGCGGCAATCGCCGCAGCCACGATGAACATCACGAATCGCATATGATCCCCCCCCGTATTCCCCACGCCGATCAGTATCCGCGAGGATAGGAGTGTCGACTCCTGATCAGTCCGTTTTGGCGGAGATCGGCGCGGCGTCGGGCTCCGGCTTCGGCTCCGCCGCCTTTTTTCATTTCGCTTCCGTGATGGCGGTCACGCGCGATCCCCGCTTGCGCAAGTAGGTCGCCGGCAGCCGCCTTCTTTGAGCAGAGGCGGTTAGGCTCGGCGGTGTTCCCACGGCGCCGCCGAGCCGCCCCCGGGCAGCGCTTGCAGTTAGCGCAGCGTTAATCTCCGATCCAATACAAGCATACCCATCCGGCGCCGGTTCTGGTCGGGCGTCGGATCGTGCTCAAGTGACTGGCGGCGGAGGTCCCCACACTCCGCCGCCGTTTTGGGCGGACGGTGGGGAATGCGGCAGGCTGCTGACACCACGCTCCACATATGGCAGATGCTCCACATCCGCCATGCGGACCCCCTGCATGGTCGGCTAGCCCCGGCGCGATGAACCCCAAGAACGCCGCGCCGGGGCGCTCCACCTAAAAGCTTGGATCCGAGCATAGCCGTTTCAGCCGATTTTCGGCGGAGGATTGGCGGAATTGCGCCGCTTTCCATCGGATCCGAAGAGGCGGCTGGGCGCAGGCTCGGCCGCCTTTTTGCTTTTCGGCTCCAGCGATGTAGCATATCTGCGAACGCCACGAGGCACGGATGGATCAGGGCTACACCTTTCGCATCAGCGACAGCTACACGCCTAGCACGATCCCTATGGATCGGCTGGCGCAGTACATCAGCGCGCTCGCCAGACTATTAGGCGAGAGCGGCAGCGTGCATCTGGGTCCGATTACAGAAGGCTCGGTGAAGGTTCGGGCGATGATCGACGAGCCGGCGCAGCCGAAGGTGCAAGAGCGCGTGCGAGGCGTTCGGATCGGTGCGCCCGCAGTTGATGCGCTGAAGGCCTACAACGACCTCGACGAAATGCTTCGCGAAGACAACGCATCCGGCACTCTTGCCGACGGCGACGACGAGGTGCCGCACAGCGCTATAATTATCGAGTTTCCGGGAAAGAACCGCCCCAAACCGGTTACTTATGGCCCTTTTAAACAGCGTGGGTCACTGGACGGCGTCGTCTATCGTATAGGCGGTGCGGACGATACGAAGCATGTTGCGATCAAAGACGGCGATCGAGATTATTCAAGGCTAGAAGCAGATGAAGCAACTGCGGTTCGGTTGAGCCGCCACCTGTTTCGGGAAACGGTTCGATTGCATGGTGAGGGCACGTGGCTGCGTCATGGCAATGGCACCTGGGAACTCAAAAAGTTTAAGATCCGCGATTTCGATGTTCTGAGCGACGAGCCTTTGGACGATGTGATTGCGAGATTGCGAGCGGTGGGCGGTTTTCCGGGGGAAGACATCGTTCAGCGGCTGCTTGAGGACCGCGCGGAAGGGGACGCGCATTGAAAGTTGCCATCGATGCGAGCGTCCTCGTCTATCTCTTAGATGAGGACGCGCCACCTCCCCGCGCGGAGGAAGGGCGGCAGCTGGTCGCTAGGTGCGCTGACCGAATGCGGTTCTTCATCGCTAGCCTTCAGCGGTCGCGGTCCACTATCATCGTGCCGACCCCGGCCCTCACTGAGATCTTAGCGCGAGCCACCGCCGATCGCTCGTCCGAGTGGCTGCGCATCATCGAAACCACGAAGTACATCCGCGTCAGTCCCTTCGATGAGCTCGCGGCCATCGAGTGCGCTCTTCTTGCACAGGCGCGAATCGTCGGCGTTTCGAAGGCACAGAAGGAGACGCGTCGGAAGGCGAAATTTGATGAGCAAATTCTCGCGATCAGCATCGTTGAGCGGGCCGACCTTCTACTGACGGATGACGGTGGCCTGCGGTCGCTGGCGAGCCAATACCTTGAGGTGAAAGGCATTGGCGACTTGGATCTTCCGCCGGTTGATCCGCAAACGAATTTCTTCGCCGATATCGAACGCAAGATCGACCTCGACGCACCCGATGACCTTTGACATGCCGCCGCAATAATCGATGCCGACCCCGGAAGACATCCGAGGAACGCTTGTGCAGATGATCGTCGGCGCGGCCGGCGGCGACGAAGCGGCTTGGCGCGCCGCGATCGGTGAGGTCGAAGCGCTGCCGTTGGTGTTCCACCCGACATGCAACTGGCGCGTCAATCCTCGCGGTACGAAGCGGGAGCGCGAGGTGATCGAGGCGGCGGTGAAGCTGCTGCGCGAGGCGCATCCCTACGTGAACTGACGCAGCCTAGACCGCTGGCGCGTCCCTGATCGCCCGCACTTTCATCGCAATGGCCCGCCAGGTCGCGACGCCGGGCGCATCCTCGATCAAGGCCAGCAGCCCCACGCGCTCGGCAATGAACTGGTCGCAGTCGCAGCGCTGAACCATCCGGCTGGCGACGGCGAGGATCTCCCAATCGGTGAGAGGCGTCGGCGGCAGCGGGTCTAGAGGATCCAGCATGCCGCCCTGCTATGACCGGCTTCCTGCAGTTTCCACATTATAATGTGCAACTTACGTCAAGCGCTCCGGAACCGGCTCCAGGCGCTGCTCTGCTCGATTGACATCGTGTTCGGTGATCTCGCGCTCGGTCGGCACCCGCCACCCGTCGGTGTCCCGGATCAGACGGGTGCCGCATCGGACGCAGCCAGTCCAGTAGTCCTGCCCATCATGACGCGCGCCGCCTCGGTCGGCCTTGTGGCCGAACAGCTTACATCTCAATGCCATGCTGCGATTCCCATCTCGACCAGAGGTCGACCTACGGCCCGCGCAAGCGATGTCACGTTAAAAATCTGCAACTTAGCTTGCGGGTAGGCGGCGCTTTTCATTACGCCGCCATCCCCTGACCTTCGCCGTCGTCGACCCGGCGGGGCTGCTGGAAATTTACATTGTCTGCGCTGATGCGCCAGATGATTCGAGCGCTTCGGCGATCGGGCGCCCGAAGTAGCGTTGCAGCGCAGCCAACTCGTCGGCCGGTAGCCGGTTCAGCGTGCCGCGGCGAGCGCGATCGGCGAGGTATCCATCCGGCCGCCCGAGCATGCGCGAGAGGCTGGCATAGGTCTCGCCTTCCGTCTCGATCAGTTCGGCGAGCGGCAGCGGGGCGATCAGTGCAGCCCGGCGGGCTCGTCCTCCAGCTTCTCGATATGCATCAGGCAATCGGCGATCGAGATCCAGAGGGCGACGTTCTCTTGCTGCCCGGCCTCGGAAGCCGCCTTGGCCATCGCAACGACGTGGCACGCCGTCCGCTCGCCGTTCAGTTCGAGCAACCCAGCCGCCATCTGCCAGATTTCCTCTCGGGAATAGCCGCTCTGCGCGACCATGTGGGGGTGCAACCCGTCCATCCAGATCCTCGTACATCATCAGTAGCAGAGCCATTCGATCTCGGCCGCGTCGAGCGCCTCGAACATGTCGGCCTCGGCGCCGACCTCGGATAGGCGCTTGCGCACGGCCTCGGGGTCGCCCGCCTTTGGGAATGCGCGATCCGCCTTCGCCGCTTTGGCGAGCCCGCCGATCCAATCATGGCGCTTTTCCTGCCGGAGTAGCCACGCGCCGAATGGCGTCGATGGCAGTGGCCTGGTGGGCGTCGCGACCGGCGGCGGGGCCGTCAGCAGTTCGCCGGTTTCGGGGTCGAAAGGCTCTGGCTCCGCCAAGCCGGAGGGGATGCCGTAGACCATCATCTGCAACTGATCGCGCTTGAATGTCTGGGCGTTCATGTCGTTCACCTATTGCCGACTCGATGACTGAACACATAACATGTTCTGGCTTTGTTCCAAACATGGTGAGTCGGAACGATGGGTTGCAATGACTTCAGCCTCCCGGCGGTCGGCGAGGTTTACGACAATGAGGATGGCACCAGCCGGCAGGACGAACTGCGCTTGCTGGTGCCTGGGGATGTGCTCGCGCTGGTCCGCGAGCCTGATAACCCGCACGATCGCATGGCTGTTGCGATCTTCACCGCTCGCGGCGTGAGGGTGGGCTACCTGCGGCGGGACCGGGCCGTATGGGTCGGCAGCAAGATCGACCGCGGTTACCCTATAAACGTCATCGTCGAGCGGGTGAAGGGCGCGCATTTGCAGGGCGCCAAGCTGGGTTTGGTCATGCGCGTCAACATGGACGGGGAAGAACCGGAGCTGGATGAGCAGCCCGTACGGCGCGCCGCCGCTTAGTCGGGCAAAGCCGTAAGCCGATACTCGTAATCGCCCATCTTTTCGCTCGATCCCGTGACGCTCAGGACGCGGTGCCTGTAGTCATATCGCATCAACTGATATCGTGGATTGAGCTCCAGGTGGAAGCGCTCGCCTTCCAGCCAGTCGTTAGGCTCGAAGGTGATGACCTGCTCCGTCGAAAAAAAGACGCGGGCCTCTCCTTCCTCTTCTCGACCTTGCCAAAGGATGTCGATGGAGCATCGTCCAACCATAGCGAGCATCATGCTTCGCCCAAATGTGGCATCCCGCCGCAACGATCTCACGGCCTCTCGGTTCTGCGCGTAATCATTCTCGGTCATGGAATCTCACGTCGGTCCCATACGCGCGCGAGCGGCGCGCGGTGCAAGGAACTGGATGGCAAATAGGTGGTGTATTCTCCTACCGCAATGTGCGCCGCGCGGCTTAGTAGCGCCCGCGCACCATGCGCAACCTTGGGTGAGGCTTGGGTGAAATTCACCCAAAATGCCGATTCGTTCGAATGCTGTTCCGGCGCTGGAACATCAAGAAACGGCGGAAATGCTTGCGTTTGTGGTGCGCGCACTTCGTTGACATCGCAGGGGTCGCAAGTTCAATCCTTGCCACGCCCACCATCGAAAACCCCGCCAGCCCGAGCGCTTGGCGGGGTTTTTGTTTTCCGGCAGCGGCAAGCCGCGGCGGATGTCTTTACGCCCGGGCATCCGGCACCGCCGCACGCCCGGGATCGATCGCCGGTTGCTTCTGCCAAGCCGTGCGGCAATAGCAGCGCCCTTGGCGGCTTGACCGGAGGATCGCCCATGCAGTTCGACACGCCCGAAGCGCTTGGTTTCGATCCCGGACGGCTCCGGCGGATCGATGGGCTGCTGGCGGATCGCTATGTCGGCGCGGGGCGGCTGCCGCATGCGCAGATCCTGGTGGGCCGCGACGACAAGGTCGCGCATTTCTCCAGCACCGGGCCCGCGCGCGCCGGCAGCGATTCGACGGTCGGCGAACGCTCGCTGTTCCGCATCGCCTCGATGACCAAGCCGATCACCTCGGTGGCGTTCATGATGCTGGTGGAAGAGGGCAAGGTTGCGCTCGACGATCCGGTGGAGCGCATCATCCCCGAATTCGCCGGGCTCGGTGTCTATGCCGGCGGCGGGGGCGGCGCGCCCTTCGTCAGCCGCCCGGTCGATGCGCCGATGCGCATGGTCGATCTGCTCCGCCATACGTCGGGGCTGACCTACGGCTTCCAGTACCGCACCAACGTCGATGCCTATATCCGCAAGGCGAAGGTGGAGAACTGGCGCACCGCGCATGACGATGACAGCTTCATCGCCGCGCTTGCGGAGGCGCCGCTCGAGTTTTCGCCGGGTGCCGCCTGGAACTATTCGCTCGCCACCGACGTGCTCGGCGTGATCGTCGCGCGCGTGTCGGGCGTGCCGTTCGACGCCTTCCTCGAAAGCCGCATCTTCGCGCCGCTCGGCATGGTCGATACCGGCTTCGTCGTGCCGGGGGACAAGCGCGACCGGCTGGTCGATGCCTGGGCGTGGACGCCGGGGCAGGGGATGACGGTGTTCGATCGCGGTGGCGACAGCCTGTGGTCGCAGCCGACGCGCTTCTGTTCGGGTGGCGGCGGGCTGGTCTCGTCCAGCGCGGACTATCACCGCTTCTGCGGGATGATGCTCAACGGCGGCGCGCTCGATGGCGTGCGCATCCTCGGCCGCAAGACGGTGGAACTGATGACGCTCAACCATCTGCCCGGCCGCGGCGACCTCGCCGCGCTGTCGACCTCGCTGTTCAGCGAGACGCAGAATGCCGGCGTCGGCTTCGGGCTGGGCTTCGCGGTGACGCAGGATCCGGCGCGGCTGATGATGCCCGGCTCGGCGGGCGAATATTATTGGGGCGGGATGTTCTCGACCGCCTTCTTCGTCGATCCGGTCGAACGGCTGACGATGGTGTTCATGACGCAGCTGAGCCCGTCGAGCCTGTGGCCGATCCGGCGGGAGCTCAAGACGTTGATCTATTCGGCGCTGGTCTGAGGAAAGCCCTCTCCCCGAGGGGAGAGGGAGGACGGCATCAGTCTTCCGCGGCTTCCGACTGAAGCTGGATATAGTTCTGGATGCCCATCTGCTTGATCATGTCGAGCTGGCGCTCGAGCGCGTCGACATGCTCTTCCTCGCTGTCGAGGATCTCGGTCAGCAGGTCGCGGCTCACATAGTCGCGCACGGATTCGCAATGCGCGATACCGTCCTTGAGCAGCGGCAGCGCCTCATATTCGAGCGCGAGGTCGGCCTTGATGACCTCTTCGACGGTCTCGCCGATCTTGAGGCGGCCGAGCATCTGGAAATTGGGCAAGCCGTCGAGGAACAGGACGCGCTCCGCCAGCTTGTCGGCATGCTTCATCTCGTCGATGGATTCATGCCGCTCGAACGCGGCCAGCTTGCGCACGCCCCAATGGTCGAGCAGGCGATAATGCAGCCAATACTGGTTGATCGCGGTCAACTCGTTCTTGAGCGCCTCGTTGAGATAGTCGATGACCTTGGGGTCGCCCTTCATAGGGTGCTTCTCCGTTGAAAGATTACCAACGGAGTATAGCTGCGCAGGCGCAGCAAATCATTCAAAAAATGGCAGTTTTCCGCGGGTTTGCGGTGCTGCGACCGCTAGGCAATAGCCCGCTCCTCGGCGATGATCTCGCGTGCGAATGGCACGCATTGCCCGCATTTCGGGCGCAATCCCATCGTGGCATAGGCCGCTTTCGGGCATGACGCGCCCTGTCGTGCAGCCGCTCGCACGTCCCGTTCACGAATAGCGTTGCAAATGCAAACGACCATCAGGCGATTCCTCCGCTCCGATGATCAGATAGCGTGTGTGAGACTAAGTCGCAATAGCCTGCTTTCGCACCAGCGGCTGGATCCGTCCCCGCGCCAGGCTGCGCCACAGCCACTCGAACGGCCCGAAAACGAATCGGTCGAGCCAAGGCCGCGACCACAACAACATCATGCCCCAGATCGCGGCAACCGCAAGATAGAGCGTGGCGCGGCCGAACGTGCCATAGAGCCCGAAGCCATAGAACAGCGCGGCGCACAGCAGGCTGGTGCCGAGATAGTTGGAAAGCGCCATCCGCCCGGCCGCCGCGATCCGGTCGACCAGCGCGCCGCCACGGCGGGTGAGGCGGATGATCAACGCCGCCCATGCGACCGTCATGATCGGATGCACCGCCACCGCCGCCACCGCAGCGGCCATGATCACCATGCGCGTGTCGAAACCGCTGGCGACGATGGCCCCGGCCAGCGCCAGCGACGGCGGCAGGCTGATCGCGAAGCCGATCGCGGCCCAGCGGCCGTAGCGGCCCGGCGTCCATGCGCCGGTCAGCAGTCCGCTGCGCAGCCCCGCCATGCCGAGCAGCATATAGCCCAGCGTCTCGGGGCCGAAGACGCCGAGCAACGCCAGCGGCGGCGTGATCTCGTTCAGCCGGCGATAGACGAGCAGGTCGGCGAGGGGCCCGCGATGCGCCGCCAGATCGCGCGCGATGAAGGCGGGATCGGGAATGCCGTAGATTTCCTCATAGGCCTGCCAGGCGCGACGCGCGGCATCCGATCCGTCGGGACCGAATGCCGCGGCGTGAAGCTCAAGCGCGCCGGTGCCGAGCAGCGCCGCCATCACCACCCCCAGCAGCAGGCAGAGCAGCCCGATCGCCACCAGCCCGCGCGTCGGCTGATGGCGGAACAGGAAGGCGACCAGCCCGACCAGCGCATAATGCGCCAATATGTCGCCGGGCCAGACCAGGTAGAGATGCGCGAGGCCCAGCAGCAGCAGCCAGGCCATGCGCAGCAGGTGGATCCGGGCGCCATTCTCGCCGCGCGCGTCCGCACGCTCGATCACCAGCAGCATCGATGCGCCGAACAGCATCGCGAACAGCCCGCGCATCTTGCCGTCGATCGCCACGAACATCACGCCCCACGCGGCGAGGTCCAGCCCCTGCGCGCCGCCATAGGCGGCCGGATTGAAATAGGCGGCCTGCGGCATCGCGAAGGAGACGATGTTCATCAGCAGGATGCCCATCACCGCCACGCCGCGGACGATATCCAGCGTCGCGATGCGGCCGGGGAGGGCGACGGGCGTGTCGGTGGGAGCAGGCGCGGCGGCGCCGGCTCCGGGCTGGCCATGGCTGTCGGTCATTGCGCCGCGCGCAATTCCTTGCGAATCACCAGCTTCAGCGCGGACCAGACGGCATCGACCGCGCAGACCTTCACGTCGACGAAGCCCATCGGCAGCGCCACCGCGCGCACGACATCCTCGGTGATGTCGGTCGCCACCTTCGCGGCCTGCTTGGGCCAGGAGACCCAGATCATCGCGGCCGGTTCGATCAGCAGCCGCAGCGCGGTCAACTCGCGCTCCATTTCCGCGCGCGCGGTAACGAAGATATGCGCCGCCTGAAGGCCGGCGGTCGCCACGTCATATTCCTCCACGCCGATGCCGTCGGGGTCGATCTCGGCGCGCACGCTGTCGGGCATGCCGCAGAACCACAGCCGCATGCCGCGCTTGTAGCCCAGCTTCGTCGCGAGCGGGGTGCCCGAATAACCCGCGGTCATGCGCCCTCCTGTGATCGCGGCGGAGCATGACGTGCGGCAGCGTATCCGACAAGCTTGCTGATGCCCCGAAGGCGGATTAGCCTTGCACCATGGCGCGAACGATCACCCGCTATGCGGATTTCTGGCTGCATTACCTGCGGGAGCATGCGCTGCCGCAGACGCGCGCGCTGCATTATGCCGGCACCGCGCTGACGCTGTTGTTCCTCGGCTTCGCCATCGTCCACGGCGGCTGGTGGTGGCTGGCGGTGCCGCTTGCCGGCTATGGCTTCGCGTGGATCGGCCATTTCGCGGTCGAGCATAACCGCCCGGCCACCTTCACCTATCCGCTCTGGTCGCTGGTCAGCGATTTCCGCATGTTCTTCCTGTGGGCGTCCGGCCGGCTCGCGCCGCACCTCGCCCGCGCCGGGGTGCGCTGATCCCGGCTCAGTCCGGGTTGATGCGGTGCGTCGTCACCGTCGTCTCATAATCCGCGACGATGCCCGGGCCGTTCACCCCGGTATCGTCGGCGGTCGCGGGCGGGTAGGTGTCGCGCAACGCCTGCGTCATCGCCTGGTCGATCGCCTCGCCCAGCCGGTTCAGGTCGCCCAGCGCCGCATCGACATCATCCTCGGCGCCCGCCCGCGCATTTTCCGGATAGAGTTCCCATAGCGTATCGACCAGCGTACCGCCGAAGGCCTCGCCCAGCGGACCGGTCTTGCTCAGCACCTGATCGGTCAGCAGGTCGGTGACGGTGCGGATCGTCTCCACCTTCTCCTCGGCGCTGGCGTGGCTGCTCTTCTCATAATCGGCCGCCGCGCCCTGCAGCGATCCGATCAAGGTGCCGAACTGCATCGCCGCCTCGGTGCGCTGCGCCTCGTTGGGGGCGCCTGCGCCATCCGGCGCGCCGACGATGGTGCCGAGACGCGTCAGTTCGTCGGCGATCGCCGTCCGGGTCGCCGGATTGTCGAAATCCTCGTTGAGCATCACGTTGCGCACGAAGCGCTCGGTCAGCGAGTGATAGACCGTCGGCGGCTGGGCATCCTCGCGGCTGTTGTCCCAGCCACCGGCATAGGTGGTTTCCTGGTTCAGCCGCTCGATATGGTCGGCATAATAATCGCCCAGGCTGTTGAGCCCGGCGGAGCGATCGAGCGCGGTGCTCTCACCGGCCATGTCGACCAGCTTGCCGAAGAGCTGGTCATATTCCGCCTGATTGGCGCTGTTGCTGGTGCCCGCCAGCGCCGATGCCACCGCATCGAATCCGCCGCGGCCCGGAGGTGCCACGCCATAGGCGTTCTGCGGCAGGCTATCGATCGTCTCCAGGACCTCCGGATGGGCGGCGATATAGCTGCTGACCTCGTTGGCGGCGCCGACGAAGCCTTGCTTCGCGGCCATGCCGGCGAGGTCGGCGGCGGCGATCAGCGAAAGCTGGCCCTGCGCGCCATTGGAGGAATCAAGGTCGATCCCCGCACGCACCGCCTCGTCGTGCAGGTCATAGGCGAGGTTCTGCAGCAGCGCCCCGTCGGTCACGGTGCTGAGCAACTGGCGCACGCCGTCCGAGGCGGGGTTTTGCGCCGGATCGAGCAGTTCGCCAAGCTGGTCGCGCGAGACGCGGCCCGAATCGACGATCCGGCCCATCGATGCCGTCACCTGATCGCGCAGTTGGGGCGTGGCGGGCCCGGTATAGGCGACGCCGATCTGCTCCACCGCGTCGATCAGTTCCTGCCGCGCACGATCGTCGAGCGTGCCCATGTCGGTGCGGTAGCCGCCGTCGCTGCCGCTCGCGAGGTCGATCACGCGCGCGAGATACTCATCCTTCTGCGCCTGGGTGAGGCCGGGGTCCGCCATCGTCTGTTCGATGACATAGGCGGGGTCGCCATGATAATGCTGGGCGAAGAGCGCGGTCTCCTCGACCTTCGCCTCGACGGCGGGATCGGGCGCCGACGTCTGCGCCGGCGCCGTCTGCTGGACCTGGCTGACGCTGCTGCCGCCACCGCCGCCATCGATCTGATGCACCATCTGTCCGGCCTTCCTCATCTGCGCTTGGGGTGGCGCGAGTTTCGCATCGGCGAGCGGACGGGGACATAATCGATTCGCGTAGATCGACGGGCGGTCGCCGTTGCCACGCAACGTTCTGCCCCGCCGAACCGTCGGGAATCGGGGGAGCAGCCCCGGCCTTGCCGCTACCCGCCGCGCGGCCTATCGCGCCCCTGATGCAGCCAGCCAGCCCCCTTCCATCCAGCGAGCCGCCGCACGATTGCCCGCGCTGCCCGCGGCTGGTCGCGTTGCGCGAGGCATGCCGTGCCGAGCATCCGGACTGGTGGAACGCGCCCGTGCCCGCCTTCGGCGATCCCGAGGGCTGGCTCGGCATCATCGGCCTTGCGCCCGGCAAGCATGGTGCCAACCGCACCGGTCGGCCCTTCACGGGCGATCATGCCGGGCACCTGATGTTCGATACGCTGGCAAAGTTCGGCCTCACCGCCGGCACCTATGATGCGCGCATCGACGATGGCTTCGCGCTCAGCGGCGCGATCATCATCAATTCGGTGAAATGCCTGCCGCCGGAGAACAGGCCGGTGCCCGCCGAGATCCACGCCTGCCGCCCCTTTCTCGATGAAGCGGTGACGCTGTTGCCCAACGCGCGCGTCTTCGTGGCGCTCGGCCAGATCGCGCACCAGAGCGCGGTGAAGGTGCTGGGCGGCCGCCTGCCCAAGGCGCGCTTCGCGCATCTGGCGGAGCATCGCATGCCCGACGGGCGGATGCTGATCGATAGCTATCATTGCTCGCGCTACAACCAGAACACCGGCCGGCTGACCCCGGAAATGTTCGAGGCGGTGTTCGCGCGCGCCGTCGCATTGCGTGATGCCTGAGCTGATCTGACGCAACGCCTGTCCGGATTCGGCACCTGGACGGTGCCCGCGCCGATCTCGCACCCAGCGATGTCCGGGGCGAACGGAACTGTGGGAGCCGGGGCGGAAATGCCCTAGCACTGTCCCCGCCGTGGATTCGTTGATCACCGCCGCCGCCCGCGCGCTTGCCGCCGGGGCGCCGCTCGACGCGCTCAACCGCGTCGCGCTGCGCGACGATGCACCCGCGCTGGCGCTGCGCGGCATTGCGATGGCGCAACTCGGCGATCTCGATCGCGCCCGAACGCTGTTGCGCGAGGCCAGCCGCGCCTTCGGCCCGAATGAGACGGTCGCGCGCGCGCGCTGCATCGTCGCGGAAGCCGAGATCGCTTTGGTCTCGCGCGATCTCCGCCGGCCGCCGGAGCAACTCGCCCGCGCGCGCGACCTGCTCGACCGCCATGGCGACGCCGCCAACGCCGCGCAGGCGCGACTGATCGACGCGCGACGGCTGTTGCTGATCGGCCGGCTCGATGCCGCCGAACAGGCACTCGGCGCGATCGACGCCGCGGCGCTCCGCCCCGCCGCGCGCACCGTCCATGCGCTGGCCGCCGCCGGCATCGCGCTCCGCCGCTTGCAGATCAACGCCGCGCGCGCCGCGCTGGCGGCTGCTGCTGCGGCTGCCGTGGAGGCGCGCATCCCGCCACTCGCCGCCGAGGTCGAGCAGGCGGCGGCGGCGCTGGCGCTGCCGGCGGCGCGGATCGTCGGGCCGGGGGGGGCGCGCGTGCTGCGGCTCGACGACGTCGCGGCGCTGCTCGCGTCCGACGCGCTGGTGATCGACGCCTGCCGCTATGCGATCCGCGCCGGCGGCCACCATGTCGCGCTCGCGGGCCGCCCGGTGCTGTTCGCGCTGGCCCGCGCGCTGGGCGAGGCATGGCCGGGCGAGGTGTCACGCGAGCTGCTGATCCAGCGCGGCTTCGGCGGGCGCGAGGCGGATGAGTCGCACCGCATGCGCCTGCGCGTCGAGATCGCGCGCTTGCGCGCGGTGCTGAAGCCGGTCGCGGGGATCGTCGCCACCCGCGCCGGCTTCGTCCTGAAGCCGCGGGCGGGCGGCGCCACCGTGCTGGCGCCGCCGGTCGACGAACCGCATGGCGCGGTGCTGGCGCTGCTGGCTGACGGTGAATCCTGGACCAGTTCGGGGCTCGCGCTGGCGCTCGGCACCAGCCAGCGCAGCGTGCAGCGCGCGCTGGATGCGCTGGCCGCGCCGGGCCGGGTGGAACCCGTGGGGCGGGGCCGCGCACGGCGCTGGCTGATCCCGGTGCCGCCGGCCTTCGCGACGAGCCTGCTGCTGCCCGGCGTATAGCGACGCGCTCGCGCACGCATGCGGGCTTATCGCGACAGAGATGTCACTCATCCGGCATCGCCGTTCGCGCTACGATGCGCCTCATGAAACAGAGCAAGGCCGAAATCCTCCGCGAATATGGCCCCTTCGCGGATGTCGATGCCGTTCACGGGGTCAGCTTCGACGGCAGCCACATCTGGTTTGCCTCCGGCGACGCACTCAACGCGCTCGATCCCGAAACCGGCGAGATCGCGCGCTCCCTGCCGGTCGCGGCGCATGCCGGGACCGCCTTCGACGGTACCCACCTGTTCCAGATCGCCGAGGATCGCATCGATCGGATCGATCCGGCCGAGGGCCGCGTCGTCGCCAGCATCCCGGCACCCGAAGGGGGCGCTGCGGGCCTGGCCTGGGCGGAGGGATCCTTGTGGGTCGGCCAGCATCGCGCGCGCCGCATCCTCGAAGTCGACCCCGAAACGGGCACCATCCTCCGGACGATCGATGCGCAGCGCATGGTGACGGGGGTGACGTGGTTCGACGACGACCTGTGGCATGCCACCTGGGAAGAGGATCAGAGCGACATCCGCCGCATCGATCGTGCGACGGGGGCGGTGCTGGAGCGCATCGAGATGCCCACGGGCACGACCATCAGCGGGCTGGAGGCGGATGGCGTGGAACGCTTCTTCTGCGGCGGCGGCCCGACGGGCACGGTGCGGGCGGTGCGGCGGCGCTAGCGCCGCCGCACGATCCGCGACCGCAACGGCATCCGCCTCCTCGACCCGGCGCTAGGCGGATCGCGGCGCCGGCGCTACCAGCGCTGTCATGGATGATCTCTTCGCCGACCTGTCGATCCGCAACCGCAGCCTCACGCGAGAGGCGGTGCAGGCGCTGCGGGGCACGCAGACCCTGATCGGCTGTGATCTGGAGGAGGCGGATCTCTCGCGCCTCGACCTGTCGGGATGGACGTTCGAGCATTGCAACCTGCGCCGCGCCGACCTGACCGGCGCAATATTGGCGCGAACGGCGTGGCGCTCCTGCCGGGGTGCGTTTGCCGGCTTCGTCGGTGCCGATCTGTCGGAGGCGGCGTTCACCGCCTGCGACCTCAACAATGCGGTGCTGAAGCGCGCCACCTTGGAGGGCGCGCGCTTCAGCGGCTGCAAGCTGACCGGCGCGGATCTTTCGGAGGTGAAGGCGATCGACCTCCATTTCGAGGAGGTGCTGCTGATCAGCGCAAAGCTGGCGGGGCGCTCGTTCCGCAAGGCCAGCCTGATGCGGGTCGATTTCTCGCAGGCGGACCTGCGCAAATGCGATTTCCGGATGACGTCGTTCGAAGGGTGCAGCCTGCGCGAGGCGATCGTCGATGGCGCCCGCTTCGAAGGCGCCGACCTGCGCGGCGCCGATCTGGGCGGAGTGCGGCTGGGCGATGCCTCCCGTTTCCGGGGCGCGACGATCTCGCGCGAGCAGGCGGCGCAATTGCTGGGGGAGGTGGGGCTGAACGTGCGGTAGCAGCGGAACTGCCACCTCGTCGTCCGAGCCTCAGAACGGCACCTCCTTGCCTTCGAAGTCGAACAGCTTGCCGCTGTCCGCCACCTTCAGTTCCTCGATCACATCCAGCAATTGCAGCGCCGCGCGCTCGGCGTCGAACAGCCGCCCGGCCTGGACATTGCCCTGGAACGGGCGGGAGAGCGCGGTGTCGACCGTGCCGGGGTGCAACCCGACCACGATCGCGCGGTCGTTGCGGCGCCTTTCCTCGATCGCGAGGTTGCGCACGATCATGTTGAGCGCCGCCTTCGACGCGCGATAGCCGTGCCACCCGCCGAGCCGGTTGTCGCCGATCGATCCGACCCGTGCGGAGAGCGCGGCGAACACCGTTCGTCCGGCCCTGGGCATGATCGGCAGGAAATGCTTCGCCACCAGCGCGGGGCCGATCGCGTTGACCGCATAGACCCGCGCCAGCCAGTCCGGATCGAGATCGCGCAGCGCCTTTTCGGGGCCATGATCGCCATCATGGAGGATGCCGGTGGCGACGATCACCAGCGTCGGCACCGGGCCCTCGGCAACGGTCGCGGCGGCGGCCGCGATGCTCGCCTCGTCGAGCAGGTCGAGATGCTGCGCGCCGCTGCGCGCGCGTGCGAAGCCATGCACGACATCGAACGCGCCTTCGTCGAGCAGGGCGGCTTCGAACGCGCCACCGATGCCGCCGGACGCGCCGATGATGACGGCGGAAGCCTTGGCCGTGCTTGTCATGGCACCGGCGCTAGCGCCGGGCGCGGACGGCGTCAAACCGTCGCGCCTGGCCCACCTCGCCGATGATTGACGGACACCCGAATGTCGTCGAGATCGGGGTCGGGATCCGGCAGGGGCGAACAGGTGATCGAGTGGAATGGCGCGACCGTGCGCACCTGGCTGGAAAGCCGCATCGCCGCGGCGCGCGCGGATCAGGTGGTGGCGGAAAAAGGCGGCCGCGACCGGCAGGACGATTGCGACAAGGCCTCGGCCGAGGAACTGGTCTGCGCGCACTTCCGGACCAGGGACAAGGATGCGCCCGACGACCAGAAGGCGTTCATCGAAGCGCTGCGCGGCCTGCTGGACCGGGACACCTATATCTGGCGCGGCGTCTATGACGATGACCGCTTCGACCGGCACGTGCGGTCATACACGCGCAAGCTGATCAGGATGGCGAGGACGAACGAGGGTTTCGAGAAGACGCTGCGCTATCAGTGACCATCGGATAGGAGATGGCGCCAGCCACAGAGCGAGAGGATGCCGATCCATGACCGAGACCCTGACCATCTGGAGCTTCGACTGGGTGCCGCCCGGGCCGCGCGGGTTCGTGCGGGATCTGCGCCTGCGGTGGGCGGCTGAAGAAGCGGGGCTCGATTACGCGGTCGGCACCGTGGCCTTCGAGGATCGGCAGGCCAGCCATTTCGAGCGGCAGCCGTTCGGGCAGGTGCCGTTCCTCACCGATGGCGACATCACCATCTTCGAAAGCGGCGCGTGCCTGCTCCATCTGGCGCGCAAGAGCGACGTGCTGATGCCGCGCAGCGCGCGCGGCGAAGCCGAAACGCTGCAATGGGTGATCGCCGCGCTCAATTCGATCGAGATGGTGAGCGTGCCCTGGTGGTTTCTCCAGCTTTCGGGTGACCGCGAAAACGGCATGGCCGGCTGGCTGGACAGCCGGCTGACGCACATCGAGGGCATATTGGCCGACCGCGCGTGGCTGGTGGACGACCGGTTCAGCGCGGCCGACCTGATGATGGCGGATGTCTTGCGGGTGCCCGACGTTCGCGGCCGGGGTGACCGCCCGGCGACCGAAGCCTATCTCCAGCGCGTCCTCGCCCGGCCGGCCTTCACGAAGGCGCGCGCCGACCAGCTCGCGCATTTCGCAGCGGCGGACACGCGCCGCGCAGCGGGTTGAGGCGGTCTTAGCGGAAATCCTCGCGCAGCCGGGGATCGACGACCCTGCCGCCACGACCGCCATAGCCGAAGCGGCTGCTCTCGAACGAGACCGTCGCCCCGGCATTCTCGCCCAGGGGGATGTCGGCCGTGCCATAGACGCCGCGCGTGCCATGCGAGCCGACCATGAAGCCCATCTCGCCATGGATGCGCCGGTCGGGGCGCTCCGAGGCGGTCCGTTCCCCGCGCGCCGCGGCGGCGCTCGCTTCGGTGCTCGCGTTCAGGATCGCCTCGCGCTGCGCGTCGGTCAGTTGCACCGTACCGGGGGCAGCGGTAGCGGATGGCGCGGGCTCGGCCGCCGTTACCGGCTCCGGCGATTGTGCCAACGTGGCCGTCGACAAGCAGGCCGCCCCGGCAACACCCCAGGCAGCAAGGGCAAGCGCGATCGGGCGGGCGCGGCGGCGCATGGGCAACGGCATGGTCATATCGCCTTATGGACCCAAACCGCCTGACCGCCAAATGAACGGACGGTGGGCCATCGATGTCATACGCGTCGTCATTGTCCAGGGTGCCCAATAACGCGCGCCCGGCGGAGGCTCAGCGCGGGTCGCCGCACCCGGCGGCATTGCGGGGATCGTCGCAGGCATGGACATAGTCGATGCCCAGCCCGGCTACGTGGTCGATAGGGACGCGCGGACTCGCCGAAATCCGCCGGCATTATCGCCTCTTTCGCTCCGAGCCCTCTTCGCTCTTCGACGTCTCCATGCGATCCTTCCGGGTGCACGAAAATCATTGTTTGCGTGATTTAACGGGTGTACGCAATTTATATGGAGATCGAGTTCGATCCAGCGAAGGATGCGACGAACTTCGCCAAGCATGGTGTATCGTTGCAGGCTGCGAACGTGTTCGATTGGGATACGGCGTTCGAGCGCGAGGATGATCGCTTCGATTACGGAGAGATCCGGATTGTCGCCCTGGGGCTGATCGGTGATCACGTTCACGTGCTGGTCTTCACCGAAGGCTCTCACGACGATGCGATCCGCGCCATCAGCCTGCGCCCGGCCGAGAAGCACGAAGTGAGGTTCTATTATGGACAAGTTTGACCCCGAGATTCACGACGAGAATCTATCGATGGATGCCGCGTTCATGGCGGGGATGAAGCCGTCCCGGCGCGGCCGGCCAAAGCTGGATGCGCCGAAGGTGGAGGTGAAGATCCGTCTCGATGCGAAGACGGTCGAGCATCTGCGCAACAGCGGCCCCGGCTGGCAGACGCGCGTCAATGCCTTGCTGGGCAGGATGGTAGCGGCGGGGCAGATCTAAGGGCGGCGGATGCTCAGCCCAGGCGCTTTGATGTCAGCTAAGGGGCGCGCAGTCTTGCGGTGAATGACGGAAACTGGCGTTAAATGGACGGAAGTCGCCTGCCTGATGTGCAGCGGGTCGATGCTGGTGGTGTCCAGTAGCGGTGGTGGCGCGTTCAACCTCTTCGCTTTAAACCTGAGCCATGCCAGGCGCCACTAAACAACATCAAATCCGAGAGCAGGGTCGGTCATTTCCGCACAGTCAGTATGACGATCCGCGCGGTGGTCGAGCCACTTCACTCGAGCGCAACGTGCTGCGCTACCGCGCGGCTGAGGCAAGTCTTTATCTTTTTTACACCGCTGAAGTCCGTGGATTCATGCTCGAGAATGTCTTTCCCCTAGTTCCTCTCATTGATGGGGCGGGCGCTTGGGAGACCGCGAGCGAAGTCCGGCAACGACAACTGATGCGCAGCCTGATTGCCGAAGCCGAAGCTACGGGGAGAATCACGTCTGCCGATGCCAAAGCCTTGTCTCCGGTCGCGCGGCACGACCCGAAGGAGGGAAAGAAACTTCGCCGAGCCTTTGCTCATGCAGTGACGAACGGCATGTTCGACGCCGCCGAGGCAGACGAGCTGATGGAATTGATTCAATATCGCAACGAAGTCGCCCACCATATCCATCTAGTGATGGCGGATATCACCCGATCTTATTGCGCCTCCGAGTATGTTGCCTATTCAATACCGATCTATAAATCGGATGCTCTCGATCGCTTACGCTCATATCGGCGTAGCCTTTTTGAGCGCTTCGAAAAAATCAGTTTGATCTCCAGATCGTCCTTTGATCATCTACTCTTCGAGCACGCAGAGCGCGTATTCGAGGAAGATTTGGTTCGACTCGATCGGCGTATCCGCCCGCAAATCAAGTTTGAGCGGTCGCGTTTCAAGGCGCTGAAGCCCGAACTCGACCTGAGTGGAACCGAATTGGTCGATGATCTCGATCCCCGCGCGCCTTGGAATTTTCGTTCCAGCGGCTACGAGGGCCGCAAGACCGGTCATCTTACGCCTCAAGGCGTGGAGATCTGCTACCGGCTGTTTGATCTCAGCAAATCGGCGCTCGCGGTAGCGTATCTGATGGGTATCAGCCTGCGCGCTGCACGGAACAGAGAGAGGCGTTGGCGCGAAGCGGGCGGATGCGGACGTGTTCGAGCAGAGTTGAAGCGCTACCCCGGATTCACCCGCCAGCCGGATCAGGGCTAGGTCGCGACACTGGTGTCAAAGAAGGCGGCTTAGCTTGCGGAATCTTGCATTATTGGCGTGCACGCATTGGCCGATGTAAGTCGCGGTCGCTTCGCGAGTTCGATTGCACTCGCTTCTGGCGTTCGCCGACATCCGCGCATCGTCTTCCTTAATCCTCGCCCAGAAACCGCGCCCGCGCCAGCAACCCGCCTTCCGGCGCCGTGCCCAGTTCCAGCCGCGCGTCGTAGAAGCGCAAGATGTCGCCCGTTGCGGCCAGGCCGAGGCCGGTGCCGGGGGTGGACGGGTCGAGCCGCGTGCCGATCGTCATCACCGCCTCGCGCATGTCGTCCGGCACGCCGGGGCCGTCGTCGCGGACTTCCACATGGTCGGGGCCGCCCGCCACGATCACCCGGGACGCGGCCCATTTGCAGCCATTGTCGATGAGGTTGGAGAGGATCTCGGCGAGGTCGCCGCGGTCGCAGGGGAGTTTCAGGCCCGGCGGCAGCGCGATCTCGATGCTCAGGCCGCGCACCACGTGCAGGCGGCGCATCGCCTCGGCGATGGCCTCCACCAGCGGCGCGACTTCGGTCAATGTGCCGGCGCCTCGGGTGCCGGCGGCAGCGGCGCGGGCGAGGTGGTGGTCGATCTGGTGCTGCATCACCGCGCAGCGCGCGAGCAGGAAATCGGCGCTGTCGACGTGGCCGGCGAGGCGGAGCTGTTCGGCCTCGTCGATGATCAGCGCCAGCGGCGTGCGCAGATTGTGCGCCAGGTTGCCGGATTCGGTTCGCGCGCGCGCGATCAGGCTCGCCTGGCCCTCCAGCAGCGCGTTGAAGCGGTTGACCACGGGGGAGAATTCGGCGGGCACCGCAGGGTCCAGCCGGTCGACCTCGCCATGGCGCAGCCGGTCCACCTCCTCGCCCAGCCGCCGCACCGGCGCGAGCCCGAAGCGGACGAGTGCCGCGGCGCCGCCCAGCAGCAGCAGCCCGACTGCGATCATCGACAGTGTGAGGTCGCTGCGGAACGCGGCGATCTGCCCGTCGATCAGCGCCCGCGCCGAGGCAATGGTGAAGATGGCGGTGCGGCCGTTGCCCAGCCCCACCCGCGTGCTGCGCTGAAGCAGCGGCTCTCGCGCGTCGCCGCCCGCGCGCCACATGCCGTCGGCGGCGCCGGATGTCAGCGCGCGGTCCTGCAGCGAGCGTGATCGCGCGACGTCGCCGCGGCCGGCATCGACCTGCCAGTAGAGCCCCGATCCGCCGACGTTGAACAGTGGGTCCGACAGCGGCTGCGCCACCCGCAGCCGGCCATCCGGCCCCCGGCTCGTCATCGCGATCAGCTCGTCGAGATGATGGTCGAGTTCGCTCTTGAACCGGTCGGTGGTGTGGACGCCATAGAGATTGCCGATGAACAGCCCGGCGAGCAGCATCGCCACCACCACCGCGACCGCGGAGCTGACCAGCAGGCGAAGCCACAGGCTGTGCCGTGCGGCGCCCGTCATGGCACCAGCCGGTAACCGAGGCCGCGCACCGTCGTCACCCGCTCGCGCCCGATCTTGCGGCGCAGCCGGCCGACCAGCACCTCGATCGCATTGGCGTCCCGGTCGCTGTCCAGCCGGTAGAGATTGTCGAGGATGGTCTGGCGGGTCAGCGTGCGGCCGGCATTGTAGAGCAGCAATTGCAGCAGGCGGAATTCGCTGGCGGTCAGCGTCAGCGCTTCGCCGTCCAGCCACGCCTCGCTGCTGGCCGGGTCGAGCGCCAGCGGCCCGGCGGTGATCCGCGTCGCGCTGTGGCCGGCGGCGCGACGGGCGAGCGCGTGGAGGCGCGCGATCAGTTCCTCGGTGCGCACCGGCTTGACGATGAAGTCGTCCGCGCCCGCGTTCAGCCCCTCCACCTTTTCCTGCCAGCTTCCGCGCGCGGTAAGGATCAGGATCGGCGTGGCGATGGCGCGGGCGCGCAACGCGCGCACGAGATCGATGCCGCTCATCCCCGGCAGCCCGATATCGACCACCAGCACGGTAAAGCCATCCGTCACGAAGCCCAGCGCATCCTCGCCATTGGCGAGCCATTCGCAGGTCAGCCCGTGCCGCGCCAGGTTGGCGACGACGCGCTGCGCCAGCTCGGCTTCGTCCTCGACCAGCAGGATCCGCATCGCCGCTCCCTGACAGGATATTGACAGGTTGGGAAGCTAGACCGCGCCCTCATCGAACACCGACCCGGGGGGATTGAGCGGACCATGGATGCGATCGGCCGCCTGGCATTGCCGCTGTTGTTGTGCGGGCTCGCCGCCTGCTCCGGCGGCGCGGGCGAGGAGGGGAACGCGGCGAGCGCCGAGCAGGCCAAGCCCGCCGCGGCGAAGGGCATGCTCGCGCTGGATGGCGCCGAGCTCGAACGGCTCGGCATCCGCTTCGCCGCGGTCGAGGCGGCGACGGAGCTGCCGCTGGCGACCGTTCCCGCCACATTGGCGCCGCCGCCCAACGCCCGCGTCGCCGTCGCCGCGGTGATCCCCGGCGTCGTCACGAGGACTTTGGTGGTGGAGGGGGACAGCGTGCGCCGGGGCCAGCCGCTCGCGGTGGTCGCCTCGCGCGAGATGTTCACGCTTGCCGCCGGCGTCGAGCAGGCGTCGGCGCGGGCGGCGATGGCGCGCGCCAATGATCGCCGCCTCGGCCAGCTCGCGCGCGAGGGCGTGATCGCCGGCGCGCGTGCGGACGAGGCGCGCGCCGCGCTGCGCGAGGCCGAAGCCGAACTCGACGAGCAGCAGCGCGTCGTTCGGCTGGTCAACGGCGCGCCGCACCAGGGCACCTATACCTTGACCGCGCCGATCGCCGGCAAGGTCACCAGCGCCGCGATCCAGACCGGCAGCCCGGTCGACGGCACCAGCGCCGCCTATGTGATCGACGCGACCAGCCGCTACGAAGCGACC
This sequence comes from Sphingomonas sanxanigenens DSM 19645 = NX02, assembly GCF_000512205.2. Classification (NCBI taxonomy): domain Bacteria; kingdom Pseudomonadati; phylum Pseudomonadota; class Alphaproteobacteria; order Sphingomonadales; family Sphingomonadaceae; genus Sphingomonas; species Sphingomonas sanxanigenens. The sequence continues at coordinate 6,164,765 of NZ_CP006644.1, forward strand.
GCGCAGCTTCCCGAACGGCTGGTCGGCCGGGTCCACCCCGGTATGGCTGTGCGGCTGGCGGGCGACGTGCGCGGCGAGGTCACCAGCGTCGGCAGCGCGATCGATCCGGCGACGCGATCGGCGACGTTGCGCGCGCGCATCCCCGCCGCGCCCGGCGTGGTTTCCGGCCGCGCCGTGCCCGTCACGATCTTCGCCCCGGCCCCCGCGGGCGCGATCACCGTGCCCGCGCACGCGGTGACCGAGGTGGATGGCACGCCCAGCGTGTTCGTGCGCGTGGCGAGCGGTGTCGCGGTGCGCGCGGTTGAACTCGGCGACCGCGCCGATGGCCGCGTCGTCATCCGATCCGGGCTGAAGGCGGGGGATCGCATCGCGATCGCCGGCGTCAGCGATCTCAAGGCGGTCGCGGGGCAGGACTGATGCTGCGCTCGCTCGTCGCCTTCTCGCTCTCCTACCGGCTCTTCGTGCTCGCGCTGACATTGGTCGTCGGCGGGCTCGGCGCCTGGGCCTATTCGACCCTGCCGGTCGATGCCTATCCCAACATCGCGCAGACGCAGGTCAAGATCATCCTCAAGGCCCCCGGCATGACCCCCGAGGAGGTCGAGACGCGGGTGATCGCGCCGATCGAACTCGAGATGCTCGGCCTGCCCAACCAGGCGATGCTGCGCTCCACCGCCAAATATGCGATCGCCGACATCACCATCGATTTCACCGACGGGACGGACATCTATTGGGCGCGCCAACAGGTCGGCGAACGCCTCGCCGGCGTCACCGGCGATCTGCCGGAGGGCGTTGAAGGCGGCATGGCGCCGATCTCCACGCCCTTGTCGGACCTGTTCATGTTCACCATCGACGGGCCGCTGTCGCTCACCGAAAAGCGCGAACTGCTCGACTGGACGATCCGCCCGGCGCTGCGCGCCGTCCCCGGCGTCGCGGATGTCAACGCGCTCGGCGGCCATGTCCGCACCTTCGAGGTGCGGCCCGATCCCGTCGCGCTCGCCGCTGCGCGCCTGTCGATCGACGATCTCAGCCAGGCGATCGAGCGCGGCAACCGCAACGACGGCGCCGGCCGGCTGGCGGCGGGGGAGGAGGCGCTGATCGTCCGCGCTGTGGGCGCGGTGAGCGACGCCGACGATATCGCGCAGATGGCGATCGTCGCGCGCGACGGCCGCGTCGTGCGGGTGGGCGATGTCGCGGGCGTCGGCACCGGCTCGCTGACCCGCTATGGCGGCGTTACCGCGCATGGCCGGGGGGAGGCGGTGCAGGGACTCGTCATCGCGCTGCGCGGCGCCGATGCGCGGCAGGTTGTCGATGGCGTCCGCGAACGGCTCGACGAGATCCGGAAGACCCTGCCCGAAGGCACCCGGCTGACGGTGTTCTACAACCGATCGGACCTGATCGAACGCGCGCTGCAAACCGTGCAGAAGGCACTGGTCGAGGCCACCGTGCTGGTGGTCGTGCTGCTGGTGCTGTTCCTGGGCGATTGGCGCGCGGCGGCGATCGTGGCCGCGACCCTGCCGATGGCGGCGCTCATCACCTTTCTGCTGATGCGCGGCGTGGGGCTCACCGCCAATCTGATGAGCCTGGGCGGCCTTGCCATCGCGATCGGCATGCTGGTGGATGGCGCGGTCGTCGTTGTCGAGAATATCGTCGATCGGCTCGGCCACGCGAAGGAGGGCGGGCCGCCGCGGCTCAACATCATGTTCCGCGCCACCGCGGAGGTGATCGTGCCGGTCTCCGCCGGCCTCGTCATCATCGCGCTCGTCTTCCTGCCCCTGCTGTCGCTGGAGGGGCTGGAGGGCAAATTGTTCGCTCCGGTCGCGCTCACCATCATGTTCGCGCTCGCCGGCGCGCTGCTGCTCGCGCTCACGCTGGTGCCGGTTCTGTCCTCCTATGGGTTGAAGAGCGGCCAGCATGGCGAGCCGTGGATCATGCGCAAGCTCGCGCCGCGCTATGCGGCGCTGCTCGGCGGCGCCTTCGCGCGGCGCAGGCTGGTCTATGCGCTCGCCGGCGTCGGGCTGGTACTCGCCGGGCTCGCCTATGGCGCGGTCGGCAAGACCTTCATGCCGACGATGGACGAAGGGTCGGTGGTGATCCAGGTCACCAAGCTGCCCACCGTCGGCCTCGATCGCTCGCTGGCGATGGCCGGCCGCATCGAACGGCAATTGATGCGTCGCGTGCCCGAGGTGACCGGCGTCATCTCGCGCACCGGCACCGACGAGATCGGCCTCGATCCGATGGGGCTCAACGAAACCGACCTGTTCGTGACGTTGAAGCCGGCCGACGAATGGCGCGGCGACCGCGATTTCGTCGTCGAGGAGATGCGCAAGGCGATCGCCGGCATGCCCGGCATCGAGCCGACCTTCACCCAGCCGATCGAGATGCGCGTCGCCGAGATGCTCACCGGCGCGCGCGGCGATCTGGCGGTGAAGATTTTCGGGCCCGACCTCGCCACCCTGTCCGACCTCGCCGGCAAGGTGCAGCAGGTGCTGCAGACGACGCGCGGTGCCGCCGAGGTGACCACCGTCGCCAACGACACGATCGACTATGTCCAGCTCGACATCGATCGCGCCGCCGCCGGCCGCGCCGGCATTCCGGTCGATACCTTCCAGGATACGTTGCGCGCGCAGCTCGAAGGGCTGCCCGCCGGCATCGTCGCCGAAGGGCAGAAGCGCGTGCCGGTGGTGATCCGCGGCAATGACGGCGTGCGCGAAGACGCCACCCGCTTCGCCGACCTGCAGGTGACGACCCCCACCGGCGAACTCGCCCGGGTCAGCGATCTCGCCCGCGTCGAGCACACCCAGGGGCCGATCCGCCTCGATCATGAAAGCGGCTCGCGCTACGCGCTGGTTCAGGCGTTCGTCTCGGGCCGCGACCTCGTCGGCTATGTCGACGAGGCGCGGGCGAAGGTCGCGGCGGAAATCCCGCTGCCCGCCGGCTACCGCCTCGTCTGGGGCGGCCAGTTCGAGAACCAGCAGCGCGCATCGGCGCGGCTGATGCTGGTGATCCCGGTGGCGCTGCTGCTGATCCTGATGGTGCTCTATGGCACGTTGCGGTCGCTGCGCGGATCGCTGCTGATCCTTGCCAACATCCCCTTCGCGGCGGTGGGCGGCATCATCGCCTTGTGGTTCACCGGCGACTATCTCTCGGTGCCCGCCGCGGTCGGATTCATCGCACTGCTCGGCATCGCGGTGCTCAACGGCCTTGTCCTCGTCGCCTATTTCCGCCAGCTGCGCGAGGAAGGGCGGCCGATGGCAGAGGTGGTGCGGGTGGGCGCCGAACGCCGGCTGCGGCCGGTGATGATGACGGCGAGCATCACCGCATTCGGGCTCGTGCCCTTGCTGTTCGCCACCGGCCCCGGCTCCGAAATCCAGCGGCCGCTGGCGATCGTGGTGATCGGCGGGCTCGTCACCTCGACCCTGCTGACGCTGGTGCTGCTGCCGATCCTCTACGAACGCTTCGGCGAAAGCCGCGCGGAGGCGGGGGCATGAACCGGGTGGTGCTGCGGCTGAGCTGTGCGGCAGGCGACGCCGATACGATCGCGGAGGTGCTGCGCGATCATCTCCGCGCGCCGGTGCATCTGCGCCGCGAGGAGGTGCTGGGGCGCGATTTCGACGATGCCGCCACCGGCGAGCGCGTCGCCGGCAGCCTCGCACGCGCCGCGATCGAGGTGGAACTGGCGGACGGGCAGGTGGCATCGGCGGTCGAGGCCGCCCGCACCGCGCGGCGGCGCCTGCCGTTCCGCTGGCGGACGACCGCGGTGCTGGACGGAGGACGGGTGGAATGAAGTTGGCCTTGCTTCTGCTGGCGGGCATCGCCGCCCCCGCGCTCGCCCAGTCGGACGGCACGAGCGATCTGCCGCCGTCCGAACTGGTCATCCGTGCGCTCGACGGCGCGCCAGGGGTCGAGGCCGCGGTCGCCCGCGTCGGCGCCGCGCGCGCAGGGGAGGATGCGCTGCGCCGCGGCCCGCATGAGATCACCGCGCAAGGCACGCTCTCGCGCCGCTCGGTCGACCATGACCGCGACTATGTCGAATATGACACCACCGTCAGCCGCGCCTTTCGCCTGCCCGGCAAGGCCGCGCTCGATCGGCGCGCCGGCGCGCTCGGCGTCGACATCGCCCAGAACCGCATGGAGGACGCGCGCCACCAGGCAGCGCTGGCATTGGCGACGTTGTGGTACGACTGGCTCGGCGCCGGCGAGCAGCACCGCAACGCGCTGGCGCTGGTCGAGACGCAGCGCGCGCTGGTCAGGGCGACCGGCCGGCGGGTGGACCTGCGCGACGCCGCGCAGCTCGATCTCGAACAGGCCAACGCCGCGCTCGCGCTCGCCGAGGCGCAGGCGGGCGACGCCGCGGCGGAGCGCGACCGCGCGCGCACCCTGCTTGCAGCGCGCTTCCCGGAACTGAGCCTGCCGGTCGAAGCGCCGCGATTGCTCGCCCCCGCTGTCCCCGCCGAGGGGTTCGACCGGCTGCAGGCGCTGATCGTCGAGCGCAGCCATGAGATCGGCGCCGCGGTGGGCACCGCCGACCGTCAGGCCATCCTCGCCCGCCGCGCCCGCGCCGACCGTATCGCCGACCCGTCGCTCGGCTTCCGCCTGTTCAGCGAACGCAGCGGTGAGGAACAGGGCGCCGGCCTTTACGCCTCGCTCCCGCTTGGCGGCGGCCACCGCCGCGCCCTCGCCAGCCAGGCCGAGGCGGAGGCCCGCGCCGCTTATGCCGAACGCATCGGCGTGGAACGCGACATCGCCGGCAACGCCGCCGCCGACGTCGCCGAAACCCGCGCCCGCCTCGCCGCCTGGCGCGCCAGCGCGCAGGCGGTCCAGAGCGCCGAGGCCAGTGCCGCGCTGTCCGGCCGCGGCCAGCAACTCGGCGCGATCGACCTGACCGACCGGCTCTATGCGGAGCGGCAGGCGAACGAATCCCGCGCCCAGGAAATCACCGCACGGGTCGCTGCGGCACGGCTGCTCGCGAAACTGAGGATCGACGCGCACACGCTGTGGATCGAGTGATAGGATAGCCCCTCTCCCGGCTTGGGAGACGGCAGGAAAGAGAGGCAGGTCGACGCTCATTCCCACCGCTGGCGTGACCTCGTCGCAAGCGGCATAAAGCGCCAGTGACCGCCGCGATCCCCACCCGCACCATCCAGCTTCAGCCCTGGCTGAAGACCGGCGACGTGGAAGCCTGCTTCCCGACTGACGGGGGCGGTGCCCTGATCCTGAAGGATCGCGGCCGCATTCTGCTCGACGAAACGCTTGCCGTCATAACCCTGCATGACCGGCCCGACATCGACTGGGGCTGGACCCACGCGCAACGTTTGCCGGGCGGAGGCTATGCGCTCGCCTCATCGCGGTCCGTGGTAGGCAAGAAGAACCTCCAACTCTTCGACGATCGCGGCAACCTCGTGACGCGCTTCCCGGCGGGCGACGCGATCGAGCATATGGCAGTCGATGACCAAGGGCGCATCTGGGTCGGTTATTTCGACGAAGGCATCTTCGGCCATGACCCACTCTCTTACGCAGGGCTCTCTCGCTTTAGCGAGACCGGGCGGCTCGATTATCAATGGGATTACAGCACCCACGGACCGATCCTGGATTGCTATGCGCTGACCCTCGATGGCGCCGGCCGAGCGTGGCTATGTCCCTATACCGAGTTCTTCGTAGCCGCGATCACCGACGATGATGTGCGCATCGTAATGTCCGAAGCGCCAGTGTCGCTCGCCCAGGGGCTGCTGGTTAGCGCCACGCATCTCGGGTTCGTGGGCGGGATGGACTTGCCGCGCGATGGCGGCACGGTGATCGGTTGGAGCATCGATGGAACGGCCACCCATCTGCCGCCGACGCCGGAAGATTTGTCCGAAACGACAAAGGAAAGCGTCGTCACGATCGTGGATCTTCAAACCGGCGCGCAGACACAGGTGCAATTGCTGGACGAGTATGCTGCGCCGCTGGCGTTTCACAATCGTGTCAATTGCCGGGCAGGTACAGCAGCCTGCTGGACGAAGGACGCCATATATCGGTTCAAGCTGGAAAACCTCGTGTCCGCCGCTGCCGTAGCTCCCTCTTCCCCGAGAGGCTAAGCAGGTTCAAAACGCCGACTTCAGCACCGCCCGCACCCCGACGCCGACGCTGCCCTGCCGCTCCTCCGCGCTCGCCTCGCCGCTGATGCCGAAGCGCGAATCGCCGCCGCTTAGCCGCAGCCGCGCCAGCCAGCCGTCGGCGCGCTGCTCGGGGTCGAGGGTGAAGCTGGCGCCCGAGGAGAAGCTCGCGACGGTGCTGTCGATCGCGCCGCCGAGGATGGTGCGCAGCCCGCCTTCCGCCTCGATCCGGAAATAGCCGCCGTCCGCATCCGGCTTCTTCAGGTCATAGCCGATCGCGAGGCTGGTCGTCGCCGCAAGCTCGTCGCTCTTGCGCGCGGCCACGCTGAGGTCGAACGCGGTGCCGCCGCCGGTTTCGGTGCGCGCATCCTCGCTCAGCCGGTAATAGTCGATCGCGCCGATCGGGCGCAGGCTGAGGCGGCCTGCCTGCAAGGTATAGGAGGCGCCGGCCGCGCCGGACAGCAAGGTGCCGCTCCAATTGGCCTTGGCGGTGCGCTCCACCGCGCTGCCGTCGATATCGTCGTTGAAGAAGCGGCGGCCGTCGAAGCTGATCCACCCTGCCGATGCGCGCGCATAGGTGGAGAGGCCACCGCGCCGCAGGCGCCAGAACAGGCTGGTCTCGAACTGGTTCGCCAGCACTTCGTTGGAGGTGCCGCCGTCGCTGTTGCGGCCGATCAGATAGGCGAGCGTGCCGCCGACGGTGCCGATGCCGGTGTCGATCTCCGCACCGCCGACCATGCCCCAGCCGAGAATGTCATAGGCTGCGGTCTGCCCGGCGTCCTTGGATCCGCTCCAGCCGACCTGCTGGAAGAGCAGGCGGAAGCCGCGATCGTCCTTAGGGCCGCCCTGATCCTCCAGAAAGCGCATCGCCGCGCGTGAGCCCGCCGTCACCGTCTCGAAGGTGCCGCCGGCATGATCGGGCAGCATCTGGCGGAACACAGATCGCACCCCGGCCTGGTCGGTCTTGTCGAGCAGCACCGATGCCATGTCCGCGTCGCTGTCGACCACCGACAGGATCGCGTCATAGGCGGCGCCTTCCCAGCGGTTGAGGCCCAGGGCCGATGCGGCCTTGCGCGCGATCGTCAATGTCAGGCTGCCGGCGTCGGCGGTGAGGCTGCTGTCGAACAGATAGGGCAAGGTCGCGGTCGGCGTGCCGGTCAGCGCGGCGGCGGTGACGACGGTGAAGCTGCCCTCCGACCCCAGCACGCTCGACAGGCTGACGTCGAGCGTCGATCCGGTCGCGAAGCTCGCCGCGCCCGCCACCGCATAGCCGGTGCTGCTGCCATCGCTGCCGATCGTCACGCCGATGGTGCCGCCGCTGCCGACGGTCAGCGCGGAGAGGGCGAGCGTGCCGGTGTTCGTCGGCAGGAAGCTGCCGCCATCGACATTCAGCGTCAGCCCGGCGCTGTTGGTGACCGCGCCCGCGAAGCTGGCGCTGCCCGACAGCGTCATCGCATCGGCGCCGCCGCCGAAATCCACGTCGCCCGCGAAAGTGGCGCTGTCCGCCAACGTCAGCCGGTCATTGCCCGCGCCGAAGCCGATGGTGCCGCTGGTCTTGCTGGTCCCGCTCAGCGCCGCGACATTGTCGCCCGCGCCGAAGCCGATGTCGCCGCTTACCGTGCCGGCGGAGACGGTGAGAACGTCGCTGCCGCTGCCGAAACGGATGTCGCCGACGATCCCCGGGGCAGCCGAATCCTCGACGTCCGATTGGAACTGGGCAAGCGTGACGCCGCTGGCGTTGGCGCTCACGTCGATCGCGATCGAGTTGCCGGCGCTGCCCGAACTGGCGGTGATGGTGCCGCTGTTGCTGATCGTCGTCAGCGTGCCCGACAGGTCCTGGATCGCATAGGCGGTGCCATCCGTATAGGTGGTCGCGCCGATCGCACCGCTGTTGACCAGAGACGGCAGGCTGCCTCCCGCGGTGATCAGCAGCGCGCGCGACAGTTCGCCGTCCTCATAGCCGCCGGCCGCGGCGATCGTGCCGCTGTTGGTCAGCAGCGGCACGGTGGCGCCGTCGGCGATGGCGAGGCCGGTCGCGTCGCTCAGCGAATAGGCTGCGACCGAGCCGCCGACGCGGATGCCGCCCGCGATCGAGACGGTGCCGCCCTCGCCGCCGATCCTCACGCCGGTGCCGTCGATGCCCTCGTAGATGCCATAGCCGATGACGCTACCGTCGATCGCAAGCCCGGCACCGGCGGCATCGCCGGCGATCGCACCGATGCTGATCGCCTGCGTCGATCCCACCAGCATAGCGGGCTGGCCGCCATAGGCGGTGACGGCCGCAGTGCCCTCCTCGCTGTCGGTGACGCCGTCGCCATCCTCGTCATCCTCATCCTCGTCATCATCGCCTGGGGGCGCCGCGAGCAGGATGCCCCCGCCGACATTGCCCTGCACCCACACCGCGGGGCCGCCCTGCAGCAGGTCGTCCGCCTCGAGCACCGAGGTGTCGGCGGGCGAACTCGTATAGCGATAGCCGGTGGCGTAGACCGATCCCTGGATCACGAGCGCGCCACCGATGTCGCCCTCGGCGGCATAGCCGATGCTGCCCTCGCCGGTGACCGAGATCGCGCCTTCCAGCGTCACCGACCCGGTAACGTCGCCGGTGCGCACGCCATAGCCGTGGTCGCCGACGACGCTGATCGTGCCGCTGCTGGTCAGCGATCCGTCGAGCGTGCCGCCGAGATGGATGCCCGCCGAGTCGTCGCCCTGCACGGTGATCGTGCCGCTGTTGTCGATCGTTCCGGTGAACGCACCCGATGTGCGGATGCCATAGCGGCTGATGCCCTCGGCGAAGGGGCCGTCGAGATCGTCGTCATCATCCGAATCCTCGGCCTCATAGCTCTCGTCGAGCGTGATCGTGCCGCTGCTGGTGATGGTGCCGCTGATCCCGTCATCGGCGAGGATACCGGTGGCGCCGTCCGCGTCGGTGATGGTGATGTCTCCCGCGCTGGAGACGCTGTTGTCGCTGTCCACCGTTACCGCGATGCCGCTGTCCAGTTCGATCGCGCCATCCTCGCCGATGGTGACGTCGCCCGCGGTGGAGGTGAGGACCGGCGTCGTCCGGGTGGTGCTGATCGTCGTCTGGGCGAAGGCCATGCCGGGCAGCGTGGTGAGGGGCAGCAGGCAGGTGCCCGCCAGCAGCTTGCGCATTGAAACTCCCTGGATCGCGTGCGGTGGACGCGCACCCGCGGGGCCGCTCCAACCGGATCTCGGAGCGGGGGGTCAACGGATGCGCGCCCAGGCCCCAAGGGCGCCCGGGAGGTGTCTGCGGTGTGTCCGCGGATTGCGGGATGTTTCGGGTGGCAGAATAGCCTCTCCCCTCGGGGGAGCGGCCAAGGGCGCTCAGATATCCTGAACCAGACGCCCGTAAAGCTCCGGCCGCCGATCGCGGAAGAAGCCGAACGCCGCGCGATGCTTTTTCGCGAGGTCGATATCCACCTCGGCCACCAGCACGCCGGTCTCGTCGCGCTTGTAGTCGGCGACGAAATCCCCGCGCTGGTCGGTGATGAAGCTGTGGCCGTAGAAGGTCTGGCCGCATTCGGTGCCGACGCGGTTGGATGCGACCACCGGCACGACGTTGGACACGCTGTGGCCGATCATCGCGCGCTGCCACAGCCGGCTGGTGTCGAGGTCCGGATCATGCGGCTCGTTGCCGATCGCGGTGGGGTAGAACAGGATCTCGGCGCCCATCAGCATCATCGCGCGCGCGGTCTCGGGATACCATTGATCCCAGCAGATGCCGACGCCGATCGTGCCGTAGCGCGTCTTCCACACCTTGAAGCCGGTGTTGCCGGGGCGGAAGTAGAATTTCTCCTCATAGCCGGGGCCATCGGGGATGTGGCTCTTGCGATAGACGCCCATCACCTCGCCGGCATCGTCGATCATCGCCAGGCTGTTATAATGATGCGGTCCATCCGCCTCGAAGAAGCTGGTCGGGATATAGACCTGCAATTCCTTCGCCAGCGCCTGCATCGCCAGCACCGCCTTGTGCTCGCCCACCGGCCTGGCGTTGGCGAACAGGCTCTCGTCCTCGACGCGGCAGAAATAGGGGCCTTCGAACAGCTCGGGCGGCAGGATGATCTTCGCACCTTGCGCCGCCGCCTCCCGCACCAGCGCGCTCACCGCCGCGATGTTCGCGTCGATATCGTCACCGAATGCAAGCTGCAGCGCAGCCACCTTCACCTTCGTCATGCCTGTCCCTCAACAATGAAGCCGCCGCCCGCGCACGCGGGACGGGCGCGTCACCCTGCCCCTAGATCGACGGCGCCTGCTGGCTGATGCAGTGGAAGCTGCCGCCGCCGGTCAGGATATGGTCGGCGTGCTGGCCCACCGCAACCCGGCCGGGAAACAGCGCCTGGATCGCCTGCACCGCCGCTTCGTCATTGGCAGCGCCATATTGCGGAACGACGACGGTGGCATTGCCGATATAGAAATTCATATAGCTCGCCGGGATCGCCTCGCCCTCTGCCTCGATCAGCCCGGGGGAGGGGATCGGTGCCGGTTCGAGGCCGAACGCGCGCGCGCGCGCCCAGGCGTCGGCATAGACGTCCGCATTGGGATCGTCCTCGCCCGCCGGCACCGGCAGCGCGAGCACGCCCGGCGCCACGAAGCGCGCGAGATTGTCGACATGGCCGTCGGTATGGTCGTTGGCGAGGCCCTCGCCCAGCCACAGCACCCGGTCCAGCCCGAGGTCATTCGCCAGCCGCGCTTCGATCTCCGTGCGGCTCAGGTCCGGGTTGCGGTTGGGATTGAGCAGGCATTGTTCGGTCGTCACCGCAAGCCCCGTCCCGTCGGTGTCGATCGCGCCGCCTTCAAGCACCCAGCCATGGCGGGTGGTGGCGAGCTTCGCCGCATCCGCCAGCCGCCCGCCGACATCCTCGTCGCCGGGCAGTTCATATTTGTTGCCCCACCAGTTGAAGTCGAAGTCGCGTGCCACGCGCTCGCCGGCGTGGGTGACGAGGATCGGGCCGGTGTCGCGCAGCCAGATGTCGCCGAACGGCGCGATCTCGACGATCACGCCGTCGTCGACCAGCGCCAGCGCGGCCTCGGAGGATTCGATGTCGGCGACGACGAGGCGGACCTGCTCGCCGCGCCCGTCGGCATGGACGGCGTTGGCGAAGGCGGCGACCTCGACGCGGGCGGGCGCGAGATCTTCCTCCCACAGTTCGGGATGGCTGGGAAAGCCGATCCACACCCAGTCATGCGGCGCCCACTCGGCGGGCTGTCGAAGCAGCGTCATGCGTTTCTTTCAATGATGAAAGGGCAGGTGCGTCAGCGCCCGGCGCGGGACCGGTCGCGGATGCCGCGGAACTCGTCGCCCTCCACCCAGTTCGGCCAGGCTGTCGTCGTCGCGAGCGCGCGTCCGATCATATAGTAAAGCCTGAGGTCGGAGAGAACACCCGTCCAGTCCCAGTTCGGATCATATTCGTCCTTGGGGCCGTGATAGCGATGCTCTTCATAATCCTTCGCCGCCGCAGCGCCTGCCGCCCTGCCGCCGGTCATCAGATCGTCACCGCCCTCGAAATAGAGCATCGGCACGCCCTGCTTGGCGAGGCTGAAATGGTCGGAGCGATAATAGAAGCCCTTCTCCGGCGTCGGTTCGGGGGTCGCCACGCGGCCCTCGGCGGTCAGCGCGCGATCGAGATAGGCGTCGAGCTCGGACTTGCCCTTGCCGATCACGATCACATTCTTCGCAGGGCCGGCCATAGAGAGCGCGTCCATGTTCACGCCCGCTACCGTCTGCTTGAGCGGCAGCACCGGATGCTCGCCATAATATTTGGAGCCGAGCAGCCCCGATTCCTCGGCGGTCACCGCCACGAAGGCGAGGCTGCGATCCGGCGTGCCGGCCTTCACATTCGCTTCGGCGAGCGCGACCAGAGCCGCGGTGCCGGTGGCGTTGTCGACCGCGCCGTTGCAGATTCTGTCGCCGTCCGGTGCCGCCTCGCACGTGCCGAGATGGTCCCAGTGCGCGGTGTAGAGCACATATTCGTCAGGACGCTTTTGGCCCGGCAGCACCGCGATGACATTCTTCGAGGCATGCTTGCGCAGCTCATTGTCGAACGAGACCGACGCCTTGACGCCGAGGTCGACCGGCTTGAACCCCTTCTGCTTCGCCGCCGTCTTCAGCGCCGCCAGATCCTGCCCCGCGCTCGCCATCAGCCGCGTCGCGATGTCGCCGTTGATCCAGCCGACCGCGGGCGCCTGGTCCATATTGCCGTTGGGCGAATCCGCCACCTGCTGCGTGCCCGTCCAGCTCGACTGGACGACGTTCCAGCCATAGGCGGCCGGCACCGTGTCGTGCACGATGATCGCGGCGGCGGCACCCTGCCGCGCGGCTTCCTCGAACTTGTAGGTCCAGCGGCCATAATAGGTCATCGCACGGCCGCCGAACGGCCCGTCCAGCCCCTCGTTTTCGTAATCGGGATCGTTGACGAGGATGATGACGGTCTTTCCCTTCACGTCGACGCCGGCATAGTCGTTCCAGCCCTTCTCGGGCGCGTTGATGCCATAGCCGACGAACACCACCGGGCTGTCCTTGACCTCGATGTGCGGGGCGACGCGATAGGTGCCGACCACCAGTTCGGGGCCGAACGCGGCGCTGATCGCCTGCTTGCCACCGGCGAAGGTCATGGGCGAGACGTTCTTGGCGGTGATCTCCACCAGCGGCACATCCTGGAACCAGCTGCCCTTGTTGCCGGGCTTGAGCCCCAGCTTGCCGAACTCGGCGACCAGCAGGTCGAGCGTCTTCTTTTCACCCTCGGAGCCCGGCGCGCGACCGCCGAACGCGTCGGACGAAAGTTCGGCGACGAGGCGCTTCATGGTTTCCGCCGAGATGGCGGGCGTGGCGGAGCCTTGCGCGAACGCCGGGGCACCGCCCGTGGCGCACAGGGCAAGGGCAAGTGGCAACGAAAGCAGGGTTTTCGAGATGCGCATGAAGCCGTGTCCGAAAAGGAGAAAAGTCCGATCAGCATCGGAAATGGCGCCTTTTTGCACTGGACTATGACAAGCGCAACCGGTTCACCTTGCCACAGGGCAGGGGGGTATCGAATGCGATCGATCGGATTGAGCATCATCGCGGCGGTCGCGATTGCGGCGGGGACGCCGCTGTGGGCGCAGGTGGCCGCACCGGCGGCGATCGACGCCGCAGCCGGTTTCGGCGCGCGCGAATTCGTCGATCAGGTGTCAATGTCGCCGGACGGGCGGTTGGTCGCCTTCATCCAGCCTTTTTCGGGGCAGGGATCAGTGGTGCAGGTATCCGACGTGTCGGGTCCGGGGACTCCCACAGCCAGGGTCATTCTGACCGCGTCGGGCGATCCGGAACGCATCCGCTGGTGCCGCTGGGCGAGCAACACCCGTTTGCTCTGCAACTATTATGGCATCGTCCCCCATCCGAACGGCAGCCTCGGCTATATCTCGCGCACCATCGCGCTCGATGCCGATGGCGGACGGATGAAGCAGCTGCGCCAGCGGCGCGGTTCGGGCGAGGCGCTCGGCTATACCGCGTCCGGCGGTACCGTGGTCGACTGGAATCCGGGCAAGGATGGCCATGTGCTGATGGCCCAGGATTATGTCCCCGAAGTATCGACGGGCACGCGGCTGGCGCAGACGTACGAGGGCGTGGGCGTCGATGATCTCGATTCGGTGACGCTCAGGGCGATCAACGTCGAGTCGCCGCGGGCCGATGCAAGCCGCTATATCTCGGACGGCTTCGGCAACGTCCGCATCATCAGCACGCGCGGCAAGACCGACGTCGGCTATGCCAAGACGGAAATGCGGTGGTTGTTTCGCAAGCCCGGCAGCCGCGCATGGGAGCCGATGCCGGCAGTGGAGGGCGAGACCTTCGTGCCCGAAGCGGTCGATCCCAAGTTGAATGTCGCCTATGGCTTCGTTCGCCGCAACGGCCGGCTGGCGGCATACACCCTTGCGCTGGACGGCAGCGGCAAGGCCGTCCTGCTGCAGGAGCATGCGAGCGTCGATGTCGACGACTTCATCCGCATCGGGCGCAGTCGCCGCGTCATCGGCGTAAGCTTCGCGACCGATCGGCGCGAGGCGCGCTATTTCGACCCGGCGCTCGAAGCGCTCGTCAAGTCGCTCTCGAAGGCGTTGCCGAAGCTGCCGCTGGTGCGCATCATCGATTCCAGCCAAGACGAGTCCAAACTGCTGCTTTGGGCCGGCAGCGATACCGATCCGGGCCGCTACTACCGCTTCGACCGCACGACGCGGTCCCTCAACGAGCTGCTGCTGGCGCGGCCGGAGCTGGAGCGGCAGCCGCTCGCCGAGATGGTGGCGATCCGCTATCCCGCGGCAGACGGCACGATGATCCCCGGCTATCTTTCGCTGCCCCCCTCGGGGCCGCGCAAGGGCCTTCCGGCGATCGTGATGCCGCATGGCGGCCCGGGGGCACGCGACGAATGGGGATTCGACTGGCTGGCCCAGTTCTTCACGAGCCAGGGCTATGCCGTGCTCCAGCCCAACTTTCGCGGATCGGCGGGCTATGGCGACCAATGGTTCGCTGACAATGGCTTCAAGAGCTGGCGGATCGCGATTGGCGACATCGATGATGCCGGCCGCTGGCTGGAACGCGAAGGGATCGCGGCGCCCGGCAAGCTCGCGGTGTTCGGCTGGTCCTATGGCGGCTATGCGGCGCTGCAGTCCGCAGTGACCGAACCCGGCCTGTTCAAGGCGGTGGTCGCGGTCGCGCCGGTCACCGACCTGCAGAAGCTGAAAGACGAACACTATAACTGGTCCGATTTTCTCGTCGTCAGCGCGTTCGTCGGCACCGGTCCGCACATCCAGGATGGTTCGCCGGCGCGCCATGCGGAACGGATCAGCGTGCCAGTGCTGCTGGTCCACGGCACCTACGACCAGAATGTCGGGTTCAGCCACAGCACGTTGATGGACAGCCGGCTGAAGGCGGCCGGCAAGAGCTCGACGCTCCTCACCTACCGTGGGCTCGACCATTATCTCGACGACAGTGTCGCGCGCACGGAGATGCTGAGGAAGAGCGCGGCGTTCATCGGCGCTGCGTTGGGCGTGGAAAAGCGCTGAGCGCGGTTCCCGTGCCGGACAAACAAAAAGGGCGGCCCCGGCGGGACCGCCCTTCCTGAAATCCTTAACGGATCCGATCAGCGCGAGTAGAACTCGACCACCAGGTTCGGTTCCATCTTCACCGGGTAGGGAACCTCGTCCAGCGTCGGCACGCGGACGAAGGTGACCTTCGCGGCGCCGTCCGGCGCCACATATTCCGGAATGTCACGCTCGGAGAGGCTCTGCGCCTCGAGGACCAGCGCCATTTCCTGCGCCTTGGTGCCCAGCGTGATCTCGTCGCCCGGCTTGATCTGGCGCGACGCGATGTTGCACTTCACGCCGTTGACGCGGATGTGACCGTGGCTGACGAGCTGGCGGGCGGCGAAGATCGTCGGCGCGAACTTGGCGCGATAGACGACCGCGTCCAGGCGGCGCTCGAGCAGGCCGATCAGGTTCTGCGAGGTATCGCCCTTCAGGCGGCTGGCCTCGACGTACGCCTTCTTGAACTGCTTCTCGGTGACGTCGCCGTAATAGCCCTTGAGCTTCTGCTTCGCCTTGAGCTGCAGGCCGTAGTCGGAGACCTTGCCCTTGCGGCGCTGGCCGTGCTGGCCGGGGCCATACTCGCGCTTGTTGACCGGGCTCTTCGGACGACCCCAGATGTTCTCGCCCATCCGGCGGTCGAGCTTGTACTTGGCGCTGGAGCGCTTCGACATATGTCGTTCCTTCAATTGCGTTGCGACGAGGTCGCGGAAATTCCCGGAGCCGCTCCGCCATGACGGGCATGGCGGGGCCACCGCTGCACCGGGGTGCGGGGCCAATTGCGAAGGCGGCGCTAATAACGGCGGCAGCCAAAGAGTCAAGCATTGACCGCGGCGGCGATCATCGGCACCCGGCGCGGCATGGCTGATATCATCCCTGCCCAGGCCTGCACGACGATGCAGGAAGTCCGCGCCGGCGTCGACGCGCTCGATGCGCGGATCGTGGCGCTGCTCGGTGAACGCATGCGCTACATGGAAGCCGCCGCGCGCATCAAACCCACCCGCGATGCGGTGCGCGACGAACCCCGCAAGGCCGCGGTGATCGATCATGCCGCGGCGGTCGCCGCGGCAGTGGATTTCCCGCCGGCGCTGGTTCGGGACATCTACGAAGTGCTGGTCGAGGGATCGATCGCGTACGAACTGGGGAAGTTCGACGCGCGGTAGGGGCAGAGACGCTCAGCGCTGCCTTGGCCGCGCCAGTTGCGACAGCACCCCCCGGAACGTCCGCACTTCCTGGCTCGACCAGCCCGGCTTGGTCAGCATGGTGCGCAATGTGCGCTTGGTTGTCGGCGTACGGTCAGGCGGGAAGAAGAAGCCGGCCTCGTCGAGCATCGACTCGAGCTGGCCGATCATGCCGTCCAGCTCGTTCTGCGGCGCCGGCGGATCGATATCGACCGCGGTCGGCTGCGCCAGCGCCTGGCCTTTCGACCATTCATAGGCGACCAGGATCACCGCCTGGGCGAGGTTGAGGCTGCCGAATTCGGGATTGATCGGCACCGTCAGGATGGTGCGGGCGACGGCGACATCTTCGGTCTCCAGCCCTGATCGCTCGGGGCCGAACAGCAGCGCCGAGCGGCCGGGCTCGGCGTGGATCGCACGCGCTGCTTCCTCGGGCGTCACCACCGGCTTGGTCACGCCGCGCTTGCGCACCGTGGTCGCATAGACGTGCGTGCAATCCGCTGTCGCCTCGGCGACGCTGCCGAACACGGCAGCCTTCTCCAGCACGATATCCGCACCCGAGGCGGCGGGGCCGGCCTGCGGATTGGGCCAGCCGTCCCGCGGGCTGACCAGGCGCAGCTCGGTGAGACCGAAATTCAGCATGGCCCGCGCGGCCTTGCCGATATTCTCGCCGAGCTGCGGGCGGACGAGGATGATGACGGGGGGTGGGGTGGTCATAAATTTCGTCTCTTCTGCAGGCTCCTCAACCTCCGTTCGCCCCGAGCGAAGTCGAGGGGCAGGGCCGAGCGAAGCCGAGGCCCGGACTTTCCGTTCGCCGGGCGGTATGGCGTTGCGCGCCAGATCATCCCAGTCTCCGGCGATCAAGGCTTCTTTCTTGGCACGTGACCAGGGCTTGATCCGCATCTCCGCGTCCAGCGCCTCGATGCGGGTCGGGAATTCCTGGCTCCAGACCAGTTCGACCGGACGGCGATCCTGCGTATAGCCGGGGATGGAGCCAGTCTGGTGCTGGCGGATGCGCTGTTCGAGATTGTCGGTGTGGCCGGTGTAATAGGACCGGTCCGCGCATCTCAATATATAGGCCCAGAACATCACGACCTCGTCGTCTCGGCTTCGCTCGACGACACCCCTCGACTTCGCTCGGGGCGAACGGCGAGGGGAGAGCGTCGCGTCCCAAAGCTCATCGCCTCGACCTACCCCTTCGCCGCCTCGCTCATCGCGCCGGCAATTTCCTCGAAGTCGCGCGCCTCGGTGAAGTCCTTATAGACGCTGGCGAAGCGGATATAGGCCACCGTATCCAGCCCCTTCAGCCCGTCCATCACCATCTCGCCGATCCGCTTGGAGGGCACTTCGCCGTCGCCCGCGGTTTCGAGCTGGCGCTGGATGCCCGAGACCAGCTTCTCGATCCGTGCCGGCTCGATCGAGCGCTTGCGGCAGGCGATCCGCACCGACCGGTCGAGCTTCTCGCGCTCGAACGGTTCGCGGCGGCCCTCGGCCTTGAGCACGGTCAGTTCGCGCAACTGGATGCGCTCGAACGTCGTGAAGCGCGCGGCGCAGCCTTCGCACTGGCGGCGCCGCCGGATCGCGGCGCCATCCTCGGTCGGGCGGCTATCCTTTACCTGGCTGTCCTCATGGCCGCAGAAGGGGCAGCGCAAGGATCAATAACCCGGATAGATCGGGAAGCGCGCGCACAAGGCGGCCACCCGCTCACGGACATTGGCCTCGATCTGGCCGTCGCCGGCCTCGCCATTCCTGGCGAGACCGTCCAGCACGTCCGCCACCATGTTGCCGATCTCGCGGAACTCGGCGGGGCCGAAGCCGCGCGTCGTCCCCGCGGGGGAGCCGACCCGGATGCCGCTGGTCTTCACCGGGGGAAGCGGATCGAAAGGCACGCCATTCTTGTTGCAGGTGATCGCCGAGCGCTCCAGCGCCTCGTCCGCATCGCGGCCGGTGATGCCCAGCGGGGTCAGGTCGATGAGCGCAAGGTGCGTGTCGGTGCCGCCCGAAACCACGTCCGCGCCGCGTTCCTTGAGCGTTGCTGCAAGCACCTTGGCATTCTCGACCACCGCGGCGGCATAGGTCTTGAACTCGGGGCGCAGCGCCTCGCCGAACGCGACCGCCTTTGCGGCGATCACATGCATCAGCGGTCCGCCCTGCAGACCCGGGAACACCGCCGAGTTGATCTTCTTCGCTACGGCCTCGTCATCGGTCAGGATCATGCCGCCGCGCGGGCCGCGCAGCGTCTTGTGCGTCGTCGTGGTCACGACATGGGCGTGGCCGAACGGGGTGGGGTGGACGCCGCCCGCGACCAGGCCGGCGAAATGGGCCATGTCCACCATGAAGATCGCGCCCACTTCGTCGGCGATCGCGCGGAAGCGGGCGAAATCGATGTGGCGCGGATAGGCGGAGCCGCCGGCGATGATGACGCGGGGCTTGTGTTCCTTCGCCAGCGCCTCGACCTGGTCGAAGTCGATCAGATGATCCTCGCGGCGCACGCCATATTGCACGGCGTTGAACCACTTGCCCGAAAGCGCGGCGCGCGCGCCGTGCGTCAGGTGGCCGCCGGCGTCGAGGCTGAGGCCCATGATCGTGTCGCCGGGCTTGGCCAGTGCCAGCATCACCGCGCCGTTCGCCTGCGCGCCCGAATGCGGCTGCACATTGACGAAGCCGCAGCCGAACAACGCCTTCGCGCGGTCGATCGCGAGTTGCTCGACCTCGTCGGATGGCGCGCAGCCCTGATAATAGCGCTTGCCGGGATAGCCCTCGGCATATTTGTTGGTGAATACGCTGCCTTGTGCTTCCAGAACGGCGCGGCTGACGATGTTCTCGCTGGCGATCAGCTCGATCTGGCCCTGTTCGCGGCCCAGCTCATGGCGCACGCCGGCGAACACCGCGGGATCGGCGTCGGCGAGGGTGCGGGTGAAGAAGCCGTCGGGCTGAACGTCCGACAGGGTGGCGGGGTTCGTGCTCATGCAGGCTCCTTGTCGATGTCGGTGGCAAGATCGGGTTCGCCGAGCTTCTCGACGCGGCGCGCGTGACGCCCGCCGCCGAACCCGGCGGTGAGGAAGGCGGCGAGGCAGTCCTTCGCGGTGTCCACGCCGATCAGCCGCGCGCCCAGCGCGATGACGTTGGCGTCATTATGCTCGCGTGAGAGGCGCGCCGCGAGGCCGTCCGAAACCAGCGCGCAGCGGCAGCCGGGGTTGCGGTTGACCGCGATCGAGATGCCGATGCCCGAGCCGCAGATCGCCACGCCACGATCGGCCTTGCCGGCGGCGACGTGCGCGGCCAGCGTGTAGCCATAATCGGGATAGTCGACCGAGGTCGTGTCGGCGGGGCCGAGATCGGCCACGTCATGGCCCTGCTCGCGCGCCCAGGCGACGAGAATGGCCTTGAGCTCGACCGCGGCATGATCTGAAGCGAAAGCGATGCGCATCGTCGGCGCCTGTTCCTGTCACAAATGAGTCGTATGCGCGCTCCCCTACAGCCGCAGCGCGCGGATCGCCACCCCGCAGAAACCGCCACGGCACGGCATCGGTCAAAGCTGCGTCTTGCGTCGCAGGGCAAACCCGATAACCAAGGCGCGGTGACGGCACTTTCCTCAACATCCGCGCGGGATGAAGCGCGCGCCTTGCTGGTCGCCGCGCTCTCGCGAGTCGCGGCCGGAGACAGGCTGGCGCTGCGCGAGGTTTATGATCGCACCTCCGCGAAGCTTTTCGGCATCGTGCTGCGTATCTGCCAGGAACGCGAGGCTGCGGAGGATGTGTTGCAGGAAGTCTATGTGACGGTGTGGAACCGGGCGGCGGGATATGATCCCGAGCGCGCGAGCCCCGTCACCTGGCTTGCAACCATTGCCCGCAACCGCGCGATCGACTGGCGCCGCGCACGCCGACCGGACCACAATGTGGGTGTCGAGGAAGCCGAGACGATCGCCGACGAGGCCGTGCTCGCGCCCGAGCGGATCGAGGCGGAGCAGGAGGCGCGCCGGCTCCACGGCTGCCTCGACGAGATCGAGGGACGGCAGGCGAGCGCGATCCGCGCCGCCTTCATCGGCGGCGCCACCTATGCCGAACTCGCCGAGCGCGACGGCGTGCCGCTGGGCACGATGAAGAGCTGGATCCGCCGCGGCCTCCTCAAGCTGAGGGAGTGCCTCGACCGTGGCTGACGCGCCGGCTGGCGAGGATCCCGACATGCTGGCGGCCGAACTCGCGCTGGGCGTGCTCGACGGGCCGGAACGCGCGGCGGCGTTGCGCCGGCTGCTCGCCGAACCCGCCTTCGGGCGCGATGTCGACGAATGGCGCGAAAGGCTGGCGCCGCTGATCGATACGGTGCCCGAACAGGCGCCGCCGGCGACGCTGTGGCCGCGCATCGAAAAGCGGATCGACGGTGGCGGAGAGGCGCGCGCGCTGAAGGCCAGCGTGACTCGCTGGCGCAGCTTTACCGCGGCGGCCTCGCTGGTGGCGGCAAGCGCGATCGGCTGGATCGCGATCAACCCGGCGCGCGCGCCCGATGGCGTGCGTCCGCCCGTCGCGGTCGAGGGTGCGGCCGATGAGGCGGCCGATCCCCGACTCGCGCAGCGCGAGCCATCGGCGGTGGCCCCGGCGCGCGGAAAGGCGGCCCGCGGCCCGATGATGATCGCCCAGCTCGCCCCGCCGGAACTTCAGCCGATGGCGATGGCGATGGCGGCGGTGATGCCCGATGGCGCGCTCAAGATTGCGCCAGGGCCGATGGCCGGCGAGGGCAAGAGCGCCGAATTGTGGGTGATCCCCGCCGGCGGCCAGCCGGTGTCGCTCGGCCTCGTGCGCCCGGGCGAGATGAACACCCTCACGATCCGTGCCGAGATTCGGCCGATGATCAACGGCGAGGCGACGCTGGCGATCTCGATCGAACCGGCGGGCGGCTCGCCGACCGGCCAGCCGACGGGGCCGGTGGTGGCGGCCGGCCGCGTCACCCGCATCTGACCCGCGTCCGGGCGCATCTCCCCTCGATCCGTCGATATCCCTCTTGCACCGCACGGAGTGGTGCGGGCATCGCATGCGTTGGGGGTTGGGACGATCAATGACCTGGAGTGTTTGCCCATGAAGTCCGTTTCCCCCATCGTGCTGGCGCTTGCGCTCGGGCTGGCAGGCTGCGGCGGCGCGCCCGCGACCAACACCGCCGACGCCGACAACGCCGCGAACGTCGCCGACGTGCCCGAGATAACCGACGTGCCCGTCGAAGGCGGCGGCATGACCAATGAGGGGGATGTCGGCCTCAACGCCGCCGGCGCCGCGCTCCCCACGGACGCGTGGGTCGGCAAATGGATCGGCGTCGAGGGGCTGGTGCTTGACATCCAGCCCGGCGACGGCCCCGGCAAATATGCGCTGGCGGTGACGCTGATGGATGGCACCGAGAATTATGAGGGCACCGCGAAGGGCGAAACCATCGCCTTCACCCGCGACGGCAAGGCCGAGACGATCCGCAAGGCGACCGGTGACGAGACCGGCCTCAAATATCTCGCCGGCAAGACCAACTGCCTGATGATCAAGACGGCCGAAGGCTTCTGCCGCTGAACGACAGCCCTCCCGTTCGCGGGAGGGAAGCAGGCCGTCGCGGCTTCGGTTGCGCATGTCTCAAATATGACAATCGCTCGCTGAATCGTCACCAAGCCGTCACGCGTCGCGATTAGGTGCGGCGGCGACGCGTGGAGGGTTTCGATGGCGACGGATGCGGTGAAGAAGGCTGTGCTGCGCGATGGCGAGAGCGGGCGGCAAAGGCTGCTCGATCGGGCTTTCGCCTTCGCGTTCAAGGGGCTGGTCTATGCCCAGATCTGGGAAGACCCGGTCGTCGACCTCGAAGCTTTGCAGCTTCGCTCCGACTCGCGGCTGGTGACGATCGCCAGCGGCGGCTGCAACGTGCTGTCCTATCTGACTGCCGGTCCGGAGCGGATCGTCGCGGTGGACCTCAACACGGCGCACGTCGCGCTCAACAAGCTCAAGCTGGTCGCGGCGCGCAAGCTGCCCGATCATGCGACCTTCCACCGATTCTTCGGCCAGGCCGACAGCAAGGCGAACATCGCCACCTACCGCAGCCATGTCGCGCCGCACCTCGACGAGGTGTCGCGACGCTATTGGGAAGGGCGCGATCTCACCGGCCGGCGCCGCATCGGCGGCTTCGCCAAGGGCATCTATCGCCGCGGCCTGCTCGGCGGGTTCATCGGCGCGGCGCACCTCATCGCCAAGGTCTATGGTGTCGATCCGAAGCGCATGCTGGCGGCGACCAGCCTCGAGGAGCAACGCCGGATCTTCGACGAGGATTTTGCGCCGGTGTTCGACAAGCGCTTCGTGCGCTGGCTGACCGGCCAGCCGGCGAGCCTGTTCGGCCTCGGCATTCCGCCTGCGCAATATATTGCACTGGCTGGCGACGAACCCGACGGCATGGCCGCTGTGCTGCGCCAGCGGCTCGAAAAACTCTCCTGCGACTTCGACATCCGCAACAATTATTTCGCCTGGCAGGCGTTCGGCCGCGGCTATGGCAAGGGGCCGGAAGCGCCGCTGCCGCCCTACCTCCAGCCCGACAATTATCGCGCGGTGGTCGACCGGGTCGATCGCGTCGAGGTGCGCCATCAGAATTTCATCGATTTCCTCGAAAGCCAGCCGGACGGCAGCCTCGATCGCTATGTTCTGCTCGACGCGCAGGACTGGATGACCGACGCGGTGCTGACGCGGCTGTGGCGCGAGATCACCCGCACCGCGCGGCCCGGGTCGCGCGTGTTGTTCCGCACCGCCGCCGAGCCCACCCTGCTGCCGGGCCGCGTGCCGGACGAGATTCTTGGCCGCTGGCATTATGCCGAGGATGAATCGAAGGGCTTCACGGCGGCGGACCGGTCGTCCATCTATGGCGGCGTGCATCTCTACACGCTGAAGGACTGATCATGGCAACCACCGTCGGCACCCATGCCGAGCGGATGGACGGGGTCTACCGCGTCCAGCGCCACTTCTATGATCTGACGCGCAAATTCTACCTGCTGGGGCGCGATGCCTGCATCGCCGGCATGGTACCGCCGCCGGGCGGAGCGATCCTCGAGGTCGGCTGCGGTACCGGGCGCAACCTCGTCCTCGCCGCGCGCAGGCATCCCGGCACGCAATTGTTCGGCGTCGATATCTCGTCGGCGATGCTGGAGACGGCGGACAGGTCGGTGGCGCGCGCCGGGCTCGGCGGGCGCGTGACGTTGGCGCAGGGCGATGCCACCGCGTTCGACGCGCAGGCGCTGTTCGGCCGTGCGGCGTTCGACCGCATCTTCATGTCCTACACCTTGTCGATGATCCCCGACTGGCAGGGCGCGCTCGACCAGGCCGCGCGCGTGCTCGCGCCCGGCGGCGCGATCCATATCGTCGACTTCGGCCAGCAGGAGCGGTTGCCCGGCTGGTGGAAGCGCTTCCTGTTCGGATGGGTCGCGATGTATCAGGTCACCCCGCGCGCCGCCCTGAAGGACGCGCTGACGCGCCTCGCCGAGGCGCACGGGATGATGATGGAATTCAAGCCGCTGCTGCGTGGCTATGCGTGGAGCGCTGTCCTCCGCAAGCCGGTCGCCGGCGCCTGAGCGCGGGCGACCGCGCGATCGCTTAGCCGATCAGGTCGGTAACGATCTTGCGGAGTTCGCCGCGCGACAACGTGCCGCGCCTGGGTGCCGGGGGCGTCTTGCCGAAAGCCAATCCGAAGATCGGGCTGAACAGCGACATGCCGTTGGCGGTTGGATTGTGAACGCTATGAATGTTCATGGTCCGTTTCTCTTTATCGTTGCTTCGACCGCGCACTATGCGCGGCCGGAATTTGCGGGGACTATGCCTGTCGGCATGAAGCCTGCTGCATCGCCGATATGCGAAAACGGCACCCGCAAAGGGCGCCGGAATGGCAGCTTGGCTTGAAATGGGTCGGCAAAGGCCGACTCAACCGGATCGGGCGGTGTCACCCGCTGAGCGCCATATGAGGGGCAATGGTGGTGATTTCAAGGCGGCGGTGGACATGATTGCCCGGAACGGCGGCAATCGCTATTTTCCTGCCCGGATGAACAAGCCGCTCGCCCCCATGACTCCGGAGTCGGCCGCGAAGGCGCGCTTCAGCAAGGAAGAGTTCCTTGCGATGGCGTCCCTAGGCGCGTTCGACGACATGAGCATCGAGCTTGTCGACGGAGAGTTGGAGCGGATGAACCCGCCGATGAGCGAGCATGGCCGGTTGCAGGGCGAATTGACCTATCTTCTGCGCCACGCGCTTGCGGGCACCAGCATGGTCGTGCTGGGTGAGACCGGTATCGATCTTGGCGGGCAGACCGTGCGGAGCTGCGACGCCGCAGTCCTGTCCGCTCCGCTCGATGAGAATCGGCTGCTACGTCCGGACGATGTGGCGCTGCTCATCGAGATCGGATTGACGACGGTCGAGCGCGACATGGGCGCGAAGCGGATCGATTATGCCCGTGCCGGCGTGCGGCATTATTGGGTCGTCGATGGCGAGCGGCGCGTTGTGCACCTGTTCGCCGAGCCGCTGAACGGCGATTATGCCGATGTTCGCTCGATCAAGTTCGGCGCGCCGTTGACGGTACCGGGTAGTGATCGCGTACTGATCCTGGGATAGGCTGGACGCTGGCGCATCGGGACCAGATCCAGCCCTCGGTTTCCTTCGAGGCGCGCGAAGCGAAGTTGTCCGCGTTGCGAGACGTGCTGGACCACCCGATCGCAAGAGGTGGCGCTCATAGCACCCACCACGTGAGACAGCATCTCGACACCGTCGTGGAAGAGTTGCGCCACAAAGAACAAGCGGGATATCGTACGATTTACCGTCCCGTTCTGCCTTGGCTTGGCAGGAGGCGACTCAGTGTGGCCCAGTCCTCGTCTTCATAACATTCCATTGAAATTGGATATTTGGGCCTGTCTCGCAGGATCGCGTTGAACTCTAAGGAAAACTCCCGCGGGTCATACGTATGGAAAAGCCAGTCCCGCTGGTCGTTGCCCGTAATGCTTGCGACCTCGACAGCGCATAGCTTCGACGCGAGCGGTTCAAGGAAAATGTCCTCGAATGCTTCGATTTCGCTGCGGGTCGCATCATCCGGATGGCCGGTGTCGGTGGGGCCATAAGGCCAGCTTATCTGGACGACGAACTTGAATATTTCACGATCGGGTTCGGCTGGCAAACGACTGCGGCAGCGAATGACGATATTGTGCGCGCCATTGGACGCCGTCACGAGGCTCCAATTATCATCATTGTAGATGTTCGCCACTCAACAGTCCCGAGCAATGATGCTCGGAACGCATAGTCGAGCCCGTCCGCCAGGAAAAGCTTGCTGCTCTTGGATATTCCCGGGCGACCGCGGCGGCCCTCACGCCGCCTTGCGCATCTCCAGCCGGTCCCAGATCTCCACCAGCGCGCCCGCCAGTTCGTCCATCATCGCTTCGGTGTGCGCGGGGCCGGGGGTGAAGCGCAGGCGTTCGCTGCCGCGCGGCACGGTGGGATAATTGATCGGCTGCACATAGACGCCATATTCGGCGAGCAGGATATCGCTGATCCGCTTGGCCTTCACCGGGTCGCCGACCATCAGCGGCACGATGTGCGTGGTCGAATCCATCACCGGCAGCCCCGCGTTGCGGAACTTCGCCTTCAGCATCGCCGCCGAAGCCTGCTGGCCGTCGCGCTCCTCGCTCGACGCTTTCAGGTGGCGGATGCTGGCGAGCGCGCCGGCGACGAGCACGGGCGACAGGCTGGTGGTAAAGATGAAACCCGGCGCATAGCTGCGGATCACGTCGATGATCACCTGGTCGGCGGCGATATAGCCGCCCATCACGCCGATCGCCTTGGCGAGCGTGCCTTCGATGATCGTCAGCCGGCTCGCCGCCTCGTCGCGGTCGGAGATGCCGCCGCCGCGCGGGCCGTACATGCCGACCGCATGGACCTCGTCGAGATAGGTCAGCGCATTATATTTGTCGGCAAGGTCGCAGATACCGTGGATCGGCGCGACATCGCCTTCCATCGAATAGACGCTCTCGAACGCGATCAGCTTGGGCGCCGCGGGATCGTCTGCCGCCAGCAGTTCTTCGAGATGCGCGAGATCGTTGTGGCGGAACACGCGCTTCTCGCAGCCCGCGTTGCGGATGCCGGCGATCATCGAGGCGTGGTTCAGCTCGTCCGAATAGACGATGCAGCCGGGCAGCAGCCTGGCGAGCGTGGAGAGCGTCGCGTCGTTAGAGACATAGCCGCTGGTGAACAGCAGCGCGCCTTCCTTGCCGTGCAGATCGGCCAGCTCGCCCTCGAGATCGACGTGGTAATGGGTGTTTCCGCCGATGTTGCGGGTGCCGCCTGAGCCGGCGCCGACATCGTGCAGCGCCTCTTCCATCGCCGCGATCACCTTGGGGTGCTGGCCCATCGCGAGATAGTCGTTCGAGCACCAGACGGTGATCGGCTTCGGGCCATTATGCCCTGCGAAGCAGCGCGCGTTGGGGAACGCGCCCTTGTTGCGCAGGATGTCGATGAAAACCCGATAACGGCCCTCGGCGTGGAGCCGATCGATCGCCTGGGTGAAGATGCGCTGGTAATCCAAGTCCAATCCCCGCGGGCCGTTGACTGTCGCGCCCCCCGATTATCTTTGAGGGAACGCATATATCCGTGACGGCAGATACGCCAGCGCTAACGATTCTCAATGGGACGGATTGTCCAACCCTCAGTGATCGCTTCCTTCGATCACAGCTCGGCCAGCGTCTCCAGCCCGAAACGGGCGAGCGCGGGGGCGAGCCGGCGTTCGGCATCGCCCAGTCGCGTGAACACCGCGATACCAGGGGCCGGCCCGGTCGGCCAGGGCTGCCCGTCCGTCAGGAAGGCGACACGCCGGGCGATGCCCTCACCGCCATGGACGAAGTCCAGCGGGCGCGGGCTGGCTGCCGCGAGTGCGTCGGCGACGAGCGGAAAATGGGTGCAGGCCAGCACCACGGTGTCGATGCGATCGCCGCCGGGCTGTGTCAGCAGGCCATCCAGCGCCGCGGCGAAATCGGCCTGTGGCGGTGATTCGCCGCGCAGCCGCGCCTCGGCGAGATCGACCAGCGCCGCCGAGCCGTGGCGCAGCACGAGGCAGTCCGCAGCCCATTCGGTGGTCAGATTGTCGACATAGCGCTGGCGGACCGTGGCATCGGTGCCGAGCACGCCGATCGCGCGCGTTTTCGAGGCGAGTGCGGCGGGCTTGATCGCGGGCACGGTGCCGACGATCGGCAGGTCCAGCGCGGCGCGAACATGCGCCAGTGCGATCGTGGAGGCGGTATTGCACGCGATCACCACCAGCCGCGGGTGAAAGCGTTCGACGAGGCGGCCCAGCAGGGCCGGCACGCGTGCGGCGATCTCGGCTTCGCTGCGCGTGCCATAGGGATAGCCGGCCGAATCGGCGGCATAGACGATCGGCGCATGCGGCAGCAGCGCGCGCGTCGGCGCGAGCACCGAAAGACCGCCGACGCCCGAGTCGAAGAACAGCAGGGGGCGGCGGGCATCCATCGGCGGCGCTGTAGGGCGGTGCGTGCGATGTTTGAAGTCCCTGGGCGCGCGAATGTCATTGCCCGGCCTTTCGATCAGGCTAAGACGAGCAGCACTGGATGCCGGCAATCGACTGCGCCGGCGCTGCCTTGGGGTGTTCGCGTTGTTGTCTCAACCTTGGTTCGGCGCGGCGCTCGCGCTGATCACTGGCTATCTGCTGGGTTCGATCCCGTTCGGTGTGCTGCTGACGCAGTTCAGCGGCGCAGGCGATCTGCGCAAGATCGGCTCGGGCAATATCGGCGCCACCAACGTGCTGCGCACCGGGCGCAAGGGGTTGGCCGCGGCGACCTTGATCCTCGATGCCGCGAAGGGCGCGGCGGCGGTGCTGCTGGCCGCGTGGCTGCTGCCGGGTACCGAGCATCTCGCCGCGATCGGCGCCTTTTTCGGCCATCTCTATCCGGTGTGGCTCACGTTCCGCGGCGGCAAGGGGGTCGCCACCTTGCTCGGCCTCGCGCTGGCGCTGAGCTGGCAGGTGGGGCTGGTCTACGCGGTGGTCTGGCTGGGGGCGCTGGCGCTCTCGCGGATCTCGTCGGTGGGCGGCATGTCCGCGGCGATCGCGGCGCCGATCGCGGCGGCGGCGCTCGGCATGTTCGGCATCGCCGCGCTGCTGCTGCTGTTCGCGCTGATGGTGCTGTGGAAGCATCGCGAGAATATCGGCCGGCTGCTCGAGGGTACCGAGCCCAGGGTCGGCAGCGCCAAGCGTGGCTGACGGCGGGCGCGACGAGGACCGGATCGCGCGGCTGCGGCTGGCGCGCACGCCCCATATAGGACCGGTCAGCTATCGTCAGCTCCTCCGCCGCTTCGGCGATGCGGTGACGGCGCTCGCGGCGATCCCCGAGCTTGCCGCGCGGGGCGGTGGCCGTGCGCCGCTGCCCTGCCGGCGCGAGGATGCCGAGCGCGAATTCGCACGCGTCGCGGCGCTGGGCGCGCGCCACCTGTTCCTGGAGGAGCCCGACTATCCGGCACCGCTCGCAGAACTCGACGACGCGCCCCCGGCGCTGATCCTGCGCGGAAGCGTCGCGCTGCTCGACCGGCCGGTGGTGGCGATGGTCGGCGCGCGCAACGCATCCGCCGCGGCCTGCCGCTTCGCGCGGATGCTGGCGCGCGGGCTGGCGGACGAGGGCGTGACGGTGGTGTCCGGCCTGGCGCGCGGCATCGACACCGCGGCGCATCTGGGCTCCATCGAGGGCGGCACCGTCGGTGTGATCGCGAGCGGCATCGACATCGCCTATCCGCCCGAAAATGCCGAACTGCAGGAACGGATCGCGCGAGAGGGGCTGCTGGTTGCCGAACAGCCGCCGGGGCGCGAGCCGCTGGCGCGTCACTTCCCCCGCCGCAACCGCATCATCGCCGGGCTGGCGCTGGGCACGGTGGTGGTGGAAGCCGCGCCCAAATCGGGGTCGCTCATCACCGCGCGGATGGCCGCGGATGCCGGACGCGAGGTGATGGCGGTGCCCGGCTCGCCGCTCGACCAGCGCGCGCAGGGCTGCAACCTGCTGATCCGCGAGGGCGCCACGCTCGTCCAGTCCGCCGCGGACATCGTCGAGGCGGTGCGCCCGATCGACCCGCGCATGCGGCAGGATCGCGCCGCCTGGACCGGGCCGCCCGCGGTCTACGACGCCGGCGCCGCGGACCGTGCCCTGGTCACCGAATTGCTGGGCCCCGTGCCGGTGCCCGTCGACGAACTCATCCGTCTTTCAGGCCTGGCGCCGGCGATCGTACAGCTCGTGCTGCTGGAACTCGAGCTGGCAGGGCGGCTGGAGCGCCATGCCGGGAGCAGGGTGAGCATTGCCTAAGGAGACCGGGTTGGACGTGTTACGCATCAATGCCGGCGCGGTGCTGGCCCAGACCCGGGTGCTGCTGCGCCGTGCCCCGGCGCCTTCGTTGCTCGCGCTGGCGGTGCTCGCCATGCTCGATACGCTGACCGATGTGGCGGGACTGGGCAGCAGCGGCGGCATAACCATCGTCGTCGGTCTGCTCTCGCTCATCTTCCAGCTGATGATCACGCGCGCGCTGCTCGCAGCGTTGCAACTGCGCGGTCCGGACGGGGGAAGCAGCTTCTGGATGATCCTCGGGCTCGGCATCCTCTCAGGGCTCGCCATATTGCTCGGGTTCGTCTTGCTCGTGGTGCCCGGCATCTTCCTGACGGTGCGCTGGGCGCTGTCCGTGCCGATCCTCGTCGCCGAGGAGGTGGGGCCGAGCGACGCGATGCGGCGAAGCTGGGCGCTGACGGAGGGGAATTTCGGCCCGGTGCTCGCGTCGCTCGTCATCGTCTATGCGCCCGGCATCGCGCTGCTGGTGGCGGCGACGCTGCTGCTGCCGTCCGAATGGTCCGAATGGCTGCCGGTGCTGGTGGTGCTCAATCTGGTGATGGAGGCGACCTTCATCGTCGGCTGGCACCTGCAGGTCGCCCTGTTCGCGGCCAGCCATGGCGAAACCCGGGAACGCGCGATGGCGGACATCTTTGCATGAAGCGGCTGCCGTCCTCCGCCATTGCATCGCAACCACTTGACGCCCTAGAGACCGGGCCGCCACCCTCGCGCGTACGTATGAAGGAAAAGCGCGACTGATGAATCTCGTG
Organism: Sphingomonas sanxanigenens DSM 19645 = NX02; assembly: GCF_000512205.2. Classification (NCBI taxonomy): domain Bacteria; kingdom Pseudomonadati; phylum Pseudomonadota; class Alphaproteobacteria; order Sphingomonadales; family Sphingomonadaceae; genus Sphingomonas; species Sphingomonas sanxanigenens. The sequence goes on from NZ_CP006644.1 coordinate 6,195,220, forward strand.
ATCGTCGAATCGCCCGCCAAGGCGAAAACCATCGAGAAATATCTCGGCCCGGGGCATCGCGTCCTGGCATCCTATGGCCATGTCCGCGATCTGCCGGCCAAGGACGGATCGGTGAATCCCGATGACGGATTCGCGATGGAGTGGGAAAACTACGCCGACAAGGCGAAGCAGCTGAAGGCGATCACCGACGAGGCGAAGGGCGCCGACACGCTGATCCTCGCCACCGACCCCGATCGCGAGGGCGAGGCGATCAGCTGGCATGTGCAGGAGGTGCTCAGGAAGCGCCGCGCGCTGCCCAAGGACGTCCGCCGCGTAACCTTCAACGCGATCACCAAGCCCGCGGTCACGCAGGCGATGGCGAACCCGCGCGCGCTGGACGAGGATCTGATCGACGCCTATCGGGCGCGCCGCGCGCTCGACTATCTCGTCGGCTTCACGCTTTCGCCGGTGCTGTGGCGCAAGCTGCCCGGCGCGAAGTCCGCCGGCCGCGTCCAGTCGGTCGCGCTGCGGCTGGTGGTGGAGCGCGAGCGCGAGATCGAGGCGTTCGTCGCGCAGGAATATTGGTCGGTCACCGCCGACATGGAGCAGGACGGCACCGGCTTTGCCGCGCGTCTCGTCCGCTGGAACGGCAACAAGGTCGATCGCCTGACGATCGGCAAGGCCTGCGATGCCGAGGCCGCGAAGAAGGCGGTCGAGGAGGGGCGGTTCAGCGTCGTCTCGGTCGAGACCAAGCCGCTGACGCGCAACCCGCCGCCGCCCTTCACCACCTCGACCCTGCAGCAGGAGGCCGCGCGCAAGCTGGGCTTCTCCGCCAGCCACACGATGCGGCTGGCGCAGGCGCTCTACGAGGACGGGTCGATCACCTATATGCGGACCGACGGCGTCCAGATGGACCCGAGCGCGATCTCCGCGGCGCGGGGCGCGATCGCCCACCGCTATGACGCCAGCTACGTGCCGGACAAGCCGCGCCAGTACCAGGCCAAGGCGAAGAACGCGCAGGAAGCGCATGAGGCGATCCGCCCGACCGACTTCATGAAGGATCGCGCGGGCTCCGGCGACCATGCCCGGCTCTACGATCTCGTCTTCAAGCGCGCGCTCGCCAGCCAGATGGCCTCGGCGCGTCTCGAGCGGACGACCGCCGAGATGGAGGACGGCTCCGGGCGCCACGCGCTGCGCGCCACCGGCCAGGTCGTGCTCTTCCCCGGCTATCTCGCGCTGTACGAGGAAGGCCGCGACGACGAGGCGGATGAGGACAGCAAGCGGCTGCCCAAACTCTCCACTGGCGATACGCCGGCGAAGAAGGCGGTGCGTGCCGAGCAGCATTTCACCCAGCCGCCGCCGCGCTATTCGGAGGCGAGCCTCGTCAAGAAGATGGAGGAACTCGGCATCGGCCGCCCCTCCACCTACGCCTCGATCCTGCAGACGCTGAAGGATCGCGACTATGTGACGGTCGAGAAGAACCGCTTCACGCCCAACGAAAGCGGGCGGCTGGTGACGGCCTTCCTCGAGCGCTTCTTCGAACGCTATGTCAGCTACGATTATACGGCTGGGCTCGAGGAGAGCCTGGACGACGTCTCGGGCGGACGTGCGGGCTGGCAGGCGGTGCTCGAAGCCTTCTGGCGTGACTTCAAGCCGAAGACCGTGCAGGTCATGGAGCAGAAGCCCTCCGAAGTGACGGCGGCGCTCGACGAGTTTCTCGGGCCCTACCTGTTCCCGGACAAGGGCGACGGCAGCGATCCCCGGCTGTGCCCGAACTGCGGCGAAGGCCGGCTGTCACTGCGCGGCGGCCGCTTCGGCGCGTTCATCGCCTGCTCCAACTATCCGGACTGCAAGTTCACCCGCCGCTTCGCGCAGGCGGGGGGGGCGGAAGCCGGTGGCGATGCGGGGCCCGAGGTGATCGGCACCGATCCGGAGACGGGTCAGGAGATCAGCAAGCGCTCGGGCCGCTTCGGCCCTTACATCCAGATGGGCGATGGCAAGGAGGCCAAGCGCGCCTCGATCCCCAAGGACATTCCGGGCGATGATTTCGGGCTGGATTGGGCGATCAAATTGCTGTCGCTGCCGCGCGAGGTCGGCAAGCATCCGGAGACCGGTAACCCGATCACCGCGAGCATCGGCCGTTATGGGCCCTATCTGGCGCATGACGGCAAATATGCCCGGCTGAAATCGACTGCCGAGGTGTTCGAGACCGGCATGAACGCCGCGGTGGTGAAACTGGCCGAAGCCGCGGCAGGCGGCCGTCCGGCCCGCGGCGCGGCCCGCGAACCGTTGCGCATGCTCGGCAAGCACCCGCGCACCGAGGCCGAGATCAAGCTGATGGAAGGCCGCTTCGGCCCTTATGTGACCGATGGCGAGACCAACGCGACCCTGCCCAAGACGGTGCAGCCGGAAGCGCTGACGCTTGAGGAAGCCGCGCAACTGATCGACGCGCGCGCCGCGGCGGCGCCGGCGAAGGGCAAGGCGAAGAAGAAGCCGGCGGCGAAGAAGGCGCCGGCGGCCAAGAAAGCGCCGGCCGCGAAGAAGGCCGCGCCGAAGAAGAAAGCGGCGGAATAGGAATGGCTGTAGGGCCGCCCGCCGGGCAAGCCCTACAGCGCCATCAGCCGCGCCCCGCGATCCGCCGCCAGCGCGCCGAGCAGACCGCCTGCCTCGATGCGCGGATCCAGCCGTTCGGCATCGAGCCCGATCAGCGCCAGCCCGCTCTGGCACGCGATCAGCGCCACGCCGGCGTCCAGCGCTTCCTCATAGAGCAGGTCCAGAGTCGGCAGGCCTTCCGAGGCGTACCATTCGTCGGCGGGATCCGCGGGCGGCACCCCGAGCAGCGCCACCGCGGCTTCGCTGAAGAAGATCCGCGCGGCATCGCCCAGCACCGCGCTCGTCGCCGCAATCATCAGCGCGGTGCGGAACTTCGCGCCATCGGGCGTCGCGAGGATGATGGTGATGCCGCTCATCGCGGTCCGCAGGCCGGGCAGCCGGGATCCTTGGGCAGGGCAAGGGTGCGGAAGCGGAAGGCGAGGGCGTCGACCAGCAGCAACTTGCCGGCGCTGTCATCGCCGAAACGGGTGATCGCGCGCACCGTCTCCAGTGCGGCGAGGCTGCCCATCACGCCGGTCAGCGCGCCGAGCACGCCCTGGTCGGCGCAGGAGATGTCGGGCCGGTCGGGATCGCCGCCGACGAAGCAGCGATAGCAGGGCTTGTCGGCATCCCAGCCGCGGAACAGGCCGAGCTGCCCCTCGAACTGACCGACCGCCGCCGAGACCAGCGGCACGCGCAGCGCCAGCGCCGCGTCCGCCACGGCAAGGCGGGTGGCGAAATTGTCGCACCCGTCGAGCACCACGTCGGCGCCGGCGAGGAGCGCGGCGGCGTTGCCGGCATCGATCCGTTCCCTCACGGTGGCGACGCCGACATCCGGATTGAGCCGCGCCACCGCGCCGGCGGCTGTCTCCACCTTGGCCGCGCCGACATCCGCGGTCGCGAACAGGGTCTGGCGCTGGAGGTTGGAGAGCGAGACGGTGTCGTCGTCGATCAGCGTCAACCGCCCGACACCGGCTGCCGCGAGATACTGGATCGCCGGGCTGCCGATGCCGCCCGCACCGATCACCACGACATGCGCGCCCAGCAGCGCCTGCTGGCCCGCACCGCCGATCTCCTTCAGGATGATGTGGCGCGCGTAGCGATCGAGCTGGTCGTCGGTCAGGTCCACGCGATCAGAACCCCATGCCGGTCGATCCGAAGCCGCCGGTGCCGCGAACGGTGTCGTCGAGGTCGGAGACCTCCTCGAACCCGGCGGTCAGCACTTCCGCAGGGACGAGCTGGGCGATGCGGTCGCCCCGGGCGATCGCGAAAGGCTCCGTGCCGAGGTTGATCATGATCACCTTCACCTCGCCGCGATAATCGGCGTCGATCGTGCCCGGCGTGTTGGCGAGCGAGATGCCATGCTTGAGCGCGAGGCCCGAGCGCGGCCGCACCTGCACCTCATAGCCGTTCGGGATCGCGATCGCGAAGCCGGTGGCGACGGCATGGCGCGCACCGGGCGCAAGGGTGAGATCCTCAGCCGAGACGATGTCGAGCCCCGCGGCGCGTTCGGTGGCATAGGCGGGGAGGGGCAGGCCCTCGCCATGGGGGAGGCGCTTGATGGCGATGGTGATGGTCATTGGGTTCCCTAACTTTCCCTTGCCCCGGAAGGGGAGAGGGTTGCGCAGACTTGCGGCCGCCCCTTGGCGGGCCCTGGTCGGAGCTGGGAGCGGCGCTTTCGGCGTGCACCCCTCATCCAACTTCGCCCAATTCGCTTCGCTCATAAGGCTCCGTATCCTTCTCCCACAAGGGAAGAAGGTTCAGCCCAGCGCCGTCGCGATCCGCTCCGCCAGCCGCGTTGCGACCGCGCCCTTCGGCATCCGGTCCCAGCTCTCGACGCCATCCGCGGTCACGAGGTGCACGGCATTTTCCGTGCCGCCCATCACGTCGCCGGAGACGTCGTTGGCGACGATCCAGTCGCACCCCTTCTTCGCCAGCTTGGCGCGGGCATGCTCCAGCACATTGTCGGTTTCCGCCGCGAAGCCGACCACCAGCGCCGGGCGCCGCGGCCCCGCCGCCGAGACGCGCGCGAGGATGTCCGGATTCTCGGTGAGCGCCAAGGTCGGCGGCGCATCGCCGGTCTTCTTGATCTTGTGCTCCGCCGCCGCCTCGGCGCGCCAGTCGGCGACCGCGGCCACCATCACCGCGGCGTCGGCGGGCAGCGCGTCATCCACCGCCGCCGCCATCTCGCGCGCGGTTTCCACGTCGATTCGCTCGACCCCGGCCGGCGTCTCCAGGGAGACCGGGCCGGCGACCAAGGTCACCCGCGCGCCCAGCGCCGCCAGCGCGCCGGCGATGGCGAAGCCCTGCTGGCCGGAACTGCGGTTGGCGATGTAGCGCACCGGATCGATCGGCTCGCGGGTGGGGCCGGCGGAGACGACGATATGGCGGCCGTACAGCGCGCGGTGCGTATCGGGCGCGAAATCGGGCTGGCCGGGCAGGTCCTCGGCCCCGTGCAGCGGCGAGAGGCCGGCGCCGGTCGCCGTGGGCGCCGGTGCCCGCACAGTGCCCGCGAAATGCGCCTCGATCGCCGCCATGATCGCGCTCGGCTCGGGCAGGCGGCCGGGGCCGAACTCACCGCACGCCATCGGCCCCTCGTCGGGATCGAGCAGGATGATCCCGTCCGCCTTGAGTTGCGCGACGTTGCGGCGGGTCGCGGCGTGCTGCCACATGCGTACGTTCATCGCCGGTGCTGCGAGCACCGGCTTGTCGGTGGCGAGCAGCAAGGTGGTGGCGAGATCGTCGGCGATGCCGGCGGCCATCTTCGCCATCAGATCGGCGGTCGCGGGCGCCACCACCACCAGATCGGCCTCGCGGCTGAGCTGGATATGGCCCATCTCGGCCTCGTCCTTCAAATCCCAAAGGCTGGTATGGACGGGCTGTTCGGAGAGCGCCGCGAGCGTCATCGGCGTCACGAAATGCTGCCCGCCCGCGGTCACCACGCAGCGCACCGACATGCCCGCCTTGCGGATCAGCCGGATCAACTCGCACGCCTTGTAGGCCGCGATGCCGCCGCCGATGATGAGCAGGATCTTGCGCTGGGTCATTCATCAGGCTCCGTGGCCTTCTCTCTCGCGAACCAAGAATATTCCGCGAGCGGAAGGCCGTGCTTGTCGACATAGTCGTTGGAGGCCTGAAGTGAATGGCCGTTCTCGGCGAGCCAGCGCGCCTGCCAGTCAGCGGAGCGATCGGTCGGCGGGGTCTTGCGCTTGGTCATCGATCTGCCTCCCGAGGTTGCAGGCCTTTTTGCGATTAACCCGCGTGGACTGACTTGGGTAGCTTCGCTGCCGCAGATGAGAGCCGATCAGCCCCGTTCACCGAGCATCGTCCGAAAGAATGCCTCCGCGTCAGCCTTTGCCTCGGTGGACAGCCGGTTGGGGCGCTTCGCGAAATGTTGGTGGGCGGTTTCGAACTCCGCGTCGATGAAAACGCGGATCGGATCCGGCAGCGGGCCGGCGCCGAGTTCGCGCGTCACGGCCTTGCGCGCGATCAGTTCACCCGCGATCTTTTGCACCTCCGCCGGCGGCTCGCATTCATCGAGCAGGGTCGGGAAATGCATCGGCGCGATGCGCGCGTCGGGATGCAGCCGCAACCAGCGCAGCGCGGCGGCCGGACGCAGCGAATAGAACAGCTTCTTCAGCGCGACATGCTTGTGATCGGCGAAATAGGTGTTCCGCTGCCGCTCCCCCAAGTGGAGATAGTGCCGGGCGATCGCGACACGATCGGTATGTCGCTGCGCCGATGCGAGCATCCCGTCACGGAAGGACACATCGCCGCGATAGACGATCGGCGACATCAGCCACTCGATCACCACGGCATTGCCCTTGAGCAGCAGCTTGAGCGCCTTGCCCAGTTCCCAGCCGTTCACGTCGAGTTCGTCGATCAGCGGTGTCTCGATCACGTCGCGCTTCTGCCAGGGCGACAGATAGTCCTCGGCGCGTCGCACGAAGAGGAAGCGGCAATCATAGTCGCTGTCGGGCGAGGGAAAGCCCCAGGCGCGGCTGCCGCTTTCGATCGCGAGGCGGATGTCGACATGCTCGTCGGCCGTGATGACGTCGAGCCGGCCGTCGACCTCGGCCAGCTTCCCGCGATCGAACGCGTCCGGAATCGCCCGCAGCATTGTCGCGGGCGTCCCTATCCTGCCAGCCACATCGCCGCGGCGCCGACGGCCGCCGCGACCACGGCCACCACGCCATAGCGCCAGCCGCCGCCCAGCCGCACCACCTGCACCTCGGCGAGCGGCGGGGAGGGGGGTGCGGCGCCCGCGGGCGGGAAGCGCGCTTCGATGCGGCGGATGAGGTCGGGAAGGCGCACCAGCGTCGCCACATCCTCGCGCAGCCGGTCGGCGATGGCGGCTTCGGGGCCGAGTTCGTCGCGCAGCCATTGCTGGACGAAGGGGGCGGCAGTTTCCCACATGTTGATATCGGGATCGAGCGCGGTCGCGACGCCTTCCACCATGACCATCGTCTTCTGCAGCAGCAGCAGGTGCGGCTGGGTCTGCATGTCGAAGTCGCGCGTGATCGCGAACAGGCCGTCGAGTATCTGACCGACCGACAGTTCCTTCACCGGCCGCCCGCGCATCGGCTCGCCCACAGCACGCAGCGCCGTCGCGAACTCGGCGACATTGTGGTGCGCGGGCACATATTGCGCCTCGAAATGAATCTCGGCGACACGGCGGTAGTTGCCGGTGATGAGGCCGTAGAGAATCTCGGCCAGCCACAGCCGTGCGCGCCGGTCGATGCGGCCCATGATGCCGAAGTCGATCGCCGCCAGATTGCCGTCGGGCAGCGCGAACAGATTGCCCTGGTGCATGTCGGCATGGAAGAAACCCTCGGCGATCGCCTGCCGCAGGAAGGCGCGGACCAGCCGGTGCGCGAGCGCCGCGGGGTCGTGTCCCGCCGCGATCAATCCCTCGCGATTGGAAAGCTTGATGCCGTCCAGCCATTCGAGCGTCAGCACCTTGCCCGAGGTGCGCTGCCAGTCGATCGCGGGGATGACGAAGCCGGGCTCCGCCTGCATGCCTTCGGCCAGTTCGGAGGCGGAGGCGGCTTCGCGGCGCAGGTCGAGTTCGCGCGCGGTCCAGCGCTTGAAGGTGGCGATGACGAGGCGGGGGCGCAGTCGCGCGGGTTCGCCGCCCATCGCCTCGACCTGCGCGGCCGCCCACTCATAGGTGTCGATCGCGCGGGCGAAATCCTTTTCCACGCCGGGGCGCAGCACCTTGACCGCGACGTCGCGGCCATCGGTGGTGATCCCGCGATGGACCTGCGCGATCGAGGCGGCGCCGACCGGCACCGGATCGAGGCTGGCGAACAGATCCTGCCACGGCCGGCCGAAAGAGGCATGGATCTGCCGTTCGATGTCCGCGAAGGGCAAGGGCGGCAACGCATCCTGCAGGCGCAGCAGATCGCGCGCGGCCTCCTCGCCGACGAGGTCGGGGCGGGTGGCGAGCGTCTGGCCGAGCTTGATCGCGGCGGGGCCGATCGCCTGGAAGGCGTCCGCATAGGCGGGCTGTTTCGGCACGCGCGCGCCGAAGCGGGCGATGCGTGCAAGGCGGCGCACCGGCGGCGGGGTCAGCGGATCACGTTCGATGCCCTGAAGCGCGCCGTAACGCGCGAGGATGCGGCCCCATTTCAGGAGGCGCCAGACGTGGACGGCGGGGCGGGTCAAGCGGCTGCGCCTCCGGCGACGGCGCGAGCGGGAAGGAGGCGCATCAGATTTTCCAGCCGCTGTGGATCGCGACGAGGCCGCCGAGCAACGGCTCCACCTGCGTGCGCACGAAACCGGCCTTGCCGATCATCCCCTCGAAGGTGGGCATGTCGGGAAAGCGGCGGATCGATTCGATCAGATAGCGATAGCTGTCGGCATCGTTCGCCAGCAGCTTGCCGAGCTTGGGCACCATGTGATGCGAATAGGCGTCGTAGACCTCGGCGAAGCCGGGCCACAGCGTCGTCGAAAACTCCAGGCAGAAGAAGCGGCCGCCGCGCTTCAGCACGCGGTGCGCCTCGCCAAGCGCCTGCTGGATGTGGGTGACGTTGCGGATGCCGAACGCGATCGTATAGGCGTCGAACTGGCGATCGGAGAACGTCAGCGTCTCCGCATTCTGTTCGGACCAGACGAGGCCGGTGAGCCCCTTCTTCTGCGCGCGCTCCATGCCGACGGCCAGCATGTCGGCATTGATGTCAGACACGGTCACCTGCGCGCCCGATCGCTGGATGCGGAAGGCGATGTCGCCGGTGCCGCCCGCCATGTCGAGCACCTGTTCGCCGGCGCGGGGCTTCAGCCGGCGCACGAAGCGGTCCTTCCACAGCCGGTGCATGCCGCCCGACATGGCGTCGTTCATCAGGTCATAGCGGCGGGCGACGTTCGAGAAGACTTCGCCGACGCGTCCGGTCTTTTCCGAAGCGTCGATATTCTCGTAGCCGAAGGATACGGTGTCGGTCATCGCATGCCCTTAGCCGCGCGCGGGACGGGCAGCAAACCGAACCTGCGCCGGGCCGTTCCGCGCGATCGCGAATTGGGCTAAGCGGCTGCGGCATGCCTGAACTTCCCGAAGTCGAAACCACCGTCGCGGGCCTCCGATCGGTGCTGCTGGGCGAGCGGCTGGCGCGTGTCGAGCCACGCCGCGCCGACCTGCGTCGCCCGATCCCGGTCGACCTGCGTCAGCGGCTCACCGGCGCCACCGTCACCGCGCTCGGCCGCCGCGCCAAATATGGGCTGATCGACACCGATCGGGGCGACACGTTGATCTTCCATCTCGGCATGTCCGGGCGCTGGCGCGTCGAGCCCAAGGAGATAGGCCGGCACGATCATCTGCTGATCGAGACGGACAGCGGCAGGCGCCTCTCGCTCAACGATCCGCGCCGCTTCGGCTCGCTCGACATCGTCCGCACCGACGCGCTGGCGGACTTCGCCTCCTTTGCCGCGCTCGGCCCGGAACCGCTGGGCGACGGGTTCGACGCCGCGCATCTGGCCGACGCCTTCGCCGGGCGAATCGCGCCGGTGAAGGCACTGCTGCTCGATCAGCGAATCGTTGCGGGGCTCGGCAACATCTATGTCTGCGAGGCGCTGCATATCGCGAGGATCGCGCCGGACAGGGCGGGCGGGCTCATCCCGCGCGCGAAGCTGAAGGCGCTGGTCGTCGCGGTGCGCCAGGTGCTGGCGGCGGCGATCGCAGCGGGGGGATCCACGCTGCGCGACTATGCGCGGCCCGACGGCGAGCTGGGCTATTTCCAGAAGCAATGGCTGGTCTATGGCCGCGAGGGTGAGGCGTGCGCGTGCGGCACGATCGTCAGCCGGCGTGTCGATGGCGGGCGATCGACCTTCTACTGCGCGAAATGCCAGCGCTGATGGTTGACCGAATCTCCGAAAGCTGCTTATAGCGCCGCCTTCACGGTGCGGGTGCTTCCCGCGCCGCTTCCATTATTGCGAAATTTGAGGACGAGCATGGCGAACACGCCCCAGGCAAAGAAGCGTATCCGGCGCAACGGGCGTCGCGCGGTGGTCAACGGCAATCGCGTTTCGCGCATCCGTACCTTCGTGAAGAAGGTCGAGAGCGCGCTGACCGCCGGTGACAAGGCCGCGGCGGTCGCCGCGCTGTCCGAAGCGCAGCCGGAGCTGGCGCGCGGCGTCGCCAAGGGCGTGCTTCACAAGAACACGGCGTCGCGCAAGTTCGCGCGCCTGACCAAGGCGGTCGCCGCGCTCGGCTGACATCTTCGTCATTCGTTAATAATTAAGCCCGTCGGCACGCGCCGGCGGGCTTTTTTCGCATTTGCAGCATGGAATGCGCTGCGACGGTGCCTGTCACAAAGGCAATTCGATCGAATCCCGAAACCCTAGGATTTCCCGCGATTCGGGCGTCACCGATCCGAAACGCTAGTGAAATAATCTCGTGTTTTCAGCGGCATGAGACGGCATTCTAGGAGTTTCTAGGGGTTGAACGAGTCAACCGCCTTTATTTCATTTTTTTGACCGGGGTGCCTCTTGATCGGGGGTCGTTTGGCTCACAGAAATCAGATGTCCCCGCGGTAACGACTCACTTCGCGGGGGACAGCAGTATAGCGTGACAGGCTTTTCCGAGGGCGCAACCCTCGGTGGGGGAAGCTGTTGC